>CAMDPX010000165.1 GCA_945905295.1 Planctomyces sp. SH-PL62 | reverse complement strand
CAGCCCCCCGGTCCTGCGGCGACTATGAGTTTACCGGGGGGCTGACGCCGCCCCGCTCGCCTGAATGTCTCATCGAGTGCCGTGCTAGTTTCAGGAGATTCCGATGCGTTTCAGTTCTTTCATCTGTGCGGCTTTGATCCTGGCAATCTCCTGCGGAAACCTCCGCGCGGCAGAAGCAACACGAACCGAACGCCTCGGCCGAGTCATCACCGACGCGACTCTCACCGACTATCGTGGCTCAAGCGTGTCGCTGGCCGACGTGCAGGACAAGCCAGTTGTCGTACTGGCGTTTCTCGGAACCGAATGCCCGCTGGCCAAGTTGGCGGTGACGAAGCTCAACGCGCTGGCGAAAGAATTCGAACCGCGCGGCGTTGTCATCTTGGGGATCAACTCGAATCGGCAAGACTCGTTAGCCGATCTCGCTGCGCAGGCCAAACAGCAAGAGATCGGTTTCCGACTCCTGAAAGACGCCGGCAACAAACTGGCGGACGTGGCCGGAGCGGAACGGACTCCTGAGGTTGTCGTGCTCGATCAGAAGCGAGCGATTCGGTATTTCGGACGCATCGACGATCAAGATGGCATCGGCTACCGCCGCGAAGCGGCGAAACGACAAGACCTGAAGAGCGCGATTGAAGAATTACTCGCCGGCAAACCGGTTAGCGTCGCGACAACTGAAGTCGAAGGCTGCCACATCGGCAAAGTCCGCGAACCAAAACCGGGAGCCGAAGTCACGTACTCGAAGCACGTCGCTCCGATCTTGCAGAATCGTTGCATGAATTGTCATCGACCGGGTCAAGTCGCTCCGTTCGCGATGACCAGCTACGACGAAGTCGCGGGCTGGGCCGAGACCATCGCTGAAGTCATCAAAGACAACCGGATGCCGCCGTGGCACGCGAGTCCCGATCACGGCAAGTTCGCGAATGCTCGCAACCTGCCGGAGGACGAGAAGAAAGTGATCCTCGATTGGGTCAAAGCCGGCGCTCCCGAAGGAGATCGCCGCGATCTGCCCCCTCCGAAATCTTTCACCGACGGCTGGCAGTTGCCGCGTGAGCCGGACCTGATCGTCAACATGCGCGACAAGCCTTATGACGTCCCCGCTTCTGGCACTGTGCGATATCAGTATTTCGTCGTGGATCCCAAACTCGCCGAAGACAAGTGGGTTAATGCCGCTGAGATTCAACCCGGCGAACGCTCGGTCGTGCATCACGTTTTGGTCTTCGCCAAGACGGAATCGGAGATGCGCAAGTTCGACGGAGAGGGGGCGTTTCTCGCCGCCTACGTTCCCGGATTCTTGCCGCAGCAGTATCCCACCGGCATGGCCAAACTGCTTCCGGCCGGAGCGAAGCTCGTCTTTCAGATTCACTACACGCCCACCGGAAAGGCGACGCAGGACACCAGCCGCATCGGCCTGTTGTTCGCCGACGAGAAGTCGGTGACTCACGCCGTGATGACCAGTGAAGCTCGCAAGTCGGGCGGTTTGATCATTCCGCCCAACGCCAGTGATTCTCAACACGAGGCGAACTCGCCGAAGTCGCCAGTCGATGTGCAACTGCTGAATCTGATGCCGCACATGCACGTTCGCGGCAAATCGTTCCGCTATGAGTTGCAATCCGCCGACGGTCGCAAAGAGACGTTGCTCGATGTGCCGCACTACGACTTCAACTGGCAAACGTCGTATCGGCTCGCCGAACCGCTGAGCATTTCGGCCGGCAGTTCGCTGCACGTCGTCGCTCACTTCGACAACTCGGAGAAGAACCTCAACAACCCAAATCCCAAAGCGACCGTCCGCTGGGGCGAGCAAACTTGGGACGAGATGCTGATCGGTTACTTTGACATCGCGATCGCGCGTGAGACGTTTGAATCGACTCGGAAAGTCACCGGCACATCACGGCGTGAGGCGGCCGCAGAAGCGATCTCTCCAGCCATTGCCGCACGGGTAATCGACGGCCTCAAGCAACTCGACAAGAACAAAGACGGCGTGCTGTCGCTTGAAGAAACTCCCGATCGCCTACGTCCGGTCTTCAAACAGCTCGACCTCAACGGCGACGAAAAGCTGACCGTCGAAGAGGCTCGCCAAGCGCTGCAGAAAAAACGCTGAACTGCTAAGAGCCCGACGAATAGAAGGAGACGACGAATGCGGATTGTCCCATTCGTCGTCTCCTTCTATTCGTCGGGCTCTTGATCATTCCCCCATCAATCGCCTCAGAGTCCTCCATGCCAAACTCCCTCATTCGCTTCGCAATCCTCGGCTGCGGCCGCATGGGTAGGATGCATATCGAACGTCTGCGTACCGATGGCCGTGGCCAGGCCGTTGCTCTGTTCGATACGCAATCGGAAGCCGTGGAATCACTGCGCGAGCTTGCACCGGATGCTCGCGGTTTCACGAGCTTCGACGACTTGCTGAATCAGACCGAAGCCGATGCGGCGATCATCGGCACGCCTACCTCACTGCACTTCGATCACATTCGCGCTTGCCGAGCACGCGGCTGGCATGTGCTCTGCGAAAAGCCGCTGGCCGATCGGCGCGAACATTTGCTGACGCTGATTGATGAGTCGCGCAGCGGCCCGGTGTTATCGGTCGCGTATCAGCGGCGGTCCTGGCCGGTCTATCGCGTGCTCCGCGACGAACTCCAAAGCGGACGCTGGGGCGCGGTGCGAGCGGTCACGTCAATTAACTCAGAACGCTGGCAGCAAACCATGGGCGGAACTTGGCGCGACGATCCGGCCATCAATCTTGGCGGCTTTCTGGGTGATGCCGGCAGCCACAAGATCGACCTCGCGTTCTTTCTGACCGGCCTGCGACCGCTCGATGTGTTCGCTCGCAATCAGACCTGCGGCAGCCGCGTCGAAATCAACTCTTCGCTCTCCGCACGGCTCGAACAAGACGTGTTGCTGACGATGCACTTCACCGGCCACGCCCAGACGTTTCGCGAAGACTTTCATTTCCATTGCGAGCACGCCGACTTGCTCGTGCGCGACTGGCAAATCTGGCTCGGCCGTAATAACACGCTCGAACCATTGTCCGTGACCGATCCGCGCTGGCGCGCGGCGATGGGTGTCAGCCCGCTGACTCACCCCGAGCTTGATCTTCTCGGTAATCCCGTCAGTGGGTTCCTCGACCAATTACTGCTGGATGCGCCACCGATTGCTCCACCGGAATGTGCTCTGCCGGTCTTCGACTTCACACAAGCCGCGCTGCGTTCCGGGCGCAGCGGCGCGGTGGAAGCGGTGGCTTAGCGCTCGTAGTGACCCGATTCATCGGGTCGGGATCGCGCGTTTGACCCCATAAACGGGGTCACTACGAGCGCGGTTACTTCATACCGAGACTCTTGACCAGAAACGCCCATTGGTCGCTGACCTCTTCGATGATCTTCGAGGTCGGCTTGCCCGCACCGTGGCCAGCGCGGGTTTCGATGCGAATCAGCGTCGGCGCGTCTCCGGCTTGAGCAGCCTGCAACGCGGCGGCGAACTTGAAGCTGTGGCCGGGGACGACGCGATCGTCGGTATCGGCGGTCGTGACCATCGTTGCCGGATACTTCTTGCCGGGTTTGAGATTCTGATACGGCGAGTACGCGAAGATTGCCTTGAACTGCTCCGGATCGTCCGCGCTGCCGTAGTCATCGACCCAGAATCGTCCGGCGGTGAACTTGTGGAAGCGGAGCATGTCCATCACGCCGACGGCTGGCAGGCACGCGCCATACAAGTCGGGTCGCTGAGCCATGCAGGCTCCGACCAACAGGCCGCCGTTGCTGCCCCCTTGGATCGCCAGCTTCGGAGTGCTCGTGTATTTGTTGTCGATGAGCCATTCGGCGGCAGCAATGAAGTCGTCGAAGACGTTTTGTTTGTTGAGCTTCGTCCCCCCTTGATGCCAATCCTCGCCGTACTCGCCGCCGCCGCGCAGGTTGGGGACGGCGAAGACTCCGCCCATCTCCATCCAGGCCAGACGTGACACCGAAAAGCTCGGAGTGAGCGAGATGTTGAAGCCGCCGTAGCCGTACAGCAGCGTGGGATTGCTGCCGTCCTTCTTCAGCCCCTTCTTGTGAGCGAGAAACATCGGCACCTTCGTGCCGTCTTTGCTTTTGTAGAACACCTGCGTGACTTCGTAATCGTCGGGGCTGAACTTCACGTTCGTCTTGCGGAAGACTTCGCTTTTGCCGGTCAGCATGTCGTATCGAAAAATGTTCGACGGAGTCGCAAAGCTGCTGAAGGAATAAAACGTCTCGGTCTCTTCACGCTTGCCGCCGAATCCGGCCGCGGCACCGATGCCGGGGAACTCGACTTCGCGCACGAAGCGGCCATCGAGCCCGAACAATTTCACCTGGGTCTTCGCGTCCTTGAGATACGTCGCCACGAATTGATTGGCGAGGATGTTGACGCCGACGAGCGTCTCTTTGGATTCCGGGATCAGCTCTTTCAAGAGGTGCGGCTTGCGCGTGTCGATGGCGATGACTCGCTTGCGCGGAGCCTCCAAGTCGGTCTGAAAATAGAAGACCGGGCCGTCGTTCCCGATGAGCGTGTATTCGTTGTCGAAATTGTCGATCAGATCGATCGGCATCCCATACGGCTCCAGCAGGTCTTTGTAGGTGATGCGGTATTTGTCGTCGGTCCCCTTCCAGGTGGTGATGACGAGATAACGGCCATCGTCGGTGACGGAGTTTTGGAAACCCCAGTCGGGCTGATCGGGTCGCTTGTAGACCAGCACGTCATCCGCCTGCGACGAACCGACTCGGTGATAGAACACCTTTTGGTTCTTGTTGAGGCTTTGAAAGGCGGCTCCTTCTTTCGGCTCGTCATAGCGGCTGTAAAAGAAACCGCGCGAGTCCTTCGTCCAGGACACGCCGCTGAATTTCACCCACCGCAACTCGTCGGTCAGCAACCGGCCGGAGTCCACTTCCAGAATCCGCCAGGTGTTCCAGTCCGAACCTGCCTCAGCCACGCTGTAGGCGAGGAACTTGCCGTCATCGCTGAACGAGGTGCTTGCCAGCGCGACCGTGCCGTCTTTCGACCAGGAATTCGGATCGATCAGCACTCGCGGCTCAGAGGTCAGCGTCTCGATGACGTACAGCACCGATTGGTTCTGCAAACCGTCGTTCTTCGAGTAGACGTACTTGCCGCCGACCTTGGCGGGGACGCCGAACTTCTCGTAGTTCCACAGTTCGGTCAGCCGCTTCTTGATTCCGTCCCGCTGCGGGATCGACTCCAGAAACGCGTTCGTGACTTTGTTCTGAGCTTCGACCCACGCGGCGACTTCTTTCGATTGCCGCACGTCGTCTTCGAGCCAGCGATAGGGATCGGGCACTTTGGTGCCGTGGTACTCGTCAACGTGATCCGTCTTCTTTGTTTCCGGATACTTCATCCGCGTGTCTCCTGCGACAGCCAGACCGAACGCCAAGATCAACGTCAGGCCGCCAAAAATAGTCTTGCGAACAAACTGCATGGGAACCTCCGTGGTACGCTTCGAGAGAGGCAATGCGGCGGAAGGATAGGCCGCTACCGCGAGGCAGGCGAGTCTGCTTGCCATCCTCAGACACCCGTACTACACCCGCCGCCGTGTCCGATTTCAGACGAGGGCAGAGAGCGATGGATTCGGTGCGGCAAGAATTCTTATCTGCGATTCACTCCAGCGGCCGGCAAGCGGTGATTGCTGTCACGGGTGGCGGCAGTTTGGCAATCTCGGACTTGTTGACGGTGCCGGGCGCGTCCGCGTTTCTGCTCGAAGCGCGTGTGCCGTACTCGTCGCCGGCACTGACCGAATGGCTGGGCCGTGCGCCGGAGCAGTCCTGCAGTCGCGAGACAGCGCTGGCGATGTCGGTTGTGGCGTATCAACGTGCTCGGCAAATTTCGGCCGATTCTGACATGGCCATCGGCGTCGGTTGCACCGCCGCGCTGGTCAGCGATCGGCCCAAGCGAGGCGAACATCGCGCGTGGATCGCGACGCAAACCATGAACGCGACGCGGTTGATCGAGTTATCGCTGTCAAAAGACATGCGAGATCGTGCCGCTGAAGAGCGACTCGTTGCCGATGTCCTGTTGCGGTTGCTGAGTGAGACCTGCGGGCTGGCCTCGCTGCCGGAGGTTGTCCTCCAACAGAGAGACAAGCTGACGAACGCAGGGGGCGTCGCCGATCCGCTGCTGGTGGATTTGGTCGCGGGACGACGGACGACACTTTGGACGGTTCCGACGGACACACTAACCCGACGCGCCAGCGAGGGAACATTGGACGACAGCGAAGAGAAAGCCTTGCTGGCGCGTCGGGTTAGTTTGGGAACCGCGACTCCGGTGATTTGGCAACTGGAGCCGCCGCTCAAGCCGGCAGGTTTATTGGCTGGCTCATTCAATCCGTTGCATGACGGGCATCGCGAACTGGTTCGTGTGGCGGAGCAACGATTGGGTGGACCGGTCGACTTCGAGATGTCGTGCGTCAATGTTGATAAGCCGCCGCTCGATTTTCTGACCATCGAGTCGCGCTGCCGACAATTCATTGACCGCCCCGTGGTGCTGACCCACGCGCCGACGTTTGTGCTCAAGTCCCGGCTGTTCCCGAATACGGCGTTCGTTATCGGCATCGACACCGCCGAACGAATCGTGCAGTCGAAATACTACGGCGGTGAAGCCGAGATGCTCGCTGCACTCAGCGAGATTCGTTCGCTGGGCGGTCGCTTCTTGGTGGCGGGACGACTCGACAGGAAATCATTCCAGACGCTGCGCGATTTGGGATTGCCGCCGTCGCTGCGCGACTTGTTCGACGAGATTTCCGAAGCGGAGTTTCGTAGCGATCTCTCGTCGACAGAATTGCGGAAGCAAAGCTCGTAGCGACAGGCGGCTCGCCTGTCGAAGCGGTCCGATGCTCGGCAGGCGAGCCGCCTGCTCTACGAAAAAACACGGGCGGAGAACCGCCCGTGTTTTATGGAATCAAAATCAAACCGCGACCAGATTACTTCTTGCCCGACTTCTCGTCGGCATCGTCGGCGGCTTTCTTTTCCTTCTTGATGACTTCTGGCTCGGCCACTTCCGTTTCGGCGGAGGGAACCGCTTCGACGACGATCGGCTGGATCACGCGGACGACGATGGCGTCTGGGTTGTTCAGCACCGTCACGCCTTCGGGGATATCCAATTCTTTGACGTGAATCGCTTCGCCAATTTTCAGGCCCTGCACTTTCACGACGATCGCTTCGGGAATATTGATCGCCAAGCAGTCGACATGCAGGGCGTGCAGTGGTTGCTCGAAGATGCCTCCCGCCAACGCTCCGGCTGAGGTGCCGCGGACGACGACGTCGACGTCGGCTTTGACGCGCTCATTCGCGTCCACACGCATGAAGTCGATGTGCAAGAGTTGTTTGCGGAAGACATCCCATTGAGTCTCGCGAAGGATCGCGGTCTCGGTCTTGCCCTCGAACTCCAGGCTGACGACGCGATGTGTGGAATTCACCAGCGCGGATGCCTCTTTGTCCGCGAAGGTCACCGAGATCGGATCTTGTTTGTGGCCGTAGATGTTTCCCGGAATCAAACCCTTCGCGCGCAGGCGACGATTTTCCGACGTTCCCAACTTGGATCGCCGCTCAGCGACCAGCTTTGTTTCCATGACGCAATCACCTTAAAACGACTGTGCAAACTGACTTTGGAACCCCAATGGGCGGGGCAAGATAGCGGCCTCGTCCCGGCTCCGCAATCAAGCTCTCGGCCTGCTTTTTGCGTTCAAAAGGGGCTGTGACTCATGGGCGTATGACCGTATTTCGGCGGAGGCCACTGTAGCCCGACCCCTTGCGGGTCGGTCGGTTCAGTCCTCTGAGCGAATCATCCAGGCCACAAGGGCCTGGGCTACAAAAGCCACGACTACTCCACGCTGGGGCGTGGTGGGTTGGCCCAATGGCCGGTGGGATCGCTGCCGCGAACGACGACCCCCTTCTTGTTCCATTCGGAACCGGCGCGGACGTCGGGCGTGCAATAGCGGAGCGTCAGACCACAGCGGCGGCGTTCGGAGGTGTTGGCCTCGGAGCCGTGCAGCAGCAAGTCGGAGTGAATCGAGAACTCGCCAGCTTGGAGGACATCATACACGATCGTGCCGTATTGCTCGGCGTTGTCGATGCTCTGATTGAGCACGTTGTGATCGGCCTCACTGCTGGGCCGGTACGTCAGGTGCCCGAAGTTCTGCGAGCCGGCAATGAATTTCATGCAGGCGTTCTCGCAATCGGCATCGTCGATCGCCAACCAGACGGTGACGGTCTTCGACGGCGTCAGCGGCCAATAGCTGGCGTCCTGGTGCCACGCGACCGCTTTCCCATCCTTGGGCATCTTGCAGAAGAAGTGCGACCCCCAACCGATCACGTTCGGTCCGAGAATGTCCGCGACGTAATCGACGATCCGCGAATTCGTGATGAGGTCGTAGACGTAGCCGTATTTCAAATGCGCGGTGCTGATTGAATAACTGTCGCCACCGGCCGCCAGTACGCTTGCCAGCAAGGCGTCGAAATACTGCCGGTTCCGTTCCGTGCCAGCCGCATCGAAGACTCGCAGCCCTTTTACGTAGCCGTCGCGATTGAATTGCGCGATCAGCTCGCGGCTGAGCACCTTGGGAGCCGTGACCTGGCTGGGATAGAAGCGAAGGTCGCGTTCCATCTGAGCGAGTTCGTTTTGTTCCGGCAGAATTTTGAAGCTGGGGGCGGCAGTCATGGCGTGAGTGTCTCGATCGTCGTTGAGAAGCGTGGCGAGAACCGAGTATCAACAATCTCCAACGATGCTGCAATCAGACAATTCGTCCCGATTGTTCGGAGCGCCGCAGCCACTTTGAATCAGTCCTTGGCGGCCGGTAATTGCAAGATGGCCGCTTCGACCACGGCTCGCAGACTCGGACCTTTTGGATCGTACACACTTGGGGACTTCTCCCACTCGTCAATCAGCGCGAGGGCACGCTGATACTGAGCGCGGGCTTGGTCAATGTCCCGCTGTTGAGCGAAAAGCTGGCCAAGGTTCATCAAGAGGCGGATGAGTTCTTCGTGATATTTCACGACCGAGGGATTCAGGTCGCTGAGTTTTTGCACGATGCGAGAAGCTTTCGAGTAATCGTCGATCGCTGCCGGCATGAATTGCGGGTCGCCTTGAGCCTGCGCGGCGAACAAGTCGGCTCGCAGCCGGTAACAGAGGCTGAGCAAGTATTGGTCGTCGAGATCGCGCGGGTTCTCGGTCAGGAGTTCCTCGTAGCGTTTGATCGCTTCGTCGATGTTCTCGCGGAGCGCGGCTTCGTCGTTGTGATCGATGGCGAGATTCGCGAGGTTGTAGAAACCCTTCGCAAGATCGCGGCGCATGGCTCGGTCTTGGGGATTCCCCGGCAGCGTCTTGCGGCGCTGGTCTTGAGCTTCGAGATACAGCTTGCGTGCTTGATCGAAGTTGCCTCGTTTGCGTTCGACGAGTCCAAGATTCATGCGAGCATTCGCGTGCAGTCGCAGGAGGTCGAACTTGTCGCCCGCCTTGCTCGTCTGTTCGATCAGCCGCTCGCGCAGCTTCTCGGCGGCGGTAAAGTGTTCGGTCGCATCGTCGAGCTTGTTACGCTGCGCGGAGACTCGGCCCATCGCGGTCAGCGTGTTGCTGAGTGCTCGAGCGGTGTCGAGGGAATCGGGTTGCGCGGCGACTTGGGCCTTCTGCCAGTCGCGTGCCTTGGTGAACCAGTCGAGCGCCTTCTGGGGGTCGCCGAGGGCTTCTTCGATCAATCCCATGCGGTACTTCGTCGCGGCGAGTTCGAACTGGAGTGCCGGATCGGCCGAGCGGCGTTCCAGGAAACGCTCGTAGTAGCCGCGCGCTCGTTCCAGCAGGTCGCGGCGGACTTCTTGCAGGCCCGGTTCGTTCAGCAAGCGTTCTTCGCTGACGAGCGTGAAGAGATCGTTCACCGCGGACTTCGCCTCGTGGAAGCTCTCTTCGCTCCGTTTGCGAGCGGCCTCGGTGCGAACATTGCTGATCCCTAACGCCACGACACCAAAGAGGACGGCGGCGAAACTCACTCCGATCAGCGACGCGACCAGCGGATTGCGGCGACACCAGCGAGCGGCCCGTTCGGGTAGGCTGACCGGTCGAGCGAGAATTGGCCGGCCTTCGAGGTAGCGTTTGAGTTCATCGGCCAGCTCAGCCGCGGATTCGTAGCGCCGCGCGGGGGACTTGTCCAAGCATTTCATGCAGATCGTTTCGAGATCGCGATCCACGGCCGGGTTGAGTTGCCGCAGTGGGATCGCTTCGCTTTCGAGAACTTGCTTCATCGTCTGGATGGCTGACGACGCCTGAAACGGCGGGCGGCCAGAGAGCACGCAGTACAACGTCGCGCCGAGACCGTAGATGTCAGCCGCGGGACCGATGCGACTGGCATCCTCGAATTGTTCGGGGGACATGTAGGCGGGCGTGCCGACCGCGTCACCGGTTTGAGTCATCGCGGTTTCATCGTCCGCGAGTTTTGCGAGACCGAAGTCGGCCAGCAGCGAGCGGCCGGTCGCTTTCTCCAACAAGATGTTCTGAGGTTTCAGATCGCGATGCAGGATGCCTTGCCGATGCACTGCCTCGACCGCGCGGCAGATGGGCTCCATCCATTCGGCGGCGACGCGATTCTCGGCAGGGTTCGTTCGGATCGCCTCGGAGATGCTGGTTCCCTCGACGTACCGCATCGAGAAGTAGTGCATGCCCGCGTCGCAACCGACTTCATACACCGTCACGAGGTTGTCGTGATTGATCCGCGCGGCGGCTTCGGCTTCGAGACGAAAGCGATCGACGGTTTTTCGCTGGTTCGACAAGCTCATGCTGGAGAGCCGGTCGGGGCGGATGACTTTCAAGGCGACCAGCCGATTCACGCTGCGCTGTTTGGCTCGATAGACAATGCCCATGCCGCCGCGTCCGAGTTCTTCCAACAACTCGTAGTCACCGAGCACTTGCGGGACGTCGCTTGGTGAGCGACGGGGACTGGATGCTGGTGACGGCGGCAAGCGGGGTGATTCGATCTGCGTTTCGAGTACGCCGGCCGGTGCCGTCGCCGAACGACCGGAGGGTATGGAACTCGGTTGCGAGATGAGCGGCTTGGTAAACGAGACCGACACGGCTTGCGTTTCAAACTCGTCTGACGAAGCCGGCGGATTCTTCTGATCGGCCGAATTCGTAAGCTGGCTCCCCAAAAGCGTGGTTTCGAAACTGTTGGCTGGCCGGGAAGGCTCCGCCAATGTGACCTCTTTGGAAGGTTGAAACGGAATCGGGACCACCAACGTCTCTTGCGATGCCGGTCCCAGCGTGAGTTGTCCGGACTCCAACAAGTCGAACGCGCTGTCGATAACGGCGGACTGCTCGGCGAATCGTTGCCGATATTGTTCGCGCGGCGGCAGGGTGCCGAGCGCCGCGCGATGCCGCAGATCGACGCACAGGAGTTCGAACAGCAGTGCGGAACGTTCGGTCGGCGAATCGGCTTGCCAAAATTCGTTCAGATCCGGCTGCCGACCTGGCTGCCAAGCCTCATC
This sequence comes from Planctomyces sp. SH-PL62, assembly GCA_945905295.1. Lineage (GTDB taxonomy): Bacteria > Planctomycetota > Planctomycetia > Planctomycetales > Planctomycetaceae > SXKJ01. Next base: position 7,382 of record CAMDPX010000165.1, on the reverse strand, counting down.
GAACTCTTGGCAGCGGTCTCTCAGCAGACGCTGTGATTCTGGAGAAAACTTCCGCCAGGAACTTCCAGGAAAGTCGCTCAGTGACGTCGGCATGATATGTTTCGGCTCCGCTCCGGCCCGTGGTTCGCGAACAGGCGTCAGTCTATTGAGCTGAACCAGCCGCGAGAACGCGGAAGCCAACTTGACTTTCAATGAGGGCTGCGGCACTCTGTTTGCCGTCCCGCTCATCCTTCATTTAGGAGCCTCACATGCGTCGTTTTCGCTGGCTTCCGTGGGTTTATTCAGGGCTCGTCGTGGCTGGAGCAAATGTGTTGCTCAGCGATTCTTTGCAAGCTGGCCCGCTGGACGAAGTCAAAGTCCAACGGACGCTGATGCAGCGGTTCGACGAGAATCGCAACGACAAGTTCGATGCCGGCGAGGCTCGCCAGGCGCGGGTGCGGCTCAAAAACTTGATGGAAGATAAATCGGAGCGCGAGATCAATATCCTGACCTGGCGTGATGATGTGCGCGAACTGTTGCAGTCGATCGATCAAGACAACAACAACCGCCTGACCGTCGCGGAACGGGATGCGGGACGTAATCTGCTTGACGAGTTGATTCCTCAAGTGGACCCACTGGCTCCCAAAGAACGCGATGCGACGAGTTCACCCGCGAGTCGAGAGCGAGCGACGAACAACTCGACACGCACGAATCGCGGATCGTCTGGCAGCTATGGTTCATCGAATGGTGGTTACGGCAGTCGTGGATACGGCGGCGCAATGGGTGGCGGCGGCTTCGGGAATTCCGGCGGCGGCTTCTCCGGCGGTGGCGGGGGGTTCTCGAACGGCGGCGGTGGGTTCTCGAGTGGCGGCGGTGGGTTCTCGAGTGGAAGTGCGGGGGGTGGTTTCAGCGGAATCACCTCTGGCGGTTTGGCGAATTCCTCGGGCTCATCCGCCACGACCACGTCCGGCAGTAATTCAGCGATGAACGAAACGATGAGAGGTGGCTCGACCGCCATGGGATTTGGAGCGGTGAGTGGAGGTAGCAACTCCGCCCGGCCGGGCATGGGAGACCCAGGCCGCGGCATGAGCGGCGGAATGAATCCTTCCGGTTCGGGGGCCAGTGGATCATCGGCTCTGCCAGGAACGAACGGCTCTGGCGGTAGCAGTTCCGCCCCGGGCGCTGGAGCGAATGCGCCGCCCCAGCCTCTGCCTGGAAGTGGAACGAACATGCCCAGTCAGGGACCGCTGGGTGACACACGGCCCACACCTTCAGGAGCCCCAACCGGCGGAACACCGGCGACAGGGGCCACGCCTGGTGGAATGCCGACAGCGCCCCCGAACGAAGGATTGGGAGGCGGAATGACTCCCCCAACTCGGCCTGATGGTCCTCCCGCCGGTCCCGGCGGCACGACGACTGTTCCGTTCGTTCCCGTGCCGAATTTCTAATCGGCGCGATTGGACTCCAGCGATCTCAACAACAATTTCTCAACGGCCACGCTCGCGCGTGGCCGTTCTTTTGCGCGGCACGTCGCGCATCATACGCATTCTGACAATTAGCCGCGCGGCTAATTCCTGCGATCCGTATCAGTGGCTGGGAATCACACTCACCCGACGCGCAAGCGAGGGGGATCGCTTCACGAAACGTGGAACTCGTCGCCTGTCGGAACGCTCGCCCTCGCTCACGCTTCGGGTGAGTGCGTCGAATTTCATCAGCGGTTGGGAATCGACAGCAGTCGCTTGGATTCGTTGAGCACAAAGTCCACATCTTGGAAGGGCTCGAAGCTGATGTCTTGCCAGCGCACGAGACCCGCTCCGTCAATCAGGAACGTGCCGTGCAGCGGCAGCTTCTCAAAGTCGTCGTAGGCGCGATACGCCTTGAAGATCTTCAGTTCCGGATCGGCCACGAGCGGAATCGGAAACGCCGCCGTCTTGGAGAAGTTCGCGATCGAGGTCGCCAAGGATTCCAGATTCTCCGTGCTGATGCCCACGATGGAGATGCCCGCTTGCTGGAAGTCATTCACGCGCGGTGCGAACTTCTGCATCTGCTCGACGCAATGCAAGCAGCCGGAACCCAGATAGAAAATCACGATGGCCGATTTGCCGCGATACTCCGAGAGCGACAACGTTTTCTCGGCGGAAGCCGGCAGGCTCCAATCGGCGGCGGGTGACGGCGACCAACGGAATGGGCCGATCGCATCCAGCGCGGGCCGTTCGCCGACATCGGTGCGCGGTGCCGCGGCGATGCGCCAGTCGTCCGGCCAACTTTGTTCTTTGGCGAACGGAGCCAACCGCGCCAGCAACGGCGAGTCGAGATCCGCATGCGCCGCGATCCCGCGCAGCTTCTCGAACGCGACCTTGGCTTCGGGCAGCTTATTCATCCGCCGGAGCAGATCAACTTGCACGGCCAACGGCATGACGTGCGTGTCAGCGGCTTTGACGGCGGCGGTCAGTGATTCGACGCTCTTGTCGTGCTGACCGTACAGGAACTGATATTTCGCCTGCCGCAGTTTCGGAAGATCGCCCGCTTTGTCGAATTGCTCGCGAGCTTTGTCGGTCTCGCCACGAGCCAACAGCAGCACGCCGCGCAGTTCCGTGGTCGCCTTCTCGACGGGAGCAATCGGCTCACGCGACTTCTTCAGCTTCTCTTCTTTCGCCTTGGCGACATCGGCGTCGTTCTTATTCGCTTCGCGAGCCTTCTTCTCCTCCTCGGCCGCTTCCGCTTGAGCCTTCTCCTCCAACTTAGCCGCGATCGCTTCGAGCTGTTTGACGCATTCCTCGACCTGTGGGAATTCGCCGCGCTGATAATGAGCGACCCCCAACAGCCGCAGCCGTTTGGTTTGTTCCGCCGTCACGTCGGTCGGTTCGAGGTACATCGTGCTCGACAGCGCGACGACGTCGTCCCACAACTCGAACCCCTCCAGCACCTGAAACAACCGATCGCGCCCCTGCTTGCCGCTCCCCTTCGTCAGCGAGTTGAACTTCGGATGCCGCGGCAACTCCAGCAGATTCTTGGCGAGGTCGAGCGCGGACTTCTGCCGGCCCAGATTCATCAGGTTGCGGATCAACCACTCCTCGTTGTGAGCGTAATTGTGAATCTGATCCGGCAGCACGCGGTCGCGCATCATGTGCGCGTGATCGGCCCGGCTGGAGGCTTCTTGCTGCCACGCTCCATCGGCCCAGCGGTTCAGCTCCGAGTACGTGTGCCCCGGCATGTGCCACATGTGGGCGATCCGCGGCGCGGCCTGTCCACAGCGAGCGGCCGACTCCAATGCCTTCTCGGACTTGTGGTGATCCCACAAGTGAATTCGATAGTGGTGTGCCGGGTGCATCGGCTGCTTTTGAAAGATCTCACTAATCAGCGCGTCGACTGCGAACTGGCTCGTGAGCGGTACGCTGCTTTTGCTCTGATACAGGAACACGACCAGGAACGCCTTGGCTTCGATGTCGTCCGGAAATTCGAGCAACACCTTTTCGAGATCGCGGATGTAGCCCTTGCGACGTTCCTCGTCCTTACGTTTGTCGTCCTTCAGATACTCCGCCAGCCCGTCGATGAAAAGCTGCTCGCGCCGGCTGGCGGCCCCCTTCTTCTCGGTCGCCTTGGCGATGAATTTCGCCCCGCGAGTCCGGTTCTCGAGGTTGGCGTACGCCATGCCCCAGTAGGCCATCGCGCAGTTCGGATCGAGCATCGCGACTTGCCGGAACGACCGCTCGGCCTCGAAGTACCAGAAGCCGTGCAACTGCCCGATCCCCTGATTGAAGAACGCCTGAGCCTCCGGATTCGCCGACGTGATCGGGAAGGTCACGTTGCCGGTCCCGCCTATCAGATACGCCGCCTGACGTGGCCCCTCGTTGAAGACCTCGCCGTGCAGCGAATGCCCGGCAGTCGGCGGCTCGAAGCACTTTGCCGATGTGCCCCAACCGAGCAACATCGTCAGACCTACCGTCCACCATCGGAAGTGCTTTGACATTGAAAACCTCACTCAGTGATCTCGTGATTTGTTGGAGCCGATCGCCACTCGAAAAGCTTGCATGGTTTTATCCATCAACTCTCGCCGTTTCGAGGAATCGATGCTGCGAGTCCCTCATTGACCACCTTGTTGAGGCTGGTTGTTTCGCTTTTGACGCACTTCTACAATCCGCCCCTTCTTTACGTAGCCATCATCGCTCCGCGTGATGAGCCGAGTGCTTCGCAAAGCGTTGGAAAGCGTTCGGCTCGTCACGCGGAGCGGTGACGGCTACGTAGCTGCGGCTTCGCCGCACGTTCGACTCGGCAGGAGCCTGTGACCCATGTTTGAGAGCATTTCCGATCGTCTTCGCGGTGCGTTTTCCTTCCTCGGCGGCAAGCTGACTGAGGCGAACATTCGCGAAGGGATGCAGCAAGTCCGCAAGGCACTGCTGGAAGCCGACGTCAATTACGACGTCGTGGACAGCTTCGTAAAGACCGTCACGCAGCAATCCCTCGGTGAGGATGTCCTCAAGTCTGTGCGGCCCTCCGAGCAGATCATCGGTATCGTCAACGACGAACTCGTCAACTTGATGGGCCCGGTCGATCACTCGTTCCACTTCCAGAAGGATGGGCTGACGATTCTGATGATGTGCGGCTTGCAGGGGTCGGGCAAAACGACCACCTGCGGCAAGCTCGCCAAGATGCTCAAGGAGCAGGGCAAGAAGCCGATGCTCGTCGCGGCCGACTTGCAGCGCCCCGCCGCTGTCGATCAATTGAAAGTCATCGGCGATCAAATCAGCGTGCCGGTTCACGCCGAGGAACCCGGCAAGAGTACGCCGCTGGCCGTCTGTCAGAACGGTATCAAAGAAGCGAAGCGGCGCGGCGATATCAACGTCGTGATCCTCGACACCGCCGGCCGCTTGCACGTCGATGACGAGCTGATGCGCGAACTGGAGCAGATCGACAACAAGTGCCAGCCGCATCAGGTCTACCTCGTCTGCGACGCGATGACCGGCCAGGACGCTGTCAACAGCGCGAAAGCCTTCAACGAGGCGATGGAACTCGACGGCGTGATCCTCACCAAGTTGGACGGCGACACACGCGGCGGTGCGGCCCTCTCGGTCAAGCACGTCACCGGAGTCCCGATCAAGTTCATCGGCGTCGGCGAGCAACTCGACAAGCTGGAACTGTTTCATCCCGACCGTATGGCCGGCCGCATCCTGGGCATGGGCGACATCGTCTCGCTGGTCGAGCGGGCGCAGCAACAGCTCGACGAAGGGGAGATGGCGGAAGCCCAAGCCAAGATGGCGGCCGGCAAGTTCACGCTCCACGATTTCCAGAAGTCGATGAAGCAAATCCGCAAGCTCGGCCCGATGGGCGAGGTCATGAAGATGATCCCCGGAATGGGGGGCATGGTCGACGCCATGCAAGGCTTCGGCGATCCCGACAAGGACATGAGCCACATCGACGGGATCATCAACTCGATGACCCCCTGGGAACGCGAACATCCCGACAAGATCGACCGCAGCCGCCGCAATCGCATCGCTCGTGGCAGCGGCAGTGCCCCGAACGAGATCACCAATCTGCTCAAGCAGTTTGAAGCGATGTCGGGCATGATGACCAAGATGTCGAACATGGGCTTCCTCGAACGGATGCGTGCCGTCCAAGAAATCTCGAAGGGGGGTGGCATGGGAATTCCCGGCATCGACGGCCCGGTCCAAAAGCAACGCAGCACGCGCGGCATCGCCGATCCGATCGCCGCGCACGAGGCGTTGAAAAAGAAACGCAAAGCCGAACGCGAGGCCAAGAAAAAGAACCGCCGTCGATAACGCTCGAAACGAGGCCGCCAAGACGTGGGGCACGTTTTCAACGTGCCCGTCACGAGCACGTTGAAAACGTGCTCCACGTTGCTTCAACGCGGAGAGCCAGGCAACGCAGTCATGAGCTTTTCTTCCGAACACGTCACCCGCGCGTTGCGGCACCTTCGCAAAAGCGATCCGGTCTTGGCCGAAGTCATCCGGCGCGTCGGTCCGTTTGAATTGCAGCCGAAGCGCGGCCGCTTTCAAGCGCTGGTTCGCTCGATTCTGGCTCAGCAAATCTCGACCGCCGTCGCTCGGTCGATGTTGCGAAAGCTGGAGACTCGGCTACTGCCCAACAAGTTGTCTGCCGAAAACCTGGCTCAATTGTCCTTCGACGATCTGCGATCGCTCGGCCTGTCTCGGCAGAAGGCAGCGTATCTGCAAGACCTCACGGCCAAGGTGCTCGACGGCAGCGTGCGTCTGCATCGCGTGCATCGTCTTGACGATGAAGAGATCATCGCCGAACTGATCCAAGTCAAAGGGATCGGCCGCTGGACCGTGCAGATGTTTCTGATCTTCTGCCTTGGCCGCCCGGACGTCTTCGCCCCCGACGACTTCGGCCTGCGCTCCGCGATTCAGAATTTGTACGGCCTGCCAGAACTCCCGAAACGAGCAGAAGCCGAAGAAATCGCCGCCCCGTGGCGACCCCATGCCACAATCGCGTCGTGGTATTTGTGGCGGAGTCTGGAGCTGCCCAAAGACTAACGTCTGCGTGGCGTCCGTAGCGGTTTCTATGGAAGCCCCTCCGCATTTCGGTTATTCGCCCGACATGGCAACGATCGTGCGACAGGCCGGATTTGAGATCATGATCTACTCGCGCGATCACGAGCCGCCCCAGGTGCATGTTTGGCGGGCGCAAGCCGAATTGGTTGTGAACCTGAACCCGATTGAGATTCGTGAAAACAACGGAATGTCGCCCAACGACGCACGGAAGGCCATCACAATGGTGGAAGAGTATCAAGCCGAGTTGTTGATCGAATGGCGGAGATTTCATCCATGAAAATGAGCGACGCGAAATTCGAGCTTCAACTGGCCGCCGCGACCAAACGAGGTCAAGACCGCCAACGAAAACAACCGCTGGTCAGGGCCGTCAGTTGGGATCACAGCTTGGGAGCGGTGATCGACTTGAACAATGGTTGCCGAGTGTGCGTGCCACTGGCGTTGTTGCCGGAACTCCGCGATGCGTCGCCGCGACAGCTTCAGAATGTGGAGATCATGGGCATCGGCCAAGCCGTGCAATGGCCGGACCTCGACCAACAGTTCGGCATCTCCGAACTGCTCGCCGACGCGTGGAGTGGAGGTCCGCCCAAACCTACGACCGTGCGAGCCAAGCGCACCCACGTCGGGCGACCACGAAATAAGAAGACGACGGCCGCGCGTTGACCAGAAGGAGAACGAGGGCGAGGCTGCGATGAGCCGCAGGGCGCTAGCCCCGGTTCGGATGACGCAAACCGGGGCTAGTGCCGCGTCAAAGCTTAATCTTCGGGTAGACGGAGGTGAGCTTACAGCGGGCGTCGTCGATTTTCATTTGCCAGTCGACGCCGCGTTGGGTCGAGTTCACGTCGGTTGACCAGGCGGCGGTTTCGTCACGCAGGG
>CAMDPX010000164.1 GCA_945905295.1 Planctomyces sp. SH-PL62 | reverse complement strand
GAAAGAAGCCCTGTTCAGTACATTTACACTAATTTGAATTTGGCACTTTAAGCGTCCGAATGACATTTTTTTGAAGTGACCTGCAATTTGGACGCTTATACGCGAACACGCTTCGATTAAACCGACAGGCCCCAAGCTCGGTGGGGTCGCTTGTTTGAGGATTAGTCGGCCAGCGGCTTCACGCGGATGTTGCGGAAGTAACAGACGCTCTTCGGATCGTGAGCTTGAATTGCGAACGAGCCAGAGCTGATCTTGCGGCCGGGGAATTTCTCGTCTCTGAAATTTTCCGGCTGTTCCCAATCGACGGTCGTCTTGCCGTTGATCTTGATGGTGATGTGCCGGCCGACCACCTTGATGTAGGTCTCATACCACTCGTCGTCTTTGACTTCGACTTCTTCCACGTTCTTCACGCCGTAGAGGCTACCGGTCTTGATCTTGTCGGTATGCGTAACGTTGACCTGAGCTTCATAACCCAGAGCCGGCCAGCCGTCCGCTTGGTACTTCGTGTGGAAGTACAGCCCCGAGTTGCTTCCCTTGGTGGTCTTGCACTCGACTTTGTACTCGAAGTTTTTGAATTCCTTCTCGGTGAAGAGGTGTGCTCGATTGCCGCTGACTTTGATCACGCCGTCCTCAACCTCAAACTTGCCGTCTTCGTTCTTCTTCCAACCGGACAGGTCTTTGCCGTTAAAGAGGCTGATCCAGCCCTCGCCATCCTTTTTGTCTTCCGCTTGCAAACCGATCATCGCGACGCAGGACAACGCCGCCGCCACTGCCATCATCCACCATTGCCGTTTCATGGCTGCTCTCTCCTCAAGAAGTTTCGGGACAAAACCCCGCGCTGCCAGCCGGTATACATTGGCCGCCGATCGCGCCGGGAACTCAGTTGACTCGGCCAATCTAAGGCCGCTGCCGCGGGATGGAAAGGACGCGCCATGAATGAAACAGGCGAGCGGAACGGCGTCAGCCCCCCGGTGCGTTCGTCGCCGAACCGGAGGGCTGACGCCGCCCCGCTCGCCAATTTGTTTCAATCGTAGACGCTAAGAAGAACATGACTCGTGACGTGTGCATCGGGGACGTGTCTCCGATCAGCGGCGGCGTGAGTTCGATCTCGCGAGTCACATCAACAATCAAATTCTCGCGACGGCCATGCTGCCATACTCCCCGTTCACCCGGCCGCAGCAATGTGCGGAAGCCGAGCGCCAGACGTCCCATCGTGTAACGAGCGTTGATGTCTTGTAGAGGCCGCGCGAGTGCGTGTCCTGCCGAGTCCTCATAGATCGCAGCATCGATCCCCAGCGGGCCGAAGTAGCCGGTCTGTTGCAGTCGCAGCGCCGCTTGCTGACTGACATCGACCGCGCGCTGCCATTCGGTTGGGATCATGGCATCCAGAGAAAATTCGCTGCCGCGATATCCTCCTAGCTTGTCGGTCAGCAGCGGCGTGATGCCTTGCAGTTCGGGTTGGCCGTGTCCTGACTTCGGAAGCGTCCATTGAATCCCCACTTCCGCGCGACGCCGTAGCCACGGCTCGAAGAACACCGCGCCGTCCGATTGAAGTCGCCGTTGCAGCCAACGTTCGTTTGCGGTCGTCAACGTTGATCCTCGGCCGAGGATTCGCTCGCGAGCTGCCATGCCGAAATTCGCTTTGATCACCCAAGCGTGCTCAGTCTCTGCTTCGCCGTATTGGCTGGCGGAACGCCGGACGACATCAGCGAGTTCTTCGATTCGTTCGATCCGCGCGGCTCCCGGCAACGCGACTCCCAGTTGCTCCTCCAACTCGAACGACCATTCGCGGGAGTTTCCCAATCGCACGGCTTCATCTGTCGGTTGTGATGTGCGACCGCCAAGCTTTCGCGTACTCAGTGACCAGCCCCACGGGACTAACTCGAATTCTTCCTCCGGTGGTTCGCTCGCGCTGCGCACTTGCGGCAGCCCCTGCGCGGCGAGCGATTCCCAAAAGGAATCGGCGATCGGTTCTGGCGTCCAGATCAGGTCGCCCTCATCGGCGAGCGCGATCCATGACGGCGTACGCTCGGCCGACATTCGCAGCAACGACGCCGCCGGGTTCCAGCCGCGTGCCACAGCCAATTCGGACTCGAAATGAAAGTTGCCCAGGAAGAGGCGACGCATTGGCAAGTTCCGAATTCACGCTGACCCCGGTTGGTACATTCCTCGGCCGATCGCCATATACTCCGCCGCCTCTTTTCTGGAAATGGACGGGACGACGAACCGTGCGAACATGTCGCTTGGTCACGCTGGGTTGCAAGGTCAACCAATACGAAACGCAATTGGTCAAAGAGGCGCTGCTGCGCGCGGACTTTCGCGAGGCCTCTGAATCCGAGCCCGCGGATCTCTGCATCGTCAACACCTGCACGGTGACGGAGAACGCTGACTCGCGCGGCCGACAGGTCGTGCGGCAGTTGGCTCGCGAGAACCCCGGTTGTCAGACGATCGTCACCGGTTGCTTTGCGACTCACGATCCCGATTTCGTCGCGCGTCTGCCGAACGTCATTGAAGTCGTGCCCGATAAACGCGAACTCCCCGATGTGCTGCTAAGGCTGGGGGTCGCCGAGTTTCCTACCGGCATCAGTCGCTTCGATGGCCACAAACGAGCGTTTGTGAAGATCCAAGACGGCTGCGTTCTGCGCTGCTCGTACTGCATCATTCCGCATGTGCGACCGCGATTGGAGAGCCGCTCGCCAGAGGACATCGAAGAGGAGGTCCGGCGGTTGATTGATTTCGGCTACGAAGAAATCGTGCTGACCGGCATCCATGTCGGCCACTACGGCGTGGACACGACACGTGGTCGCTCGGGACGGACACCGTTTCGGTTGTGGCATCTGCTGCAACGGCTCGACCGCATTCCCGGCCCGTGGCGGCTGCGGCTGTCGAGCATCGAGGCGGCGGAAGTCAGCGACGATTTCATCTCGGCCGCCGCGTCTTGCGAGCATCTCTGTCCGCACTTTCATCCGGCGTTGCAGAGCGGCTCGGACACGGTGCTCGCGCGGATGCGGCGGCGCTATCGAGTCGCCCAGTTCCTGGAATCGGTCGCCAAGCTGCACGATCGGCTGCCGAACCCGGCGCTCTCGACCGACATCATCGTCGGCTTTCCTGGCGAGACCGACGACGAGTTTGAGCAAACGCTCGATACCTGCCGAAAGGCTCGGTTCATGAAGATCCACGTCTTCCCGTTCAGCCGCCGCAAGGGGACTCGTGCCTCGCTGATGCCCAATTCTGTTGCTGCGCCGATCAAGAAGGCTCGCTGCCGGGAACTCACGAGGCAGGAAGCGGAACTGACTCGGCGGTATTCGGCGACGCTGATCGGCAGCGAAGTCGAAGTGCTCGTGGAGGGGCAGTCGACAACTCGACCGGGCTTCGTGCAGGGGACGGATCGGCGATATGTGACGGTCGAACTACCGGGAAACTCACGTGACTTCGGGCACCTGGTCCGGGGGCTTGCACACTTCAGCGGCGGCAACGATTTGGTCGCGAACCGACTTTCTGCCCCTTATCAGGCGAGCGTCTTCGACTCGGACTGCGTAGAATCTCGCCCACTTTCGGAATGATGTGCGCGCGCCAAATCGGCTCGCGAAGAACTCGAATGTCGAGGTTCGTTTTATGCCTCTGCCCGATCAGACAATCTACCTCAAGCTTCAAGAACACGGCGACGTGCTGGTCGCTGGTTTCACCATGAAGATGCTCAACGACGAAGAGAACATCGAACAGTTGGGCCAGGAGTTATTCTCGCTCGTCGAGCAATACAACTGGCTGAAACTGGTGCTCGATCTGTCCAACGTCGAATACCTGACCAGTTCCGTGCTGGGCAAGCTCATTACGCTGCACCGCAAACTGCATCGCAGCCAGGGCAAGCTGGTCCTCTTCGGCCTGTCCAAGGGTGTCGACGACATCCTGCGAACCTCCAAGCTGCTGACGTATTTCACCGTGGCCGATAGTCGCGAAGCGGCGATCGCTCAATTGGCGTCGTGAGCCGTGCCCCAACCTCGCTTCGTGAACGGGACAAGACCAACGTGGCTCCGCTGATCGTGATCGAAGGCATCGACGGTTCCGGCAAAGGAACGCAGGCCCGGCAACTCACCGACCGCTTGATCGCCGCTGGACACCGCACCCAACTGCTCAGCTTTCCGCGCTATCGCGAGACCCTCTTCGGCCACGCGATCGGCGATTTCCTCAACGGCCGCTTCGGACAACTGCACGAAGTCCATCCGTTTCTCGCGTCCGTGCTGTACGCCGCCGACCGATTTGAATCGAGGACCGTTCTCAGCGATGCGCTCCAGCAGTCGGACTTCGTCATCTGCGATCGCTACGTGCCGTCCAACCTCGCTCATCAAGGAGCCAAGCTGAACGGTCCTGCTCGCGATGAATTGCTGCGGACCATCGAACGCATCGAGTTCGACGTCTTCGGACTGCCGCGTCCCACACAGGTCGTGCTGCTGGATGTGCCAGTCGAGATCGCTCAACGGAACATCGCCGCCAAGCAGGCCCGCAGCTACACCGACAAAGCCGCCGACCTGCAAGAGGCCGATGCCGTCTATCTCCAAAAGGTGCGCGACGTGTATCTGCAACTCGCCACCAGCGAACCGAACTGGGTCCGCATCGACTCCGTTCACGCCGCCGAGCAACGTTCGGTCCCGGACATCGCCGCCGACATCTTCGCCCGTGTCACCGCTAAGTAACCCGCAGCGTCAGCGAGGGCGAACGCTCTGAGTTCGCAGTTTCTTGAAGCGTTCAGCCCTCGCTGACGTTGCGGGTTACTTCAAAGAATCGCCAACGGATTGCGGCGCTCTTCCAGCGTCCCGCGAGTCACGCCGACTCGATTCGCCGCGTTGAGCTTCTTCCAAACGTCGCGCCCTGCGACGGTGCCCGACAATAGCTCACGGTAGGAATCGAGGATCATCCGGATCTCGTCCGGTGATTCGTCGAGCAACTCAATACGGAAATTCCGCACGCCGCGCGCGAGCAATTCCGGTACGGCCTCGGCCGCGCTTTGCGGGATCGCGTTGAACAACGTGTTGCGGCAGCCGACGTCGGCGGTCAAACGATGCTCGACGTTCAACCGGTCGCGCAGATGCACGTCGTGCCGATCACAGGGACGGCCGCAGTTCGTCGGATTCGTTCCCGGCGAGAGCACCGCGCAGAAGACGCAATGCTCCATGTGGAACATCGGCATGTGCTGGTGAATGACGACCTCCAACCATTCCGTCGGACACGCGGCGACCAGATCGAGCAATTGATCGCGGTTGAGATCGTAAGAGGCCGTGACTCGCTGCGCACCCCGTTCGATCACAAACTGAGCGGTCAGTTCGTTCGTCACATTCAGCGAGAAGTCGGCGACAAACGGAACGCCCTCGTTGGCGAAGAACGACAAACCGCCGAGGTTCCTCACCAGAATCCCGTCGGCCCCGTGCTTCAACAGCGCGCGAAACAAGCCGATCTCCTCCGGCTTTTGGATACGTGGCGTCGCCAACCAAATCTGAGCGGCCGATTCATGAGCGACCGTCACCGCCTCGCGGTACTCGCGGATGTCCTGAAAATCGACGGCGATCTGCCGCTCGCCGTGCGCGAGCACGACTCGCAATTGATCGAGCGTGCGGCAGAGGACGTGCAACGTCGTGGGGCACGTTTCCAACGTGCCCGTCTCTGTGGTTGTTTCGTTCTTTGGAGGAACGGGCACGTTGAAAACGTGCCCCACGAGAGCCGCCAACGCCGACTCGCTGGCGATGCGTCGCTGCGGGACGCGAGCGGCGGACGACTCCAATTGCCGAATCATTTCGTGTCGCAGTTCGCTCAGCACGCTCAGCGGCATCATCGGCGAGCCCTCAATCAACGCTTCGAGGCTTCGCAGTTCGTAAACCGTCTGTCCCAGTCTGCCGAGCTGTGTTCGCAGAAAGTCGTCCGTCATCGGATGCTTCCTCGCCACTTCCAGCGGCGACGGCGAGGACACGTCACAGGCAGCCCCGTTCGTCGAGCAACCGACGATTCGCAACGGCTGACCGACACTCGCTTCCACACGCAGATCCAGCGGCACGCGCCGCAGTGGGTCGGCGCTGGTGAACGACTTCCGCAATCGAGCGATCAGCTTCGGATCGTCCGTCTTCCACAATTGCTGTCCGGTCCAGAGCCGCTCGAAATCGATCGACCCGCGCTGAAAGCCCAACTCCACGAGCCCCGTTGAAACCGGATGATCGAGCTTTTGATCGCGCTGCCACACTTCATAGACACGACCTCCTTGCTCGTCGTTGTCCGCCCGGTTGCCTTCAAAGACGAGCCCATCACCGGCTGCGATCCCGCATGCCAGTTGCACCGCGACTCGGCCTCGATCCGCCGATTGCACCGTGCCGAGAAACACGCCGCGCTTCGATGACGAGATCGCCGGCACGAGCATCTTGTGATCGTCCCCCTTCAGCCAACCGGGGGAGAAACCGCGCGAGAATGACAACTGCATCTCTTCGACATCTTGCTTCGAGAACTCGATCGGCAGGTTCGCGAACGCCGCGTCGATTGCGCGGCGATAATGCCGAGTCATGTTCGCAACGTATTCCGCCGTCTTCAGCCGCCCCTCAATCTTGAAAGAGATCACCCCCGCTTCGATCAACTCCGGAGTCAATTCATACGCCGCCAAATCCTGCGGGCTGAGCAAGTATTTCTGATCGCCGAGGTCCACGTTCTCGCCGTCACACACCAACTCGTAAGGCAGCCGGCAGGCTTGAGCACACTGCCCACGATTCGCACTGCGCCCACCAAACGACTCGCTCGTCAAACATTGCCCGGAGTACGCGACGCAGAGCGCCCCATGCACGAATGCCTCCAGCGGCATGTCGGTCTGCGACGAAATCTTGCTGATTTGCTCCAGCGACAGCTCGCGAGCCAGCACGACTCGCTCAACGCCCAACTCTTTTGCGATCTGAATTCCTTCCGCGCTCGTCAGCGTCATTTGCGTCGAGGCATGAATCGGCAAGTCGGGACAGATCGCGCGAATCAGCCGCGCCGCGCCGATGTCCTGAACCAAGACCGCATCAACGCCGGTCTCGGCGGCGACGCGGATGACTCGCTCAACTTCCGGCAACTCGTTGGTGAAGACCAGCGTGTTGAGCGTCAGATATCCCTTCACGCCGCGCTCATGCAGCAGCCGCATCAATTCGGGAAGCTGCTCCTCGCCGATGTTCGTCGCGCGAGCCCGCGCGTTGAAGCCGGTGTCGAGTCCGAAGTAAACGGCATCCGCCCCGTTCTCGATCGCGGCGCGAGCACATTCGAGGTCACCGGCGGGAGCGAGGAGTTCCGGCTTACAACGCGGCGGCATGGAGACGCAGAGACTCGGAGCAGGAGCACTCATTCAAAGAACCGCCGCACCGGAACAGAGAAGCCGGGAGGAATGTCGGGGAACGTCAGTGTGTCATCCACATTCAGTTTTTGATCGTCGTCGGCGGAATAGACGTGAGCCGTTTCCGTTTTTGGATCGAGCACACAGACGGTCGTCACGCCAGCTTCGAGGTATTCGGAGACCTTCTTGAGAATCCGTTTCCAGCGATCATCAGGCGATCGGACTTCGACAATCAACTCCGGAACAACATCCACATACTTGGCGGGCAGCGGCCCCTTCGGCAGTCGCGAGTAGCTGTAATAACTCACGTCCATGCCGCGCACAGAGTCGGGGTCACGCTCGGTGATGACGCCGGAATCATTGCACAGAACGTGGCCAAGATCGTGCTCATCAACAAAGTTCATCAGAATTTGCACCATCCGTCCGCACAATTGTCCGTGTCTAGGCCCTGGCACATTCATGTACTCGATCCTCCCACGAACGAGCTCCATTGGACGGTTCGATTCAGGCAAGGCCCAGAACTCGTCGGCGGTCAGCAGCTTTTCGTCGGTCGCGACAGCGAGAGCAGTCATGATTCATTCCTCCCAAGACAGACTCATGCTACCGATTCGCGGACGACGATTGCCAGCCGTTGCCCTTGATGTGGCGCACGCGGCTCGCGTGCGTCGGTAAATTCCGTCGATTCACGCGTGCCGCGTGAACCACAATCGTTACAGCGATTGTCCGATCGCGTAGATCGCGGCCGTGTCGAGCACTTGATCGTTGGACTCGAATAGGCGAGCGACGGCCGCTCTGTGAATTTTCATTTTCGTGCCGCCGACTCCGATGGCTCCGTAGCAGAGTTGGCCGTCTCGGTCTTTCGCTTTGTCCATGACTTCGACGCCACCGATGCCGAGCGGAGGGACGGCGTTCAGATCCACGGCGACCTTCAGCGACTTCAGATTGGCTCGGCGTTCGGCGGAGAGGAGTTCGATTCCGGCCGCTCCGGCGGCGATGATCAGCGAGACGCCGTCGCAGGCATCGGCGAGCTCGACATCGGTGCCGGTCGCCACCGGAGTGACTCGCGCGGCAGAGACGACTTTGGCGATTGCGAAACAGGTTTGCTCGGCCTTGTCGCGAGTGCGTGAGGCGACTCGGACTTCGGCTCCTTCGGCGGCCAGGATCTGCGCGGCTCGATGCCCGACGGGGCCGGTGCCGGCGAGGATCAGCGTGTGCGCGCCAGTGAGCGGCACATGCTTGCGACACGCGAGCACGGCTGCGGCGGCTGTCGTGTTCGAGCCGTTCGAGTCCATCATCGTTGAGACTCGCATCGGCCCGAAGAACGTCTTCTGCACTTTCGCAAGAAGTTGCTCGCCGGCGGCGACGTTGCTGCCGCCGATGAAGATTGCCGTGTTCTTCAGGTCCGGAACACCGCGCGTGAAGATCGCTCCGTGGACAAGGCCAACGACGTTTTCGGGCGTGACCCCGCCGTAAGAAAACAACTCATCGACGCCAGAGTCGATCGCGACGACACGGTCGAAAACGGACGGATGGGGATCGGTGTCGAGTTGAATCAGAATCTTGCGCATGAATCAGGTTGCCTCTTAGTTTGTTTCGTTTGTGTCCGCTTGAAGTCGATGCAACTCGGATAACAAATCTTGATCAACCGCTTGTTGGAGTTGCTCGCCAATTTCGAGCAGGTAATTCCAATCCAAAGCGGCTCCTTGTCGCAGCAGGATGTTTCGCACGTCATCGATGTCTCGCGGTCGCCCGGCCAGAAGCTTCATCAGGATCAAGTCCTCGGCAGTGACGATTGGAATCTGGCATCCGGAAATCTCGACCTCGGTTGCGCGTGAAATGGCTTGACGCTCAAAGCCACTCATTCCGACTGCGATATCGACGGAGACCTTCGTCACGGAGTGCCTGAGAGGCAACAAGTAGGACGCTCGCAACACTTCGTCGACGCCGGGAAACAGTGGTTGAAAAACGCTCTGGGGAAGCCGCTGTATCAGTTGCAAAGCCTCATCCAAATCGACGCCGATCACCACGTCGATATCCGCCGTGAATCGAGCGTCGCCACGAAACGTTGCCGCAATCCCGCCAATCACCGCGAAGGGGATGCCTTCTTCACGGAGCCACTGGACCAGATCCGTCAGAGTTTGTTGCAGACCGGCTTCCACGTTTCATCTCATCCAGCAGGGAAAAGGCCGCCACCAGTTTTCGACGAATTGCCAACTTCTCTTGCCAATGTGCCGTCGCGATTCGGTTCGGCAACCGCTGGGCTTGGCTGGCGGCGAAATCGAACAGACTCCGATACAGCGTCCAATCTTCGTCGTCGGTTCGGCTGCTCCATTGCGAAGCACGAGCTTCACGGCATCGGGCTTCAAACAACTTCCAGTCGTGTTTCGGTGCAAAGTCCATGTTCGGGATCATAGTGACCGACATGACCAAGTACCTGCTCGATTCGTCCCTGAAAACGACGAAGACCCGGCTTCTCGATCGAAGCCGGGTCATCGAAGGTGGTTTTCGATTCCGATGTCTTAGCCCGCGAAGAACGGGTGCTTGGCGGTCTCTTTCTTGGCGAGCATTTCGTCAGCACTCGGCTCATTCTTCATGGCGCGAGCGATCGCCAGCAGCGTGGCATCGTAGTTGTATTGGAAGATCTTCTTGTCGTCGTTGGCTTGCCAGTGAATGAACACGCCGCAGACGATGACCAGCTTCTCGGCCTGGTCCTTGGGGATGACTCCCTTTTCGACGCTGTCGGCCACTGCCTTGGCGACGGCGTACTGAGCTGGGCCGAACATGTGGACGGCTTGCTTGGCTCCCTTGATGGTGACCTTGGTGATCATCACGGTCGATGGTTTGACGGCGAGGTTCGCAGTCAGCACGGCCAGCAGGTTGCTGTGGCCTTGGCTTTGACGGGACAGAGCATTCGCGAACGCGACGCCCACCGGGCCGTCCTTGTCACCGATCAGCAGATCGATGTGAGCCACTTCGTTACCTTCACCGCACAGGGCTTCGCCGACGTACATCGACATAGTTGCAACTCCTTGACTGAAAATGGGCGGGGACGGCAGCTATTTCGGTCGAACCAAGTCGCGAAGCACCGCACCCCAAAGTTTTTCGAGAACGCGGACGCTCCGCACCTCGCGACCCGGACGGTCGATCTGAAACGGGCGATGGTGTATCAACTGCCGAAACGCGACGCCAGCCAGCCGAAGGGCCTCACCGACCGCTTCCATGACGACTCCACGCCCATCGTTGCTCATCCTCGGCGCGAGCACTCGCGCCGCCGCCGCCAGTGCCGTGCGAGCCGGTTTCGATCCTGTCTGCGCCGACCGCTTCGGCGACGAGGACTTGCGACGCATCGCCTCGGTCATCGCCGTGGACAATGACCTGCACCGCACGCTGGAGGCCGTCAAGGGATTGCCTCCCACGCCGTGGATCTACACCGGCTCGCTGGAGAACGATCCGAAATTCATCGCGTCGGTCAGCGAGCGGCATCCGCTGCTCGGCAACCCGCGCGAGGTGCTGCGGAAAGTCCGCGATCCGTTTTGGTTGGAGCGGACGCTGCGGACACACGACTTGCCCGCGCTGCGAGTCCGATCCGTTCGTAGCTTGGACGCCCTCGTCCGAGCGACCGGAAGCTCGGACGAGGGCGTCCAAGCTACGAGCGAGCATTGGCTCCTCAAACCGACTCGCGGCGGAGGCGGCTGCCGCATCTCAGTTTGGTCCGGGCAGGCTCTGCCGACCTCAGAACAATACCATCTTCAAGAGCAGCGACTCGGTATCCCAATGTCCGCGCTCTTCATCGCCCGACCAGACGCTGTGGAATTGATTGGCGTCTGCGAACAACTCATCGGCCCCGCGTTCGGCGCACCGAATGTGTTCGGCTACGCCGGTTCCATCGGCCCGATCACCGTGAGCGACCAAACTCGCGAACTGCTGCAACGACTCGGCGACACGCTGACTCACGAAGCCCAACTGCGCGGCCTGTTCGGCATCGACTTCATCCTCGCCGACGATTTTTCGATTCCGTGGCTGGTCGAACTCAACCCGCGCTACACCGCCTCCGTCGAAGTCCTCGAACGAGCACTCGGCCGCGCTCTGTTGGCCGAACACGCAACCGCCTGCGGCGACCGTACCGCGACCGTCAGGGAGCGGCCCGCTCGGAGCTACATTGTCGGCAAACAAATCGTTTACGCGACCAGCGACCTGACCGCTCCGCATCTTGAATCACTCTTCGATCAAGAAGGGCACACGACAGAATCACCACTCATCGCCGACATCCCTGCTCCGGGAAATTGCATCGCCACCGGTTGGCCAATCTGCACCGTGTTCGCCGAGGCACGCTCCGTCTCTGAGTGCAAAACTCGCCTCGCGGCTGGCAGACAAACGGTGCTAAACGCCAAGCAAGACTGAGGCCGTGCCTCTCTCCGAGGCAGTTGCACTCACGCGATTCCAGTTTGGCCAGCCGGGGGGAACGAGATCTTTCGATAAACCTCGCTCAGCGGAATCTGGCAACCAATGGAATCCAACGATAACGCATTCTCTATCCCAGTGATTTCCGTGAGCACCCACCTGCCGTCCTCTTCACGCATCCAGTGTTCGATCTGAGCCTCGGCTTGATCGACCAGCACATACTCGCGCAACGAGAGAATCAGTCGGTAGTGTTTGAACTTGCTCCCTCGATCGAAGTCAGCAGTCGATTCGGACAAGACCTCAATCAGCACAGTGGGATTTCGCAACGTGTCGGCTTGATCGTCTTCAAACTTCGGCGTTCCACACACCACGACGACATCGGGATAGGTGTAGATACCAATCGGAATCTGCACGCGCATGTCCGCCGCATATACCTCATCTGGACGGTCCTTCAAATGCTTACTCAACTCACGGCAAAGATTACCTCGGATCAAGTTGTGTGCTCGGCATGACCCAGGCATTGGAATCAGGACGCCGAATAGGTACTCACTCCGACACTCCGCCTGTCGCTCTCTCGCGAGATATTCTGAAGGCGTCAATTTGACTCTTTGAAGCACGGTCAACTTGGATTTCCTGTTACTCATGCGACTGCGTTTAGTCAGATTCGAGTTCCTTCAAAGATCTGCCTTCGTCGCTCTTCCAGGCCAATAGGCCGTTGGCTTGGCCGCCATGAATCACGCACGCCGCAGCGCTCGGGCTGGTGAATTCTGAATCTTTGACAAATTCCAGAAACTTCTCTTTTGTCACCAACGTGCCGTCTTGGAGAAGCCGTTGACGAATCGATCTCGCGTAAGGGTACTGTTCCGTTGAAGGTCTTTCGTAAAGAACAGCCTGCGATCCCTTAAGCACGACGAAACCACCGATTCCCTGAAAGCCACGAGCGACAAGTCCTTTGATTTCGCAGAGCAATGTTGGAGCCTTTTTGGCTTCCCGGCGGTGCGACACTACTGGAACTAAAAAATCTGCTCCAAGAACGGGCAAGAGTTGATGGATTCGTGCAAGAAAAACTTCCATGTCTTCTCGATCCGATTCGGGCAGCTTTGAACCGCTCGCTTGGCCGTTGCGAACGAGTGCTCGGCCAGCTTCTTCGGCTTGGTTGATGAGCCGACCTTCAAGATATCGGATGTGGGCTTTCGTCAGGTTCTCATCTTTGCTGATAACAAATGCGATCGAGTGCCAGAAGTCTTTTTCCAGATGTGCTTTCACTCGATCACGAATGACTTCCGCTTCACCTATGTAAACGGCGTCCTTGCCCGTGTCCGGATCAGTACCTGTTAGAAAATAGATTCCGGAATGCAGAGCCTCTTCTCTTGTCAGAATTCCATCCAACTCAGATCGCGGTCCGGCAACGGCTTTGCCGGTCCAGTTAGAAATCTCGGCTGTCCGAAGACGTTTCGGATCACCCTTCGCAAGAAAGAGTTTGAGCGTGGCGGTTTCCATCTTTGCCCATTTCGTGTCACGAATAAAAAAGCCGTGACAAAGGATATCCCCTTGTCACGGCTTTGATCCAACTCAGCAGGAAACTTTCTCTACAGCCCCTTGCTGATGATCAGCTTCAGCAGATCGCCGACGCGGTTGCTGTAGCCCCATTCGTTGTCGTACCAACTGATGAGCTTGAAGAAGCGGCTGTTGAGTTCGAGGCCGCTCCCTTTGTCGTAGATCGACGAGGAGTTGCTGTGAATGAAGTCGGTGCTGACCACTTCGTCCTCGGTGTATTCGAGGATGCCTTTGAGATACGTCTCGCTGGCTTTCTTCATGGCGGCGGAGATTTCCGCGTAGCTGGTTTCCTTGACGGTCTTCACCGTCAGATCGACGACGCTGACGGTTGGGGTCGGCACGCGGAACGCCATGCCGGTCAGCTTGCCCTTCACTTCCGGGATGACTTTCCCGACCGCGACCGCGGCTCCGGTGCCGCTGGGGATGATGTTCAGAGCGGCCGTGCGGCCTCCCTTCCAATCCTTCTTGCTGGGGCCATCGACGGTCTTCTGAGTCGCCGTGTAGGAATGCACGGTCGTCATCAGACCTTCTTCGATGCCGAAGCCTTCCTTGAGCAGCACATGCACGATCGGCGCGAGGCAGTTCGTCGTGCAGCTCGCGTTAGAGATGATGTTGTGCTTGGCCGGGTCGTACTTGTCGCAGTTCACTCCCATGACGACCATGAAATCCTCGCCCTTGGCCGGGGCGGTGATGATGACCTTCTTGGCTCCGGCGGCGATGTGGCCTTTGGCCTTCTCCGCTTCGGTGAACAGGCCGGTCGATTCGATGACGATGTCCACGCCCAACTGCTTCCAGGGGAGCTCGGCGGGGGACTTCGCGCTGACGACGGCGATGTCCTGGCCGTTGACGACGAGCACGTCATCTTCGGCTTTGTCCGGCGAAGACTTCTTGCTGCTGACGGTGCCGGCGAAGCGGCCTTGCGTCGAATCGTACTTCACCAAGTAGGCCAGGTTGTCGGCCGGGACGATATCGCCAACGGCGACCACTTGGACCTCTTTGCCGACGATCCCTTGCTCGACCATCGCGCGAAACACCAGCCGTCCGATGCGGCCGAACCCATTGATTGCAACTTTCACCACGAGAACATCTCCTTGTCGTAAATGACGAGCCAGACAAACGGGGTCGGGAAATCCAAACCCAGAACGGCGGAGTCGGGAGACCCGCGCCGAGCGCCAGCATCGTCGTGAAACAGCAAACGGAAGCCGCTCGACTTCTGGAGGCATCCGACCTCGACGGGCATCACTGGCCCGTGCCGACCGCTCGCTGTGATTTCCGGACGCGAAACAACCGAATCGTCTTGAATCGGCGGCGGAGTCTACTGACCGAAACGGGCTTTTCCAATCGGCTCAAATCGGTTCGAGGATCTGCAACGTCACCGAACAAACGAAGTCTTTGACCTTGGGTCGGTAGGCGATCATGTGCGGCGCGATCAGATGTGCCTGCAAATGTTCGAGGCTTTCCCAACGCTCGACGACCGTGACGACGTCCGGGCGAGGGGTTCCTTGGACGGCGAGACCACTGACGGCATCAACCGTCGGGCCGTACTCGAGGCAGCCCGCTTCCGCTCGGACGGGAGCGACGATTTGACGGAACTCGTTCAGAAAGGCGTCGCGCGTGCCGGGGTGCAAGCTAATGGTGGCGATGACATGGATCATGGCTGGTTCTCCGAGAGAGTGAAATCGGCGGGACTGTAGCTGGCGCTTGTAGGAATGACGAATGACGGTTGTCGCGAGCCGTAGGGTGGGACAAGGTCGCTTCGACCGCCGGCCCACCAGCGAGTGAACGGAAGTTGCTCGACGCTTTGCCGGCGAGGATGTGAATTGTTTTCTCAGTGGATTGGTGGGCCGTCGCCGAAGCGGCTTGTCCCACCCTACGGCGTGAAGTTCGTCCTCCGATTCATGCCCCTGAATCCCTGGAACTCGTCTTCTCCCATTTTCGCCCATCTGCTATGTAACGCCGCGTTTGCCAGGAGTGGCTGGATTCAGTGGGGCAGATTTGGAATCTGTCCTGAGTTCACGAGCGGGTTGGAAACCTGCTCCACGTTTCGGGGGAAGGGAATCCCATGCAAAGCGGCAATTCGATTTGGAAGATGACGGCGTTGGCGGGATGCGTTGGTTTGGGCTTGCTCGGACTGCTGCAGTTTCAGCGGAGCATGACTCCACAGAGCACGGCGAAGACCGAAAAAAAAGCCAGCCTGGATGGATTCAAACCGCTCGGGAACTTAGATCCCTCTGCGAGCGAACTCCCTGAAGGGAACACCGAACCGCCGCCATTCCGCACGCGGTCGAGCCGAGCATCCACTCTGGAGGATGAACTGGCGTTCGACGATCTGCCGCCGAAGAAGACGATCAACCGAACGTCGGCGTCGCGAGCAGCCTTCGAACCACTTGAGGATGAGGTCACGTCGATTCAAACTGAACCGACGTCTGTCCCGCTTCGCAATCGCACACCGCGCGCGGAACTTTCGCTCGACGAGTTTCCGAACGATGCCGCCACCGATGTGACTCCGACAAACAACCAGAACAAGAATCTCGAGCCGGCCGAACTGCCCGAGTTCGACGAGGCCCCCAAGCCGATCCCCGTCCCGCAGAACGCCAAGAAGCAAGCCCAGAAGGCGATCAAGCAGGCACGCACGCTGATCGACGAAGGTCAGCTTGAAGAAGCTCGCGTCATCGCGGCGGAAGCGGTGGAACTGCCCGTCACATACGGACCGCTCGAAGACACACCGGACGCAGTGCTGGCCGAGATCGACCGACTGACGGCCATCAATCCACCGAGTAAGAACGATCAAACCTCTGTGGCGGTCCAAGAACCGATCACGCTCACGTCCGGCAATCGCGAGGTTCGGGGGATCACGTTCGACAACGACGAGCCAGGCTTTGATGAGAAGCCGATCAAAACCGCCGCGAAGAAGTCGCCACTCGATGACGACGAGAATCTTTTCGCCGACAACCCGCCAAAGTCGATCAACGGCAAGGCACGGCTTCCTGACCCGCCGGTCCCGCCGGCCGAAGACCCGCCGCTCGAATTGGCGTTTCCCGACGACGTTGACATGCCGCCGGTGGAGCCGATCAAAGCACGGCACAAGACCACCAACGACACAGCGCCCCCGAATCGTCTCAAGACTACGGCCGCAGCGCCACTGGATGTGAATGCCGATGCCGTCACCGGCGACGGCATCGTCCGAGCCGACGCTCCGCGCGGACCGCAGCGACCGGAGTTGAAGATCGAAAAGATTGCGCCCCCCAACGCCACGCTCAATCAACCGATGGTCTACACGATCGTGATTCGCAACATCGGCGAGAGCGCGGCCAACGCGGTCGTCGTCGAAGATCAAGTTCCGATGGGCACCAAGCTCTCCGGCACGATTCCGCGAGCGGAACTGACCGGCAAGAAGCTGATCTGGCGGCTGGGCACGATCAAGCCCGGCGAGCAGAAAGAGATTCAAGTCAAAGTCGTGCCGGTCGCCGAAGGCCAAGTTGGCAGCATCGCCACCGTGAACTTCACCGCTGAAGTCGCGTCGCGCACAACGATCGCTTCCCCCAAGCTCAGCCTGAAGTTGACCGCTGCTCCGCAAGCACGAGTCAACGAGACCGTGACGCTCAACTTCCAAATCACGAACAACGGCAGCGTCGATGCCAGCCGCGTCGTGCTGCGAAACGTCATCCCCGAAAACCTCAAGCTGGCGGATGTCACCGAACGTGATCTCGAATACGAAATCGGCACGATCTCGGCCGGCAAGACGCAGTCGGTCCAACTGCCGCTGACCGCGTTGCGTCCCGGCAAAGCCGTGAATCGCGCGATCATCACGACCGACGGAGCCACCGCCGCCGAACAGCAAGTCGAGATCAATGTCATCGGCCAGATTGTCGGCCTCTCGCGGCACGGTCAAACCAACTGGTTCGTCGGACGCCCGATCGAATTCGAGAATCGCCTGACGAACAACTCGCTCAACCCGACCAACAACACGGTCGTCGTCGAGTCACTGCCAAGCACCGTCGAATTCGTCTCTGCCTCCGACGGAGGACGTCTCGACCCAAAACAGCGCACCGTGACGTGGCACGTTCCGCATCTCGATCCGAATCAAACGCTGGCCTTGAAGATCAAAGTCGTCCCGAAGGCGATCGGTAATCACGCCGGCTCAGTTCAAGTCACTGAGAACAGCCGCAAGGGAGCCGCGACCGATTACCAGTTCAAAGCGATCGGCACGTCGGACCTCAAGATCGAATTCGCCGAGAAAGCCGAGGCGTATTCGAAGGGCGAGCAATTCACGACCCGCATGGTGATCCGTAACAAAGGTTCGGGAGCCGCGTCTAACGTCGCCGTCCGAGTCATCTTGCCGGCCGAGCTGCAATTCGTCTCCGTCCGCGGCCCTGCCAGCCACACGAACAGCGGCCGCGAAATCATCTTCGAGCCGATCCACGAAATCGGTGGGCAAGGGAATGTTCACTTCGATCTGACGCTCAAGGCCATCAACGTCGGCGACTCGAAGCTGCAAGTCGAACTGCAATCCGACCAGTTCAAGAAACCGCTGACCCACGAAGAAGCCCTGGTTATCTTCGGCGGGAACTAATCCGATAGCGCTCGTAGTGACCCCATTTATGGGGTCCAATCTCGCTTGTAGTGCCCCCATTGATGAGGTCGAATGCGCGACCTCGACCCGATCAATCGGGTCATTACAAGCTGGAGGCGACGCTCGTGGGACACGCACCGCTCTTTACGAATCCCGATCCGGATGCCGCTCGCGCATTCTTCCGCAGCAAGCCGAAGCGGTTGATTGATAAGGTCATGTCGGTGCCGGACGCCGTGCGGCAGTTCGTCCACGACGGCGATTATCTGGCGTCGGGCGGCTTTGGAGCGGATCGCATCGCAACCGCATTACTGCACGAGATCGTGCGGCAGCAAAAGCAGAACCTCGGCTTCGCCGGGCACACGGCGACACACGACTTTCAGATTCTCGCAGCCGGCAACCTGACCGGACGCGGACAGCTTCTGAAACGAGTCGACGCCGCGTACATCGTCGGCCTGGAAGCTCGCGGCTTGTCGCCTCACGCACGGCGCGTCGTGGAGAGCGGCGAAGTCGAACTCTGCGAGTGGTCCAACTACGCGCTCGCGCTGCGGTTCCAAGCGGCGGCGATGGGCGTGTCGTTCCTACCGGCTCGCAGTCTCGCCGGCACTGACACCTTCAAGCACAGCGCGGCCCAGTCGATCACTTGCCCGTTCACGAATGCCGAATACGTTGCGATCCCCGCGCTCTGGCCGGACGTGGCGATCATTCACGTTCACGAAGCGGACTGCTATGGCAACGCGCGCATTCGTGGCACGTCGGTGGCTGACATCGCGGTCGCCCGCGCCGCGAAACATGTCATCCTAAGCTGCGAGAGGTTGATCTCGAACGACGAGATTCGACGCGATCCGACCGCGACGGCAATCCCGTTCTTCTGCGTCGATGCCGTCTGCGAAGTCCCGTTCGGGAGTTATCCCGGCAACATGCCCTATGAGTACTACTCCGACGAAGTCCACTTGCGGCAATGGCTGACGGTCGAAGAAGACGCGGCCGCGCATTTGGCGTTCCTCGACAAACACCTCTTCGGCTGCCGCGAATTCAACGAGTACCTCGAACTCTGCGGCGGAACGACTCGTTTGGAAGAGTTGCGGCGGCAGGAATTGCAGCCGGAGTTGCCGGGTTAAAGTCTGGGGTCGGGCGTTCAAATTTCAAAATTGCCTCGGCAATTTTGAAATTTGAAC
>CAMDPX010000163.1 GCA_945905295.1 Planctomyces sp. SH-PL62 | reverse complement strand
GTCAGCAATCGCGAGCCGGACAGACTTGCTGTGCTTGGTCGTTTCAGGATGCTCACGATAGGTGCCATGTTTTCGACGCCTACCGAACACGCTGATGCTCCGACAAGCCACGTTCAGCCGTTTGAAGACCTTCACCCAATCGGAAGGCGACCGAGCGATTGACCAAACGGGCTTCACTTCGTTCGAGAGCTTCTGCATCTCGTTCGCCACCTTCCGAGCCATCCGATTATCACGAGCATCCTGGATTTCCACTTCATCGGTGAACTCGGCAAGAGTCATCTCGTCAATGTCGACGGCGGAGAGTCCACCTTCGCGACCAGCGTGGAAGATAGATTCGATGTTGCCATCGTTCGACAGGGCGATTGCGTTCAGACGATTGCCAGTCTCGCGGATGGATTCGTCGAATGGAGACAGCAGAGCGGCGAGTTCCTCGGCGATCGCGTCCTTGTAAAGTTTCGCACCGGGTGTCTTCGTGCGTTTGAGCCGTTCGATAACCGATAGCTTCTTAGACGTCGCCATGATGATCGGCCTCTTGATTGCCGGATGTCTTGAGTTGAAAAAGCAACACGGAAGCGAGGTCAAGAAAGTCTCGCGTGTCGGGAGCTACCCTATCCGTGTGCTGTGCCAGTGTAATCGTTCAACCGCACGCCTTCGCCGCTTCAATGGCGAGCTTGTCCATCTTGCTGCTGTACCTCGCCGTCATCGACGGTTGAGCGTGTCCCAACGTCGCTTGAGCCGATTCGATGCCGATGGCGTCGCGTAGCTCGGTCGCTTTCGTGTGCCTCAAACAGTACGGGACGAATGCCGGAATCTTCGCAGCCAGACAGGCGGCCTTCACCGATTCAGAAAACGTCCGTGGCACGA
This sequence comes from Planctomyces sp. SH-PL62, assembly GCA_945905295.1. Taxonomy (GTDB): domain Bacteria; phylum Planctomycetota; class Planctomycetia; order Planctomycetales; family Planctomycetaceae; genus SXKJ01. The sequence continues at coordinate 18,456 of CAMDPX010000163.1, read as the reverse complement.
TCGGAAAGAGCCGGCCGCTTGTCGAACAACGTCGCAGAATCAATTGACTCTTCGGACCAAAGAACAGCTTGCGGGATAGTCCCCGATGAGCGTTCTTGTGGTCGGTCAGATCGGCAATCCAAATCTCGCCCGTCTGGTCGATGTCTGCCATCGACAAGCCAATCAGTTCTGACGGTCGTGCGCCCGTCGCCAACATCAGATCGAACAGGTCGCGGTGACGGTCGCGGCGTTGTCCGCGTTTCAACAGTAGACGCGACCGGACAGCCTCGATGTGTTCGTCGCTGATGGCTTCACGTCGTTTGTGATCCGGTGCGGCTGTGTGACCGGCCTTCAACGGTGGAACGGCTTGCAGAGCTTGCCACGTCGCCACCGGGATCAGTCCGTTGCCGACTGCCCACTTCCAGATATGCCGGATGCGGTTCGTCGATTTGTTGCAGAAGCCACGGGACCAGCCGGCGTCAACGTATTTCTGCTGTGCCCCCTTCAGCATCAGCGGCGTGAAGTCGCGAGCCGGCGTGAAAGCGAACAACTCACGAACGGGACGCATGGCCGAGTTGAAGCAATCGACTTCCGCAGTCGGTTTGCCGTCCTTCAGGTAGTAGCCGTCCGCGTGCCGCTTGAACGCCAAGAGCAGTTCGGAGACGGATAAACCGGAATCGGCTTCGGCGTTTCGTGGAACGGTTCCACGATTGGCGAGCGGATCGACGGACAAACCGCCAACCGATTGGCTGATGAGCTTGCCGTACTTGATGCGGCTTTCCTCAGAACCGTAGGGACCGAGAAGATGATCCTTCCCGGCGATTCTGACGCGAGCTTGGCCACTGATTTTGTGCAGCAAATACGAGGGGACAGCGTTCTTTTGACGTGGCATCGTGCGGTTCCTTTTTCGTTTCGTGGAACGGTTCCACGATTCAAACAGGCTTTTCACCGCACTGACGAACGTCGTCAGGTAACGTAACTCGTTTCGGTATAAAGTGCCCAGAAGAGGACTCGAACCTCCATGACCGGTAAAGGTCGCTAGGTCCTGAACCTAGTGCGTCTGCCAATTCCGCCATCTGGGCTGATGCGCGAGGGCGGGAGAATATGTAGTTGAGTGAGTGTCAGCAAGCGACGTTGCGAAGTGCCGATGATTCTTTGCGGCAACGGATTGAGGCTCAGAATTTGTGCCCTTCTTGGGGGCCGTGCTTCGTGAGTGTGAGAATCTCCGGGCCTCTTTCGGTCATCAAGATTGTGTGCTCGAACTGAGCGGAGAGGCGGCGGTCTTGGGTGCGGACGGTCCAGCCGTCGGACTTATCGATTTCAGTTTTCCAATTGCCTTCGTTGAGCATTGGTTCGATCGTCAGGCAAGTGCCGGGACGGACGACGGCTTTGCCGGATTGCAAATCGGGAAAGTGCGGGACGCCGGGCTCTTGATGGAAACTGCGGCCGACTCCGTGGCCTTGGAATTCGCGGACGATCTCGTAGCCCTGATCCTTCGAGAAGCGATAGATCGCGCGGCCGATGTCGATGACTCGGCCGAACGGCTTGATGGCGTGGATGCCGATCCACATCGCGTCAAACGCCGCCTGCACGAGCCGTTTGGTGGACGGTGCGACTTCGCCGATCAGAAACGTTTCGGAGGAGTCTCCGTGCCAGCCGTTGACGATGCTGGTCAGGTCGATGTTGACGATGTCACCGTCTCGCAGAATGTAATCATCTGGGATGCCGTGGCAGACGACTTCGTTGACGCTGGTGCAAACCGTGTTGGGGTAGCCGTTGTAGCCCAGGCATGCCGGCGTGTGGCCGTGCTGGATCGTGTAATCGTAGGCGAGTTGGTCGATCTCGCCGGTCGAGATGCCGGCTCGGACGTTCGGGCGCAGGAAGTCCATGACTTCGGCATTGAAACGGCAAGCGGCTCGAATTGAATCGCGGTCCGCATGAGTGGCATAAATCGGAATCTTGGCGAGCGGCCCGGTTGTCGGACGCAGCATTGGGCCTCGGAAGGAAGTCACACCTAGTCCTCGGAGAAAATTGAACATTTGGAGGCGTCATTGTTGTGGCGTTTCATCGGCTTCGCAACCTTGCCATCGCCGCTTGGCGATCGCTCGCCGTGTGTCTCAAGAGTCAGCACGACTCCTTCACGGCGATCGGCGGTTGCGCAACGCAAACGTGTGCGGTGTTCGCTCCGGAATTTGAGCGTGATTACACTCCCCCGGTCGCAGCGAGTCGGTTCGATCAGTCGAGGAGGTCTCCACGATGTCTCTCGGTCGGCGCAGGTTCTTGAGTTTGTCGTTGGGAGGTGTCGCGGTCTTCGCCGCCGGTCGATTGGCTTGGCGTGGGCTTGAGCGGTCGGCCTCTGAAAACGTCGTGACGCGACAGGCGTGGGCGCTCGGTTCCGACGTGTCGATGACGGTGCTGGGATTGCCGACCGATCGAGCGGAGCGAGCGCTCGATGCGGCCTTCGCGGAACTTGAACTGGTCGAACAGGTGCTGAGCCTGTATCGGCCAAACAGCCAAGTCTGCCGCTTGAATCGCGACCGAGTCCTCCAGCAGCCGCACCCGTATTTCTTGGCCGTGCTGGAGATGGCCGAGCAGACATCACGGCAATCGGACGGCGCGTTCGACATCACCGTGCAGCCGTTGTGGAATTTGTTCGCGGCGTGTCAGAAGCAAGGCCGATTGCCAACGGACTTTCAGATCGCCGCTGCCCGTGCCGGCGTCGATTGGCGAGCGGTCGAGATCTCGCGCGACCACATTCATCTTCGAGCGCCGGCAACGGCGATCACTCTCAACGGCATCGCTCAAGGCTTCGCGGCCGATCGCGCAGTTGCGGCGCTGCGGGATCACGGCGTCGAGCACGCGCTCGTGAACGCTGGCGAGATCGGTTGCCTCGGCCGCAAACCGGACGGGCGTGATTGGACCGTCGGCATTCAACATCCACGCGAGCCGGACGCATTTGTCGCGCTCCCCGCGCTGCGAGGCCGTTCGCTGGCGACCTCCGGAGATTACGAGACAACCTTCTCGGCCGACTTCTCGAAGAATCACATCTTCGATCCGCAAACTGGGCAATCGCCGAGTGAACTCGCCAGCGTCAGCATCGTCGCACCGACCGCGATGCAGGCCGATGCACTCAGTACGGCCGCAATGGTGCTGGGCGCGGATCGCACACTGGCACTGATTGAGACGTTGGCGGACATCGATGCGCTGTTGGTGCTCAAGCAGGGCCGCATGATGCGCACGCCAGGTTTTCTCTCAGTTGAAAAACGGTATAACGGCTGACGGCCATCGGCTCTCGGCGTTCGGCCGAAAGCCGTCAGCCGTGATACTGTTTTCATTTTTTCAGGCTCACCATGAAAACATGCCTCCTCACATTGCTGATCCTGGTCACGTTCGTCACCACTGCCACGGCGCAGGTCAAATCGTCGCGAGCGGAACTCGACGCGCTGATCGACCGCGAGGGGAAAACGTCGCCTCCGTGGTTCAAAGACACGCGGCTGGATTATCCACAGACGCTCGACCTGTCGTGGCCCAAGGGGCCGCCGCCGGGTGGCTGGAATAATCAGAAAAACGTCGGCCAGTATGTGTGGGACATCATCAATCCCAATCCCAGCCGTTGGCGCGAGGGGACGCGGTTGATGCACCATTTACTGACGCTGCACAAGGACGATCCGGAAAAGCGTGAGCGGATCATGCTCACGTTGTGTCACATGTACCACGACTTGCTGGAAGACTACGCCCGCGCGGCCTTCTGGTATCGAGCCGTCGGCGTTGAGAAAGACCCGGAGGAGTTCGCTCAGTCGGCAGTGATCCTCGCCGAGTGTTATTGGCGGCTGGGTCATCGTGACGAAGCGTTGAAGCTGCTCGCCAAGGTGCCCCCCAGCGTTTCGCAGGCGAAACTTCTCGGTGACATGGGCGAAACCGACAAGGCCATTCGCATGGCATTGGCGGACGAGGACACTCAGGGTTACGACTTTCTCGCGGCGGGCGACGCCTGCCGCCAGGCGGGACGCTATCAGGACGCACTCGGTTACTACCAGAAAGTTTTGGACATCGAAGTTCCCGCGAAGAATCCTCCCGGCCGGTTGCTGAAGAATCGCAATCGCGCAGAAGCCAACGTCGCCGCGATCAAATCGTTTGAGTTGTTCGATCCGAAGCGAGTTCCCGACGGCAAGTACGTCGCCGCCAGCCAAGGCTACGAAGGTGGCGTTGAAGTCACCGTGACGATGAAGGCGAGCCGCATCACAGACGTCGCCGTCACCAAGCATCGCGAAAAACAGTTCTATTCGGCGATCACCGACACGACCGCGAAGATCATCGCCAAGCAAAGCGTGAAGGGAGTCGATACCACCAGCAACGCGACGATCACTTCCGAAGCAATCATTAACGCCACCGCGAAGGCGCTGGCCAAAAAGTAGGTCAGGCTTTCCAGCCTGACCCGATCGCGACCCGACATTCGTTCCCCCATCGGGTCAGGCTGGAAAGCCTGACCTACGACTATGCGACTCGACCTGTTTCTGCCGTTCGTGAAGAAGAGCAAAGCCGGCAAGTTGCGGCAGTGGCTGAGTCGTCTTGGTCCGACGTGGTTGTCGTCACCGGTGCGGCGAGCGGTGCAGGGGATTTGTTTCGTCGCGTTTCTCGTGCTGTTCTTCTACGTCTGCTGGCCGTACTCCGCGCTGCCTTCCGCCAATGCCGAGAATTGGCCGTCGCACTATGCCGATGATTTGGGTCGCAAAGAGAAGGTCGCCGCCGAGTTCTTTCTGATCATCGACCCGCTCGTCAGCCTTTCGACCGCGCTGGCGTCGCGAGCCTGGGTCTGGTCACTCACCAGTGCCGGAATCATTCTGCTGGTCTGTGTCTTCATTCCGCGCGGGTTCTGTGGTTATCTCTGCCCGCTCGGCACGCTGATCGACTTGTTTGATTGGGCGATCGGCTCGCGAGTGAAACGGTTCCGAGTCGGCGACAACGGCTGGTGGGTTCACATCAAGTATTACCTGCTGCTGGCGACGCTGGTGGCTGCCGCGTGCGGAGTGCTCGTCTCTGGCTTCGTCGCGGCGATCCCGGTGATCACGCGCGGGTTGCTGTTCGCGATCTCGCCGTGGCAAACCGGTTTCCAACGCGGCTGGCATCAGGTGCCGCCGGTGCATCTGGGTCACTTCGTGTCGCTCGCGTTGTTTGCGGCCGTGCTGGGATTGGGATTGCTCAAGCCGCGGTTCTGGTGCCGGTATGTCTGCCCCAGTGGCGCGGTCTTTTCGTTGGGCAACTTGTTTCGAGTCACCGAGCGCAAAGTCGAGAACACCTGCATCAACTGCAACAAGTGCGTGGAGATTTGCCCGTTCGATGCGATCAAGCCGGACTTCCTCACGCGCACGACCGACTGCACGCTCTGTCAAACTTGCGGCGGCGTCTGTCCGACGCAGGCGATCAAGTTCGTCGAGCGTTGGAATTTCGTGCAACTCAAAATGCCGAACGATCCGCCGACGGGTGACACTCCGATTGGCCGGCGTGGATTCCTCGCGGCCGGAGCCGGACTCGCTTCGGGAGTGCTCGGCGGTCTGGGCCTTGCCATCGCGGGGAAAGTTTCGGGGGCGAACCTGGATGACCCGCATGCGTGGCGACCGGTGCGCCCACCAGGCAGCGTGCCTGAAGCACAATTTCTGCAAATGTGCATTCGCTGCGGCGAGTGTTTCAAAGCGTGTCCGAACGACGTGCTGCAACCACTGCGGTTTCAGCAAGGGCTTGATGGCTTGTGGACTCCGTACGTCGTCGCCGATTGGGCCGGCTGCGAATCAAGCTGCAATGCCTGTGGCCAAGTCTGTCCGACCGGGGCGATTCGAGCGTTGCCGTTGGAAGAGAAGAAGGTCTGTCATATCGGCCTGGCCGAATTGAATCTGCAAACGTGTCTGCCTCATGCCGGCCGCGAGGCGTGTCAGCTTTGCGTTGATGAATGCCATCACGCCGGCTACCACGCGATCGAGTTCACTCGCGTGCGCACCGAAGTTGATGCCGCCGGAAATCCGATTGAGGATTCGGGATTCCTGGCTCCCGTCGTGTTGGCCGACAAGTGTGTTGGCTGCGGTTTGTGTCAGACTCGTTGCTACGGCATCAATGTCGCGGATAAAGGATTGCTCGCCGAATCGGCGATCGTGATCTCGGCCGGAGCCGGGAAAGAAGACCGTCTGATGAACGGCTCGTACATCGCGCTGCGAGACGCCGAGCAGGCTCAACGCGCCGCGGAGCAGCATCGACGGTCGCAGCCGGTGGGTGACGGGGATGGCTATCTGCCCGATTTCCTGAAATGACTTGGCTGACGTTGATACCGAACAGCCAACGTTCTGGACGGTTGGAGTCGTCTCGGTACAATCTCGCCCGTTGCAATGCCGAGCTATCTGCTCGGTGATCGTGGCCGCCCATTCGATCCCGTCTCGCGGCCGTCCGAACGAGTCCTCTCTTTTCTGGAGCCTCTCTCATGCGATGGTCGCGTCAATCGTGCGGAGTGTTGACGGTGCTCTTGAGTTGTTTGACCGCGGCCGTTGCGCTGGCCGCAGACATCTCGTCGGAATTGCAGACCGTTGGGACGGCGATTCCCTGGACGAAGGATGTTGACGGAGCCTTTCAGGCAGCGGCCAGTCAATCGAAGCCGGTGATGCTGCTCAACCTGTCTGGCAACTTTGCCAAGAACACCTTCACCTGAAACAACGCCGAAGCATACAGAGCAGGTGCTCTGTCAGACCCCAAGCTCGGCGAGTTGATCAAATCCAATTTCGTGGCGTGTTATGAGCAAGTCGGACAGTTTTCCGTTTCGACGGGCATCTCGACGCGTGACGCAACACCTCGGGAGCATCTCGGCAAGAACGGCGGCAACGTCGTGACTTATTTCTGCACGCCTGAGAAAGAAGTGTTGCTGTATCTGGTCGGTCCCGTTTCAGCTCAGGAGGTGCAGCAAGGAGCGGAGTTCTCGGACAAGTTGAATCGGAGACTCCGCGGCTTGGACAAGGCTCAACGTCTCCGGAAGATTCGCGAGGCACATCAAAATGCGTTTGTCACAGGACTCCAGGCTCCATTCGACCGTTGGCGCGAGGACCAAGAGGAGTTCGACCGGCGAACCGTGGCACAGAGGTTGACTGCCGCCGTGCAGTTCTTCGATCGGTTGCAACGAGATCAGCGTGCGGCCTCTGCCAATGGGCTGCGCTGGGGCACTCACAGCAAAGTCCCGCTTGAACAATCCATCCTCCACCAACGGCAGAATGCCGAATTTGATCGCAGCAAACCGCATGTCGTCCTGGCCGCCATCTCCCCAGTCACAGTCAGCGAGATTCAGGCTCCGGTCTTCGAACGGCTGGCGCGAGAAAAGTTCGTCGAGCGAACGCAGCGCAACGCAGACCTGCTGGCCACGATCCAAGCCAACGCCAAAGCCGCGCGACCGACGGTGCTGGTGGTGACCGATCTCCACGGCGTGAGACCAACCGACGCCAAGAAACTTCCCAAACATCGCGCTCTGGAACAGCGCGACGATTTCGAGATTGTCACACTGACGAAACTGGAACTCGTGCGATTGACCGACGACGCCAACCAAGAGCCAGTCGAGCACATCGACTCTTTTGACTCACGCTATGTGGTGTTGGATGTGACCGGACAACGAGTCTCGACGATCGGCCAGTCGTCCGATGGAAGATTCCGTGCTCTTCACAAGGGCCGCAAAATTTCGCGAATCCAAGAGGGGGGAGGCAACCTGCTGCTGGAAGCCCTCGAATTCGCCAAGCGGAGCGAGTGAGTTTGCTGAGCCGGAACGCGCTCGCGTCCGGTTTGTCGCTGTTCGTGTGTCCGAACCGGACGCTAAGTGCCACCGATCAGAATTCACCTTCCACCAGAACCATCGGTGGCTGCCTGCTGATCAAAACGTAAATGTTTTAGTCCGATGATCCCCACGAATGGCATGGCGATACCACGGATAAAAACATTGCTTCGCGTTTTCAACCGTGGTATCGCCATGCCATCCGTGGGGATCTTAAGGCTCCATGACCGTTCAATCGCGATCTGTGGCACGAGCGCGTTCCGGCTGATGAAACTCACTCGCTTAGCGCAGCCGCCACATCGGTGCGGTACGCGGCGAGGCCCGGCAGGAAGCCGATCAGCGAGCCGACGACCAGCAGCACCGGGAAGAGGATCAACTCCATCGGCTCGAACGCCAGCGGGTTGATCAAGATGCCGCTGCGTGACTCGATGATCGGGCTGGCCACCGCGACCATTCCGTGGCCGAGGAGCAATCCGATCACGCCACCGCCGAGGCACAGCAACGCGGACTCGGCCAGGATGATCGTAAACACGGTTTCGCGTCGAGCACCCAGCGCCCGCATGATCCCGATCTCATGGCGGCGGTCGGCCATCGAGTTGTAGATGCTCACGAAGATGCTGACCGCGGAGACAGCGACGATCAGGCTCGTCAGCACCAGCAGCATCAACTTGATGTTGTCCACGATCAGGCTCATCAGCCGGTTCATGACCGGGACCGGATTGATCGCCATCGCTCGGACGTCTTCGTTGATCTCGCCTGCGAGACGAATCGCGGCGAAGCCGGTGTCCCCTTTTGTGCGGACGAAGATCGCGGTGACTTCCTTCTGCTCGTCGAGCAACTCGGCGTGATCGGCATGATTGTGCCCAGCATGGGCGTCGGCCTTCTTGGGTTGTTTCTCTTTCTCCGCTTGGTCGCGGAGCGATTGCGGCACGGTGTAGCGGAATTTCTCCAGTCGGTTGATCGCCTCTTGCAGCGGCTTCTCGTGTTCCGAGATTCCCCAAAAGCCGGCGATGCTGACGAACGCCGTCCGATCGTTCGGAGTGCCGGTCGGCGCGAGCACTCCGACCACGCGGAACTTTTCCTCGTGAACGTGATCCTTGACCCCGCCATGAGTCAGCTTGAACTCGCTGCCGATGTCCCAGCCATTTACCGCCGCGACTCGTGAACCGATCACCGCATCCCAAGGCGTCTTCAAGAACGAACCACGCACGCGGAACGGTTTTTTGTACGAGTAATCCATTTCAAAGAATTCGGAGTTCGTGCCGACAATGGGGAAGCCCCCCTGTTCTGTCAGATCGCCAATCGTGATCGGCACCGCTTTCTCGACCGCCGGGTGCTGCTGCAACTCTTTGTAATAGAGGTACGGGAGCGGCTCGCCGGAACGTTCCAGCCGATAGATCGCACTCAACGCGAGGCTCAGATCGCTCCCCTTGGGACCGACGACGAGGTTGAAGCCGAAGCTCTGCTGGCTAAACAGATCGGTGACAACGCCGTTGATGACCAACACGGCGACCATCAGCATCACGCCGAGCGAAACGCTGAGCGCGGTCAGGCTCGACGAAAGGAAGCGTTGCTTGATGCTTTTGAGGGCGATGGTGACGAGGTTCATGGAGGGGCCATTCTCGTAGGCCAGCCTTTCCAGGCTGACTCAATTTCGTAGGTCAGCCTTTCCAGGCTGACTCGATCCAGAGTTGATGTCGATGGCACATTTTGGTCAGGCTGGAAAGCCTGACCTACAGGCGATTGAAATCGCTGAGTTTTTCGATGCGGCCAAACCGAGCGGCGACGTCGGGGGCGTGTGTCACCAGCAACAGCGACACGTTGTTCTCTTTGCAGGCATCGCGGATCAGATCGAGGATCGTGTTTTGGTTGGCGACATCGACACTGGCGGTCGGCTCGTCGGCCAGCAGCAGCGAAGGGTGATTGGCGAGTGCTCGCGCGACGGCGACGCGCTGTTGCTCACCGACGGAGAGTTGCGGTGGGCGATGACTCAACCGATGTCCGAGTCCGACCCGTTTGAGCAGATCGGTCGCGCGGTGCGAATCGACTCCCTTGCCGGAGAAGCACATTCCCAACAGGACGTTCTCCAACGCGGTAAAGGCAGGCAGCAGATTGAATGTCTGGAAGACGAAGCCGATTTTCAGAGCACGGAAGCGATCACGGCTGGGTTCGTTGAGGCCGGTGACGTCGATGTTGTCGATGACGACTCGGCCGCTGTCGGGAGCGGTGATTCCGGCGATGACATTCAGCAGCGTTGTCTTGCCTCCGCCGCTGGAGCCGATCAGCGCGACTTGCTCGGCGGTCTTTAGCTCGAAGCGAGCGACGTTCAGGACCGGAATGGTTCCGCCGCCCGGCTCGCGATAGCTCTTCTTGAGGTTGTCGAGCACCAAAGACATGCCGCCTCCGTGTGGATGAAGATTCGTTAGCCCATCAGCCGGCACGCGCTAGCGTCCGGTTCACGATGAACTCGTCAACCGGACGCTAGCGCGTGCCGGCTGATGCCCTTCGGATCGCCCAAGATTCCGTTTGGAGGGCGGGATTGTGGTTGGGCCGTCAGTACGCCGCAAGCGGGCCGCGCGTGAGGCGACTTCGTGGAGTTGGCGAAATCTCGCCGATACACTGCCCCGCCCGTGCGACAGCAATTCGCTGCGATAACGATTCTGAGCGACAACAAAAGGTGACACGATGACGGTTCCGGTGATTGCTCCGGGCAAGACGAAGATTGGTTGGATTGGCACCGGCGTGATGGGTAACAGCATGGCCGGGCATTTGCTCGCGGCTGGCTTTGCCGTGTCGGTTTACTCGCGAACGAAGGCCAAGGCCGAGCCGCTGATCGGCAAAGGGGCCGGCTGGGCGGAGTCTCCGAAAGCGCTCGCTCAGCAAAGCGACGTGATCTTCGCGATCGTTGGATTTCCGAGCGACGTCCGTGAAGTGATGCTCGGCGAGAACGGAGCACTGGCCGGATCGAAGGCCGGCAACGTGCTCGTCGATATGACGACCAGCGAGCCATCACTGGCGGTCGAGATCGCCGAGGCGGCGAAAGCGAAAGGCGTATTCAGCGTCGATGCCCCGGTCTCTGGCGGTGACATCGGAGCCAAGAACGCCGCTCTGTCGATCATGGTCGGCGGAGACAAAGAGGTCGTCGATGCGTTGCAGCCCTGCTTCTCGGTGATGGGCAAGACGATCATCCACCAAGGCGGACCCGGAGCCGGGCAGCACACCAAGATGGTCAATCAGATTCTGATCGCCAGCAACATGGTCGGCGTCTGCGAGGCGTTGTTGTACGGCTACAAGTCGGGGCTCGATCTGGAGACTGTGATGAAGTCGGTGTCCGTCGGAGCGGCGGGGAGCTGGTCGCTTTCGAATCTCGGCCCGCGGATCATGGCTAACAATTTCGATCCTGGCTTCTTCGTCGAGCACTTCATCAAGGACATGGGCATCGCGCTGGATGAAGCCAAGCGGATGAATCTGTCTCTGCCGGGCTTGGCGTTGTCGAATCAGTTGTATCTGTCGCTGAAAGCTCAGGGAGGTGGACGGCTCGGCACACACGCGCTGCAACTGGCGCTGTCGCGGCTGTCGGGAATCGATTGGAAGGCAAGATAATCCTTACCCCACCGAGCTTGCCTCGGCGGCTCGTGGGCCTTTGCACTACGACTTCAGCGACGAATCAAAAGGCGTAGTGCAAAAGCCCACGAGCCACCGACACAAGGTCGGTGGGGTTTCAATTCACACGAGAAAGAATCATGGCCACTAAGGGTGAGAAGTTTGCAGGGCTGACCGTCGCGATGGTCACGCCGTTTCGAAATGGACAGCTCGATGAAGCCGGCTTGCGAAAGCTGGTCGATTGGCACGTCGAGCAGGGGACCGACACGGTTTGTCCCGTCGGCACCACCGGCGAGAGTCCGACGTTGTCGCATGACGAACATCATCGCGTGATCGACATCGTGTGCCAGCAAGCTCGCGGGCGAATCAAAGTCGTCGCGGGGACCGGCTCGAACAGCACGGCCGAGGCGATTGAGCTGACGATCGCGGCACAGAAGTCGGGAGCGGACGGGGCGCTGGTCGTCGGTCCGTACTACAACAAGCCGACGATGGAAGGCTTCTATCAGCACTTCAAGGCGATCAACGACGCCTGCGATCTGCCGATCATCCTCTACAACATCCCCGGCCGAACGGCCAAGAACATCGAACCGGAAACGATCGCGCGAATCGGCGAGTTACCACACATCGTGGCAGTGAAGGAATCGACCGGCTCGATGGATGCCGCTTCGCAGATCATCGCGCTGAGCAACCTCACGGTCCTGTCCGGCGACGACAGTTTGACACTGCCGCTGCTGTCGCTCGGCGGACGGGGAGTTGTTTCCGTCGTCGGCAACATCGTGCCGAAGGATGTGAAGGCGATGCTGGCCGCGTGGGACAAAGGGGACGTCGCGTCGGCTCAAAGCTGGCACCGCAAGTTGTTCCCGCTGTGCCGCGACATGCTGGGGCTGTCGACCAATCCGATCCCGGTCAAAGCAGCGATGCAGATGCTCGGCCGCGACACCGGAAAGGTGCGGTTGCCGCTCACGCCACTGGATGCCCAGCAGCGCGAGAGCTTGGCGGCCACGTTGAAGAAATACGGACTGCTGTAATTTTTTGTGATTTGAGATTTCAAATTTGAGATTTGAGATTCTGATTCCAAAGGGGAGATTGCATCGTGGGAATGTTCAGTCGACGCGTCGAGGAAGATGATGACGACGAAGACGAAGAGGAAATCGAACTGGTTCTCTTCCAGGGCGCGCTCAACGGCAAAGAGCCGAACATGAAGGAGAACCAGCGGCTGGTTCAGGCAGGTCTGAACCCGGCCAAAGAGCTGGTCACGGACGGCCTGGCACGCCGCGCGGAAACCATCCGCGTCGAGCCGAAAGGAGAACGCTCGCAAGTCGCGTTTCTCGTCGACGGGATGCCCTATGCCGGCGGCAAGCTCACCAAGCCGCAAGGGCTGGCGATCACGCAGATGCTGAAATTGCTGGCCGGGCTGGACATTAAAGTCCGCACTCAACCGCAGTCCGGCGGGATCAAGGCCGAGTTCAACGAGTTGAAATATGAGTTGTTCGTGCAAACCAAACCGCAACCGGACGGCAGCGAATTGCTCACGATCAAGAGCCGTGCGCTCAAGGGTGCCATCGTCACGCCGGACGAACTGGGCATGTCCGCCGATCTCAAGAAGAAAATCCGCGAATGGACCAGTCACCACAAAGGACTGAGCTTGGCAGTCGGAGCTCCGAACACGGGCGTCACCACGACGGCGTTCGGTATGTTGCGCGGCGTTGACTGCTACATGTTCCAAGTCCACACGCTGCGCGATCTCGGGACGCGTGAAGTCGTCAATGTCTCGGTGTTCGAGGTCAATAAAGAGGACACTCTGGAACAATCTCTGATGCGACTCGTGCGTGTCGAATCAGACGTTGTGTTTACTGATCCGACCACGTCGGCCGAGGTCGCGAAGACACTGTTCGAGATGCAGGACAAGATCACGCTACTGTCGGAAATGCCTGCCAAGGACTGCGCCAGTGCGATCGTCCAACTCGTGCAATGGGTCGGCGACCCCAGTGTGGTGGCGAACGGCCTGATGGGAGTCATCAATACCAAGCTGATCCGCAAAATTTGCCCCGAATGCAAGCAAGCGTACCGGCCGAATCCGAAGCTTATCGCCAAGGTTGGTTTGCCGTCCGACACCAAGACGCTGTATCGCAAGCCGGTCGCCACGGAAAACGAAGAAGGAGAAGTCGAAGAACCGCCCCCGTGTGACAAGTGCAACGACACCGGTTACTTCGGCCGCACCGGCATCTTCGAGTTCATCGAAATGTCCGACGGAATCAAGGAGTGCATCATCCAAGGGGGCGACGCCAACGCGATCCGCACGCTGGCCCGCAAAGAGGGCATGGCAACGTTCTCCAAGGACGCCCTGCGACACGTCGCCAAGGGAGTCACGTCCCTCGAAGAGTTGCAGCGTGTCTTCAAGCCCGTGGCATAGATTTATGGAGGATGGGCACTCCTGTCCGTCGCCCCGTCAGCCAGAAGCCAACATTCCCATCACCGGAGAGACCTCATGCGAACGATGATCTTGGCGTCCGTCAGTTGTCTTGTTGGGTTCTTCGCGGCGGCCTTGAATCCGGCGCTCGCCCAGGGCTCAAACCCGTGTTGCGGTCACACATCACGTCTCTTCGACGGCAAGACGCTCGACGGCTGGGCGGTCGAGAACGGCGCGAAGGTCGAAATCCAAGACGGCAACTTGCTACTCAAGGACGGCGACGGCTGGCTCCGGTCGCATCACGTCTATGCCGACTTCCAACTGCATGTCGAATGGAAAGCTCTCAAGGCTGACACTTACGACGCGGGCATTTATCTCCGAGCACAACCGGGCGGAGCACCGTTTCCAAAGAAGGCGTATCAAGCCAATCTGCTGCAAGGCAAAGAAGGAAACATCGGCAGCCTCCCCGGAGCCGAAAGCAAAGGGCTTGTGAAACCGGGCGAGTGGAACGCCTTCGACATCACCGTCGTCGGTGACCGAGTCACGATGGTCATCAACGGCTGCCAGGCGTATTCGGTGGCCGGCATCAAAGAGCCGGTCGGTCACGTCGGCATCCAGGTCGAGGTTCCCAAGGGAGGCCAGTTCCTGTTGCGCAATCTCTCGATCACCGAACTCGGGTTCTCGTCCATGTTCAACGGCCAAAACTTCGCCGGCTGGGAAGGTGCGGGACAACCAGCGGAGACTTGCTGGAAGATCGAGAACGGGTTGCTCGTCTGCACCGGCCAGAAAGGCCCGTGGCTGCGAACTTGCCGTGAGTACGACAACTTCTCGATGCGTTTCGATTACCTGCTGGCGGTTGGCGGTAACAGTGGCGTCTATGTCCGAGTCCCACAAGACGGCAATCATCATCGTGAGAACGACACCAAGCCGCCGGCCGGCTTCGAGGTGCAAGTCCTCGACGATGCCGCGAAAGAGCATGCGAAGCTCAAGGACTATCAATACTCCGCATCGATCTACGACATCGCCGGAGCCAACCCGCGCAATACACGCCCGCCCGGCGAATGGAACACGCTCGAAATCGTCTGCGACGGCGACCGAGTCATCACCCGGCACAACGGCGTGACCGTCACCGACATCAACGCCGAATCGCATCCGCTCATCAAACTGCGGCAACTCAATGGCTATCTCGGCCTGCAAAACCACAGCACCGAAGTGAAGTTCCGCAACCTGCGAATTGGCCCGCCGGTCAGGTAGGTCACTGAGCGTAGCCTGACTCTCCGTGTCGGGTGCCGTGCGTGAAGACACCCAACTCGGAGAGTCAGTGAAGTTTTCGTGGAGCACGTTTTCAACGTGCTCGAAAATAGGCCGATTGGGCACGTTGAAAACGTGCCCCACGTCATTTATTCACAGCCTCGGAGAGTCAGGCTACGTTGCGCAACATCCGTCTTCGATTCTCATTCTGCGTCGTCGAGAAGCGTCCTTTGAAACGGGGAGGTTCTCATGCGTCTGCGTTGTTGGTCGTTGGTGTGTGTGGCCCTGCTGGCGATGGCTTCCTCGGTCTCGGCCGAGGTCTTGCAGGTGGTCGTTGTCGGGGGCCAGGAGTCTGAGCTCACCAAGCGGGTCATTGAGAAACTGGAACTGCAGTTCGCTCAGGAGCCCGATCTGCAATTGATCGTGCCGGCTCCGATGAACGCCAAAGAGAAGCTGGCAGCGAAAGCGGCCGATCTCGTGCTGCAATTGGAAGTGCTCGGCTCGAAGGCGGATTTGGTCGGCTGCACGATTCAAGAGTCGTCGGGGATGCTGCTCTTTGACAGCACGTTGGACGAAGGCTCGGCCAATGCGATCGCGGGGCAATTGGCGGAGTTCGTGCGAGTCGCGCGAGCGAAGCGTTCGGCCGATTGGAAAGGGAAGCGGATTCAGGTTCTGGGTGCGTCTGCCGAGTGGGCCTCGTCGGCTCAAGCGGCGATGCTCGACACGTTGGCGAATGTCGTGGCCAGTCAGTTGGTCAGTTCGCCGGACATCATCGTGTTGCCGAATCCCAAACGCGCCGGTGCCAAAGAGAAGGAGAACGAAGCGCCGCGAGCAGCAGACGCATCCACGATGTCGCTGCTGTTGAAGTTCTCTGGGGACACACCGGAGACGTTGAAGGAGACCGTTGTGCTCCTGGACTCGAAGCGTCAGACCGTCGCCGAGTTCTCGTTGAAGGTCGATCATTTCGATGCCGACTTGCTGCGGACGACCAGCGAGACGACGTTGCAAAAGTTGGAGCTGAAACCGGGCCGCAAGTCGGCGGCGAAAGAGCGGGCGGCTCATCGCTACAGCCAACTGGCCGAGTTCGCTTGGTCGCATCAACTCGTCGTCGAGTCGCTTGGCTGGAGCGAGACGGCGTTGATGTTCAATCCGAACGACGGCGCGTGCCGCCGAAAACTGATTGACCGATTGGTGCGCGAATCGGCCGGTGCCGACCGTCCGTACTTGCTGCAAGGCCGAAAGGTGCCGGTGTCATGGACGGCGGCTGAAGCTCAGATGCTGGCGATCCGAGCCCTCGACTTGCAGGTGGCGGATGCTCAATCGCTCAAGGCGGACGATGTGCTCGGCTTGCAGAGCTACTTCAAGTTTCCCGAGCTGCTGGAACGGCTGCCGTTGTTGAACGAGCAGATCAAACGCGGCGATCCGCCGATGGACGCGGCCAAGCGGCGCGAATTGATCGGGACTCAATGCGTCGCGCGTCCGCTCGGCTTGTACTTGGTCTACGCGAAAAAGAATCGCGAGGCGGCCTATGGCTATTCGCTCGCCGTGTCGCAGCAAACCAGCGCACTGCTGCGAATTGTCGACGAGCAAGATCCGGAATCGAGCCAGATCGTCCTCGACGTGTTGTCGGCGTGGTTGGATTTCTTTGACGAACTGACCGATGGCCAAAAGCCCTGGGGAGCGGTGAATCCTGTGTTGCGTGACGTCACGGCGGGCAACTCGCGAACCCTGCGCGGCGAGCAGTACGACAAGTTTCTCGATCGACTGCGCCAGCATCCGCATCCGCTGCTGAAGCTGCTGGCTCAGCGCCGCGACATCACCGTCGGATGGACGAACCAAGAGCCGCCGTCCGAAGAGAAAGCGGAGAAGCTCCGTCCTTATCGGAAAGCGGCCATCGAACTGCTCGAAGCGGCGGTGAAGAGAAATCAAAGAACACTCGTGCCTGCCATCATCCAAGCGTTGAGCGAAACCTATCACGGTGCCTTCCAAGGCCCCGGCATCACCGCCGAACGAATCGCTCTGGGCGAGGACATGCTGCGTGCCGGTGCCGTCTCGCCGCGGATCTTCATTTCCGGAAAGGAAAAGCTCGACTCAGAAGTCGCCCCGCGCGCCCACAAACTGGTGTCCGATTTCATCGCGTTCGCGAAAGCGAAGCCGACTTCGGTTTACGAATCCGCTGCCGCCTCGTCGATTCAACAAGCTCAGGAAACCTTGGTGCGACTGGAACGCGATTACTCGAACGTGCCCACTTCCACGCCGAAACGATATTTCGAAACGCTGACGCTCGGCACCGAACTCGTTCTCGAACCTGAGGAACTCAAGCGATCGCACTTGGTGCCGATCGGCATTCGCAACGAACGGTTCGTGTGCTGGCTGATCGGAGGCCCCAACTCGCTGGCACAACTCCTGTCGATCTCGTTGAAGCACGGCCAAGTCCAAATGCTGGGGGCGCTGGAAGGCCGCCAACCAGGAGAGGCCCCCGCAGATCCGAACGCGCCGCTCTTCCCGTCGTGCCTGCACGACAAAGATTGTTACTTCGCATGGCCCGGAGGCGGCATCGGTCGTGTCTCGTTGGAATTGGATCCCGCAACGCGGTTGTCGATCTCCGACAGGCTGCCGCCAGGGGGCGTCCACTCGATCTCGTCGCTGGGTGAGCACGTCTATGTCGGACTCGATTCGGGATATTTGCTCCGCTTCAAACCGCTCGACAACGACTTCGAGACGCTCGCCTCCAGCAGCCGCGAACCGGCCGCGACACCGCTCGATCACACGGTCTCTTTCAAGGTCACCAACTTGGTGGCCGATGCGGCGCGCCATCGCGTGCTGTTCGTGACTCGCCGTACCGAGGACCGCCGGCAACAGGCCGAACTCTGGGAGTTCAATGCCCAGACCTCGAAGTTCCGTCAACTGGCGAAGCTTGGGCATCAGCAATACCCGCGCAACTTCGCGTTGATCCAAGGAGACAAACTGGTCCTGGGCGATGTTTGGATCGTGGCTTGGAATCTGAAAACGGAGAAGTCAGAAGTTTGGTCGAACTACAACGTCGGAGACTTGCCCGTGAATCACCGCTTGTGGCTGCCGCAGTGCATCACTCCGGTCTTCTGCAAAGAGGCCATCTGGTGGGTCAACGCGAACGGCCTGCTAGGCGAACTCACTCCGGCCACCGCAGCGACCGAAAATCACTTGCTGGAGGCGAGTCATGCCAAGCCGCTCGAATCGCAGTATGGGAACTATCTCTACCCCGTCGATGACAAGCGATTCTTGATGTACCACGGCGGCACTTTGACGTTGGTCACTCCGGGCGAACGAACGGCAAAGTGACGCGATCATCCGGTTCCCCGAAAGCAGCGAGCGTCTCATACGGATCGCAGGAATTAGCCGCGCGGCGCTAGCCCCGGTTCATACGGTGTAACCGGGGCTA
>CAMDPX010000162.1 GCA_945905295.1 Planctomyces sp. SH-PL62 | reverse complement strand
GCCCCGGTTCATGCCGTGTAACCGGGGCTAGCGCCGCGCGGCTAATTTTTGTGATCCGTATCAGACGACCCTGACGATGGCCGTCACCGTGGAACCATTGATCGTGCCATCATGGGGTGTCACCTCCACCGTGATTTCGTCTCCGGCCGTGACGCCACCGATCGTCGCCAAGTCCAGCGTGTCGGTCGTCAGGCCGGCCGACACCGTCGTCGATTGCACAATCTCGCCGTTGTGCTTCCAAACGTAGGTCAACGTCAGCGAGTCAGCGTCGTCGTCGGACACGATCACGGTGGCGATCAGAGTGTCGGTCGTCTGCGGTGCCTCTGGCGTCAACGACAACGAACTAATCACGGGCTGGCTGTTGACCACCACGGTTGTCGCCGTCGCGGCCGCGCCCGAGGCATGGCCATCGTTCGGTGTCACTTCGACCGTCACTTGGTCCCCCTCATTCACTTGGCTGGAGACGCTCAAGTCCAGCGTGTCGGTCCGGCTGCTACTGTTTGCCGTCGTCTGTACCACCGAGCCATTCACCTTCCAGACGTAGGTCAGCGTCACGCCGTCATTTTCCGGGTCCGATGTGGCGACCGTCGCGGTCAGCGTCTGATTCGTCGTCGGATCGGCCGGAGTGAGCGACACGGAATCAATCACCGGCGCGCGATTCACGAAAACACTCGCGGTCGCGGTCACGCCATCATCACCGTCGGTCGGAGTGACCTCGACGGTGATCTCGTCTCCAGGCCCACGTCCCGACAACAAACCAAACGCAAGCGTATCGGTCAGCCCCGCTCCGATGGTCGTCTGCACGACACCGCCATTGACCTTCCAAACGTACGTCAGCGTGACCGGATCGTTGTCTGGGTCAGAGACGACAACGGTCGCGGTCAACGTGTCGGTCAGCAACGGGACACTGGGGGTCAATGACAGAGATTCGACCACCGGAGCGGCATTCACGATGATGGTCGAGGTATTTGCGGTCGCGCTGGTTTGCTTGCCGTCGCTGGCGGTCACCTCGACGGTGATGGCGTCGCCCAGGTCACCTTGGCCCGCGACACTCAGATTCAAAGTGTCGGTCAGGCTGCTGACATTGGCGGTCGTCTGCACGATGTTGCCGTTGACCTTCCAGACGTACGTCAGAGTGAGACTGTCGTTGTCGAGGTCCGAAGCCACCGCCGTCGCTGTCACGGTTTGAGTCGTGGTTAGCTCGCTGGGAGTCAGCGCTACGGAATCGACCGTCGGAGCACGATTGATCGTCGTGCTGGCGGTCTCGGTCACACCATCCACGCCGCCCGCGTGCGGGGTGACCTCGACCGTGATCTCGTCTCCCGAAGTCAATCCGCTGATCGTGTTCAGATCGAGTGTGTCGGTGACACTGGCCGTCTCGGTCGTGGTTTGCACGACTTCGCCATTCCGTTTCCAAACGTAGGTCAGCGTCACCGGATCGTTGTCAGGATCAGAGGCGGATACCGCCGCAATCAAGAACTCTGACGGCAGCGGTGCCGTCGGCGTCAGCGAGATGAAAGCGACTTCGGGTGCAGTGTTGACGACCGTCGTCGTGGCTGTCGCGGTTCCGCCGATTTGTTTGCCGTCGTTGGCAGTGACCTCAACCGTGATGACATCGCCAGCATCCCCTTGCCCGGTCAGACTCAGGGCTAACGTGTCGGTGAAGTTCACGCTGTCCGTCGTCTGCACGACGTTGCCGTTGACCTTCCAGACATACGTCAGTGTGAGGCTGTCGTTGTCCGCGTCCGTTGCCGAGACGGTTGCCGTGACCGTTTGATTCGACGCCGGATCGCTCGGAGTCAATAACACAGATTCGACAACCGGAGCTCGATTGACGGTGATGCTGGCAGTCGCCGTCGCCCCCGCAATGCCGACGGCGGTTGGCGTGGCCTCGATGGTAATGACGTCCCCAGGTTGCAGCGTGTCGAAGGTGCTCAGATCCAGCATGTCGGTCAGGCTGGTGGAACCGGTTGTCGTTTGAGCTTCCGCGCCGTTGATCTTCCAGACGTAGGTCAGCGTGATCGCATCGTTGTCGGCGTCCGAGACCATCGCGATGGCTGTCAACGTGCTGGAAGGCAACGGTGCCGTCGGTGCGATGATCACGGAATCGACCACCGGTGCGATATCAACGATCGTAATCGAGGAGGAAACGGTCGTGCCGTTGTTCTTGCCATCGCTCGGAGTGACCTCGACCGTCACTTCATCTCCTCGATCGCCGTAGCCAAGTTCGCTGAGGTTCAGGGTGCTGGTCAGACTGGAACTCGCCAGGGTCGATTGCACGATGACGCCGTTGACCTTCCAGAGATATGTCAACGCAATCGCATCACCATCAGCGTCCGACACGCTGGCCGTCGCTGTGAGAATCGCGTTTGTCGTCGGGGCGCTCGGAGTTAGGAGCAACGAATCAACAACGGGCGCGCGATTGATCGCCGTCGTTGCAGTCGCCGTGGCCCCGTCGGTCGTCCCGTCATTAGGAGTCACCTCGACGGTGACTTGGTCTCCTGCTTCAAGATCGGCGAGCGTGCTGAGGTCCAAGCTGTCAGTCAGTTCGGTCGTGCCGGCATTCGTTCGCACGACTTCGTCGTTGATTCTCCAAACGTAGGTCAACATCGTCGGATCGTCATCTGCATCAAAGACCGTCGCCGTTGCCGTGAGAACCGCGTCGGAGGCGGGGGCGAGTGGGCTGATCTCGACGGTCGCCACCGGAGCTTGATCGGCGACGATGATGTTGAACGTGACATCCAGAGTCGCTCCGAGACGATCCGTGGCGCGGATTGTGAGTGCGGCGGTTCCAACCTGTCCCGCAGCGTACGAGAGCATCAGCCGATTGTTCTCAATCGAAGCGGTGACCAAACCCTCGTTGCTGTTGATCAGTGAGAGCAGCGAGTACGTCAAGAACTCGTCGCGACGCACCACTTCGACATCGTTGACAAGGACGTAGTTTTCGCCTGCGGCATCGTTCGGAAAATCCGTGCCGGCGTAGTTGACCAGCGGAATGTCGGTGAACGCTCCGTTGGTCGCGCTCTGGTCTTGCGTCGTGAGGGACGCGATCGCGTTGAGCGCCGTCTGGTCCGTGTCGCTGACGATCTGTCCGAAGACCGTGAACCCACCGTTCTGAGAATCGAGATTGCTGGTGTTGTCCGCCAAATTGAAGAAGAACTGGCTGGTCGCACTATTCGGATCGCTGCCCAGCTTGGCCATCGCAATGGTCCCGGCCACATTGGAGAACACAGGCTCGCTCTCCACCGCCGGGTCGGTCTCGACAGAAGACAGTTGCGACGTTGCGTCATCGCGAACAAAGCCGCCTCCCTGCGCGACAAACCCGGAGACAAGGCGATGAAAGATCGTGTCGTCGTAGCGGTCGTCGAGAATGTAGTTGTAGAAATTAGCGACGGTTTGCGGCGTTTGGGCGTCGAACAACTCGACGTTGATGTCCCCTTGTGTCGTGTGAAACACGACTTGGCTGGTGCTGAGATCGGGGTCATTGAAGACGCCCGACAAGTCAATCGTGGTCGCGTCGCTGTTTTTGACGACATCAATTGTGGTGGAATCGTCGCGCAGCGTAGGCAGATTGTTCTCGCGGTCATTCGCCAGGGCTTCGCCAGCACCGGCGTCCGCGAACGGATAGTCGTCGAGAGTGGTCGTCGTCAGGAATTGACGCAGCGAGATCGCTTGCGCCGTGAGGCCACTCAATCCGAAATCGTGAGTGACGGTCTGTCCGCCCGCGACCGCGATGCCGGACACGACGATTGCCTCACCTTGCTGGTTCTCTCCCGGTTCCGCCGTGACCTCATACGTTCCTGGTAAGACGTTTTGAAAGGCATAAGCTCCGTTCGCATCGGTCGTGGCATCGACGGTGACGTCGGCTCCCTGGTTGGTCGTTCCGGCGAGATGAACCGAAATGCCGCGCACGATGATTTCGGTGGAATCGTGATTGCCGTCCCGATCAGCGTCGATGAACGCCACGCCGTTCAGCACTCCAGAGGCCGTGCCGGTGGGCAACGAACGCCGCTCCAACGATTCCAACAGGAGAATTCCGGCCGGTTGCCGCCAGGCTTTCCGGCCGCCGCGTAGCTTCGAGCGACCAAAGAGTTCGCGAATTTTCCAAACCAATTGTCGCATGAGTCTGGTCTCCGGCCTTCCGTGGAGTGATGTGATTTCAAAAACTGCGCGAGGAGGATGAAACGATCATCCTCCTCGCAGCAGCAGCGTCCCAGTGAGGCGGGCCAACGCCACTGGGACTTCGCGTGAGGTGAGTTTCCGTTCGAGCCAGAAGTCCGGCTTTTTTTTGAAAAGCCGGTCTTCTCTTCCGCGAGTGGCTGATCTTCAGCAACTAGCGACGTCGTGCCGGAGGACTTCCCGTTGGAGGCCCTTGTGGAAATCCTCTCTGGTGCGAACCTCCCTGCGGACGAGGCAGCATCGCGTCCATACCAGTGGTCCCATCCTCAGACAGTTGATTGGTTCCATCGCCGCCATTGAGCGTGTCGGCGTCAGCGCCGCCTTCAAGCGTGTCGTTACCGGCTTGGCCGAAGAGTTGGTCCCGCCCGGCGTCGCCGAGCATGAGATCGTTGCCATCGCCGCCGAGCAGGCTGTCATCGCCCTTCATGCCGTTGAGCCGGTCGTCTCCCGCACCACCGTCGAGCGTATCGTTTCCGTTGCCTCCGGCGATCACATCGTTGCCGTCGCCGCCGAGCACACTGTCATTGCCACCGCCGGTCATGATGATGTCGTCTCCCGCACCACCATTCACGATCATGGGAGTCGTGATGTGACTCCCCGGCATCTCCGGCATGGCCGTTGGCCTCGCCGACATGATCGTTGGCCTTGCCGGCATCGCTGGCATCGTCGACACACGGTCGTTCCCCGCCAGCGTGTTGATGAAGATTTGGTCGACGGCCAAAACGTCGAACCTTTGAGTCGTGCCGTTCACGGTCACCACCAGTTGATCGCCGGACGCCCCGGCTTCTTTCCCGATGTTGACGTTGTCATTCGCATCGGTCCCGGTCACGGTCAGATTGCGATCGACCAGCGAGATGGTCCCGCCACTTGTCACTGCGGAGAGAACGGCGCGGATCTCCAAAGCTTCAGCCGAGACGGGGATCCGCTTCCCCTGACTTTGCTTTCTTCTGCCTTTCAACATCAACAAGTCTCCCTTAACTCAAATCCATTTGATGCGGTACGCGTCCATCCTGGACGACAAAGAGCAAGGCTGAGATTCCGAGTGCGGTGTCACGCGAATTCCGAGGAATCTCCAGCCGTCTGATCAATTGGCAATACTCGCGGCCGATTTTGCCGTTTCAGCGCGAACGCATCGTTGGCGAAGAATTCGCTGCTGGTCACTTTCGTCACAATGAAGTCCTCGTCAGAAGCCCGGCCTGTTGCCAAGCCGAGGGGAAGAAAGGGCGTCAGGGGAAGAAAGGGCGTCAGGCACGAATGGCACTGTCGAGGGAGAAATGATCGGGAAAAGAAAAGGTGTCAAGGAGGCGGAAAAGGTGTCAGGAACCGCTTCTAGGCAAATGCCCGTATTTGGTTCCATCACCTTTGCCTTCCCGCCGGACAAATCATTCTCTCGGAGACCATTCCGCCGAGAACGTGTGTCGCAGCAGACGCCACAGGCGTGAAGTCAGTGAGAGCGTGCCGCAATCAATTCGAGCTTGGCCGGGCGAGTACAGTGCGGTCGCAGATTCATCGGTCAAGCGGACGCGGACTTCGTAGGAGACTTCGGCGGGAGTCGCTCCGGCGCTCCTGTGCCGCACGGCCGCCAGGTGTGTGACGGTCAGTTCGCGAGGCACCGTTTCTGAACGTGAAGACGCAACCTCTTCGACGCGACCCTCGCGTGCCGCGCCGGGGTCCGAGAGGAATCGCAGACGCACGGACTGGCCGGGGCGGATGAATTCGACGAGGTTCTGATCGACGAGCAACACCGCGTCGTGCCGTGCCGGATCGCCGACGTAGCAAAACAAAGTTTGCTCGCGGACGGTCGCGCCGCGATTGATCACTTCCAAGGGCGTGCCATCCCAGTCGGGCAATTGTTCTTCCGCCGGAGTGGTGCGAGCGAGATTCGGTGGCGGCAACACGATGCCGTCTGTGGGACTCTTCAGTCGCAGACGTTGCACTTCTTCGCTGAGTTGTTGCAGACGTCGCTTGGCGCTGACGAGTGCGTCGCGTGTCGTGGGTAAACGGATCGCCGCCGATTCGTTGCTGCCGCGTTGAGCTTCCAACGTCCGCAGCCGCACACTGAGTCGAGCGACCTCGGCGAATTGCCGCTCGTGTTGCAACAGCACTTCGTGGTTCGATAATTCTCCGAGCGGTTGCCCGGCATGCACTCGCGTCCCCGCAAGAACCGCCGATTCGATCCGGCCGGGAACGGTCACGAAGACCGGCTGCGCATCGCCCGGAAAGACCACAAACGGTGCGCTCACGGAATACGGCAACGGAATCAGCAGCAACGCGGCGAGCAATACTCCGCACACGGTCAGTCCATTCCGCAAACGGCGCGGCGACAATGTTTGGCTCGCGTGTCGCTGACGGACGCGCGCGACGAACTCGCGCAGCGGCGTCAGTACGGCTCCGGCCACCATCATCACGGACAGCCCCGTCGCGATCAGGCCGAGTCCGCGGCCGAAGAAGTGATGCAGAAACCAGACGATGCCCACCGTTACGAACAGCCGATAGACCGCCGAAGCCAATCCGTAAACCACCAGCGTCCACCAGCGCCGCGAATCGAGTTCGATCTCTTCGTCGCTGACTCCCGCGATCAATCGCTCGAAGAGCGACATGACGGTTTGCCGAGCCTGCATCGCCAGGTTCGGCAGGTTGAGCAGATCCGCCAGCACGTAATAGCCGTCGTAGCGCATTAACGGGTTTCCGTTGAACAGCAGCGTGTTGAGCGAGCAGACGAGCATCACGTTCAAGAACACGGAATTCAGCAATCCCGGCACGCTCTGCCACCAGAGCAGCGTCGCGATTGACGCCAACACCAACTCGACGAAGATGCCCGCCGCCGAAATCGCGATCCGCGGCCAACGCCGCGAGACCATCCAGGCGTCCGTCACGTCGCCATACAGCAGCGGCATGAACATGAGCACTTGAATTCCCAACTCATGACATTCGCCCCCGTAATGCCGGCAGGTCAGCACATGCCCGAATTCGTGCAGCACCTTGATGACGATAAACACCACGACCAGCGGCAACAGATTCCCCATGCCGAACAAGTCCGTCGCCTCAGGCAGACGGCGTGCGAGCGTTTCCCAGCGGAGCGTCACCAGCAGCAACGCCCACGCGATCAACGACACACAAGCGGTGAGGAACGCCGCCCGGAACAACCAGCGCGTCCACGATTCCATACGCCGCAGCAACGGCTCCGGGTCGATCCCGCGCCAGCGAATCGCCAGCACATTCGTCAGCGCACTCCAACGTGCTCGTTGCCGAGTTCGCTCCTGCTGCCGCGAGAGCAGACGCCCTTGTCCCGGCCGCAGGGACGACACCAACCCGGACTGCACCAACGAGCCGACGAACGATTTCAAGTTGTCGAGCGACCACGGCTCCGCCGGAAACTTTCGTCGCAGCGATTCAAGCATCTGGCCGTAGGTCACTCGCCCATCGAGCAACGAGAACACCGCGTACTCGGCTTCACGCAGCCGGAAGTAGGCGAGCGACAGCGGGTCTTTCAACGTCCAACCCGCGTCCTCTCCACCCGCACTCGTTCGCGCGATCACGTCGCGACGCATCCGCCAAGGGATGATCGCGTCCGTTGCCGCAGCGGGGTTTCCGGTGGATGACATGGCGGTTGATTCGCGGTTCAGGTCAGTGGGGCCAAAGTCGGGTTTCACTTCGAGGTGAGAGGGCAATGAGTTGGCGGAACATGAGGGGCGGTGGTCAGCGACTTTTCCAGAGACTGCTTATAGAAGCCGACAGAAAAATGGGGACAGAAAAACGAGACCACCTCCGTTTGTCGGCGTCATGTCGCCAAAGACAATGACATGACTTTTTTCTGTCCCCATTTTTCTGTCAGTCATTTGAAGCGATCCACTCGCATTGAAGGAGGAGCCGCGTTAGCGACTTCCGTTCGTCTTAGCGGCGTTCGTCGCGGTTCGACTGGACGGGTCGATGATCATTTCGGCTTGCAGGCCGGGACGCAGTGAGAGGTCCGGATTCTCGACTTCGGCCCAGACGCGGACTTGGGCATTGACCGGGTCGATCTCTGGACTGACGAAGACGATTTTGCCTTTCACGACGATCGGCTTCTCTTCGTCCGACAGTTGCACGAGCACACGCACGGCCGCTCCGCGCAGCGAACCGGTGATGTATCGGCTATCGACGAACCCTTCGACTTTCAGCCGATCCAGTCGCACGATTCGCAGCACGCGCTGTCCCGGTTCGAGCCACTCGCCGCGATGCCGCAAGGTTTCGACGACAACACCATCCAGCGGCGAACGGAACTGCCGCCGAGCCAATTGCAGTTGCGCCTGTTCGACCGTGCGGGCCTTGAGATCGCGAGTCAGCACATCGACTTCTTTTTGCACGCGAGCCTGCTCAACCGCCAGCTTCAGCCGCGCGACCATCTGATCTTGTTCGGTGATCGTCGAGTCTTCGATTTGCTTGAGCAGGTCCGCCAGCGCTTTGTCGAAGACCGCCTTCTCGATCTCCAGTTCGTTCCGTTCCATGATCAACTTCAAGCGGTCCACTTCGGTCAGCGAGACACTCTTCTCGAAGGACTTGCGCGCCTGCACGGCTCGGTCATATTCCACCTTGGAGGAGTCGCGGGACTTCATCGCGTGCCGGACGGCGACATCGTTCTCGGCCTTCAAGGAAGCAATGCGCTGCGTCAAGCCCGCCTGTGTCCGGTCTTGCTCGGCCTCCTTGAGCAGCGCTTCGGCCGTCTTGACTGGCAGCGCGTTCTTGGCTTGCCGATCAGCGATCGCCAAATCCAGTTCGGCGCGAGTGACGGCCAACTTGGCGTCCTCGGCATCCAACTGGCCAAGTATCTGCCCAGCTTTGACTTGGTCCCCATCACGGACATCGAGCAGTTCAAGCACACCGGCCTCCCGCGCGGGAACTTCGGCTTCGTCGAGCACTCGCACCAGCGCCGATTGCACTTTGATCGGCTCGGCCGCCGAGACGGCCCCCACACAGGCAGAGATGGCCAGAACGGTCAGCAGCATTCTGAGAGTCATCATCGTTCTCCATGACCCGCTGGCCCGCCGTTGGACTTTCGTTGTCGATACAGCTCACGAAAGCTCTGTTTGGGAGGGACTGGTAATTCGCGTTGGCGGCCCCAGGGGTTGAGCCGATTGTAGACCAGAAACCTCGGCAGCCACGACAGGACTTTTCGGCCGACGGAACCGGCGAAAATAAACAGCTTGGGGCGTCTCATCACGAAGCTCGCCGCACCGAGCGCGAAGCGTTTCGACCAGGGCACCAGCCCCCGCAC
Source organism: Planctomyces sp. SH-PL62 (assembly GCA_945905295.1). GTDB lineage: Bacteria > Planctomycetota > Planctomycetia > Planctomycetales > Planctomycetaceae > SXKJ01. Next base: position 10,045 of record CAMDPX010000162.1, on the reverse strand, counting down.
GGCGATCTCCTTGCGCCACGTCAGCAGTTGATGATGCAGGTCGATCTTCACGGGACAGACGTCGGTGCAACTGCCGCAGAGGCTGCACGCATAGGGCAGCGAATGAAACTGCTGAGCATCTCGCGACGGAGCGAGGATTGAGCCGATCGGGCCGGGGACGGTCGTTTGATAGCTGTGTCCGCCGCTGCGTCGGAAGACCGGGCAGGTATTCATGCACGCTCCGCAGCGGATGCAATTCAGCGAGCGACGGAAGTCCTCGCTGCCGAGGATGTCGCTGCGGCCGTTGTCGAGCAGCACGATATGCAGTTCGCCCCCCGGCTTCGGCCCGTGGAAGTGCGAGCTATAGGTCGTAATCGGTTGCCCGGTCGCCGATCGTGCGAGCAACCGCAGAAAGACGCCGAGGTGTTCGGCCTTCGGGATGAGCTTCTCGATTCCCATGCAGGCGATATGAACCGGTGGCAACGACACGCCCAGGTCGGCGTTCCCCTCGTTCGTGCAGACGACGAAACCTCCGGTCTCGGCGATGGCGAAATTGACGCCGGTGATGCCTGCCTCCGCTCGCATGAACTTGTGACGCAATTCAATGCGTGCGGCTTCAACGAGCGGCTTCGGTTCCGCGAGTCCCTCCGGCGTACCGAGCACGCGATGAAAGAGTTCGCCGACTTCTTCCCGCTTGATGTGAATCGCCGGCAGCACGATGTGACTCGGCGCTTCGCCGCGTAATTGCACGATCCACTCGCCGAGGTCCGTATCGACCACTTCCATCCCGTGCCGTTCGAGGAACGGATTGAGATGACACTCTTCGGTGAGCATCGACTTGCTCTTCACGACGCGCGTGACGCCATGCTTTTGCAGGATGCCAAGCACGATCTCGTTGTGCTCGGCTGGCGTTGAAGCCCAATGCACGGTCGCACCGAGCTTCGTCGCGTTGGCCTCGAATTGCTCCAGCAAATCCGCCAGTCGCGACACCGTGTGATTCTTGATCGCGGCCGCCGTCTCGCGCAGCGTCTCCCACTCGGGCAGCGAGTTGGCCATGCGATCGCGCTTCGCCCGCACGAACCACAGCGCCTGGTCATGCCAGTGCGTGCGCGCGTCATCGCGTGTGAAAACAGCAGCGTTGTCAGCGTGGTTCATGGTTCTTGTCTTTCGCCCATGAGCCGGAACGCGCTAGCGTCCGGTTACCTGAAAATTGCGAGAACCGGACGCTAGCGTTCCGGCTGATGGGCTAAAGAATTCTCGGCAGTCTTGCGGCGACTATTGCGAGCCCAGCACCTTGAGCATCGTCTTGGCGACGAATTCGTTGCCCGCTTGATTGAGATGCACGCGGTCAGAGGTGAGCACGCCCTTCTCGGCGTTGTCTTTGTTGTGGGCCTTCAGGTGCTCGACGAACGCCCCCCGCAGGTCGCACAGCGGCAGCTTGAGTTCCTTGGCAATCTTCCGGCTGACGTCCGCGTATTGATCGAGCTTCGCATCGAGCGCATTCGCACCGTCGTTCTTTTCGCCAATCACCGTGGGCGTGCAGAGGACGACAGTCGCTCCGGCGTCGCGGCATTTGCCGATGACTTCCTTCAAACCGGACTCGAAAGCGTCAGGCAGCGTGCCGCGTGCCGGATCTTTCTCGCCGTGCCAAACGTCGTTAATGCCGATGTAGATGAAGACGATCGTCGGCTTCTTGGCGATGACGTCTTTGTCGACTCGGCGTTGCAGGTCCGGGACTTTGTTGCCACTGATGCCGGCTCCGATGACTTCGATCTTGAGGTCGGCGTACTTCTTGTCGAGCGTCTGCCGGATCATCGTGACGTATCCGTTGGGACCAGCTCCCGCTTGAGTGATCGAATCTCCCAAGAACACGATGCGGTCGCCCGCCTTGAGCTTCACAGCGGGTTCCTCTGCAAAGCTGACAACCGGGACGACGAGCATCCAACTCCACAGCAGCAAACTCAAACGTTGCGTCATCTCGCGAACTCCTTGGTGGTGTGAGGGCCGAAACACAGCGGCGGGCAGTATGGTCGCCGCCTCCCGAAAACGCACGTTCTCCAAAATGCACCGCCAGACAATCTGCCCGAACGATATCAACGCTGCTCGATACACGGCGCGTCTTCGGTCCCAAGATTCCAGCGTTTTTGGAAACGTCGCTTGAGCGGCTGCGATGCCAGGATCCGACTTCACCGGCTCGCCGCACCGCAGCGATTCAGAGCGGAATAAATTCATCACCCTCGACCACATTCGAGTTGCCATCCGGCTTCTCAGGAACGTCCGGCGTGGCAGACTTGGCGGCTTTCAGTTTGGCCGCTTCGAGTCTGGCGGCTTCGAGTCTGGCCGCTTCGCGTCTGTTGGCCTCGATTCTCGCAGCTTCGGCTTTGATCACTTCCTGTCTGGCGGCTCGAATTTTGTCGGCTGCGGCTTTTTCGGCTGCGGCTTTTTCGGCGGCGCGTTTTTCGGATTCGATTCGGTAGGCTTCAAGGGCTGGGGTTTCGACTCTGGCGATGGCCCGTCGGGCGGCTTCGCGTTTGGCGGCCTCGTTTTGGGCCGCTTCGATTTTTTCGGCCTCGAGCCTGGCGGCTTCGGCTTTGGCCGCCGCAATTCTTTCGTCCTCGAGTCTGGCGGCTTCGACCTTGGCGGCTTCTTGTCGATGATAGGGATTGATCACGGTGCTGCCGCCGCGCGGAATTCTGGCGATCTCAATTCGCTTGGCTTCGCGCTTGGCGGCTTCAAGTCTCTCAGCTTCAGCCCGCTCGGCTTCGAGTCTCACGGCTTCAACCCGCTCGGCTTCGAGTCTCTCGGCTTTAACTCTCTCGGCTTCGAGTTTGGCGGCTTCAATGATCTCAGCATTAACTCTCTCGGCTGCAACTCTCTCCGCTTCACGTCGCTCAGCTTCAATTTTCTTGGCCTTGGATTTCTCGGCTTTCGCTCTCTCGGCTTCAATTCTCTCGGCTTCGAGTTTGGCGGCTTCAGCTCTCTCGGCTTCAATTCTCTCGGCTTTGAGTCTGGCGGCTTCAGCTTTCTCAGCTTCGCGTCTATCAGCTTCAATTCTCTCAGCTTTCGCTTTTTCGGCTTCGAGTCTGGCGGCTTCAGCTCTCTCGGCTTCACGTCTTTCTGCTTCAATTCTCTCAGCTTTCGCTCTCTCGGCTTCGAGTCTGGCGGCTTCGGCTCTCTCGGCTTCACGTCTTTCCGCTTCAATTCTCTCGGCCTTCGCTCTCTCAGCTTCGAGTCTGGCGGCTTCAGCTCTCTCAGCTCTCTCGACTTCACGTTTCTCCGCTTCAATTCTCTCGGCTTTCGCTTTCTCGGCTTCGAGTCTGGCGGCTTCAGCTCTCTCGGCTTCACGTCTCTCCGCTTCAATTCTCTCCGCCTTCGCTCTCTCGGCTTCAAGTCTGGCGGCTTCAGCTCTCTCGGCTTCACGTTTCTCCGCTTCAATCCTCTCGGCCTTCGCTCTCTCGGCTTCAAGTCTGGCGGCTTCAGCTCTCTCGGCCTCCAGTCGTGCAGCCTCCAGTCGTGCAGCCTCCAGTCGTGCAGCTTCCAGTCGTGCAGCTTCCAGTCGTGCAGCTTCCAGTCGCTCGGCCTCAAGTCGCGCAGCTTCAAGTCGCTCGGCTTCAAGTCGCTCGGCTTCAAGTCGCTCGGCTTCAAGTCGCTCAGCTTCAATTCGCTCAGCTTCAATTCGCTCAGCTTCAATTCTGGCGACTTCGAGTTTGGCGGCTTCAAGTCGCTCGGCTTCAAGTCGCTCGGCCTCAAGTCTCTCGGCTTCCAGTCTGGCGACTTCGAGTTTGGCAGACTCAAGTCGCTCGGTTTCAAGTCTGGCGGCTTCAATTCTGGCGGCTTCAATTCTGGCAGCTTCGAGTTTGGCAGCTTCGAGTCTGGCGACTTCGAGTTTCGCGGCTTCAAGCCTCGCGGCTTCGAGTCTGGAGGCTTCAAGCCTCGCGGCTTCGAGTCTGGCAACTTCGAGTTTCGCAGCTTCGAGCTTGGCAGTTTCGAGCTTGGCGGCTTCGAGCTTGGCAGCTTCGAGCTTGGCGGCTTCGAGCTTGGCGGCTTCGAGCTTGGCGGCTTCGAGCTTGGCAGCTTCGAGCTTGGCAGCTTCGAGCTTGGCGGCTTCGAGCTTGGCGGCTTTGAGCTTGGCAGCTTCGAGGTTGGCGGGTTCGGGCTTGCCGGAATCGAGTGACTTGCCAGCTTCCAACCGGAAACGCGCGTCGCCAATCGCCAATTCGTCGCCAAAGCCCACCGTGGCTTGTTGCTCGACACGATTGCCGTTGACCCAGACTCCATTCATGCTGCCGAGGTCGCGGACCACAAAGTTGTTGTTGACCAAGGCGACCACGCAATGCTTGCGCGATATTTTGCGGTGGTCGAGAATCACGGCGTCACAGTCGGCGTGCCGCCCGACCAACACGATCGGCTTATCCAGCACGATCGGATTACCTGACTCAATGGGCACCAACATCGCTGGCATATGCACCAACTCCACCGAAGGTCAAACGTCCTGCGCGAAACGCAGAATCAGCATACTCCCTGGTTGTGAGCGAAGCGACCGATTGCCACTACGCAATGGGGAGAATCGGCTCCGGCCACCCTCCCGCTTCTCTGAATTCCCCCGCCAGCATCGCTGACCGATGCCAGGGACAGCATTCTGACATTTCAAGTTCTTGTCGTTTTACCGTATGGATCCGACTGTTTGGATTTTAACACACGGCTTTGAAACCAAAATGCCTTTGTGACTGTTACCACGAACATCCGCATGCTGCAAGCGATCGAAAATCGTGGCAATCAATGGCAGTCATTCGCAGTCTGTTGCACCATTCTGCGTATTCGTCCGTAACACAAAAGTGAAATTCGTCCGTCACAAAAAAGCGAATTGAGAGTCGATCAGCGTGATTGGACTTATGGTCCCTGACCGCCACCGCGCGGCTGCGGATGAAGTCCTCCATCTGGCGCGGGGCAAGGTCGAGTTGCAATCGTATGTCCGCGGACTGGTGAAATCGTTCGCGGAGAAGACGACAAGGGGATGCCTGAATCTTTCCCAGCAACGGGGCCATATCCCGGTCAAAATCTCGCTTCGCCGCAGCGAGCACCACCAGCAGCGGGATCGCGACCAGCACCAATCGGAACGATCCCACAAGCCACGGCTTCCGGCGCCGTAGTCGCGGCATCTCGGTCACCCAGCACAAAAGTGGCGTCAGGAGCATGGCCAGTGCATAGCCAGTCGAGAGCCGGCCGAAAAAACGACCGAGGAACAACAGGCCGAACAAACCCACGACTCCGACACCAACGATCGCCGGCGCGCGAAAGTTCGCCAGGGCGACAGAGCGTTTCGCCATCAGTCTGGCCCCGATGGCCGTGGCCACGAGTGTCGCCACCAAGGGGAACGCCGCGACTCCTCCCTTGATGTAACCGGCCATCATCACGGTCAGTCCGGCGCACAGAATCGGCAGACAGATTGCCAAGGGAATCGAGGTTCCTGGGGAACGCTGGGACAACCAGGAAAGCAGACTCCACACACCTGCCAACAAGGCTCCGCACACCGCCAGCGACATGCCAGTCTGCCACGGAGTCCAGCCTTCGGGGGAATCGCTCAAGTAGACAGAACCGTGTAGAAGAATTCTTGGGATCGTTGCGGCCAGGATCAGCCGCAAGAGCCATGCGCCCCAACGCGGGACATTCTGGAATCCCGCGATCAGTTCGATGCCGAGGGCCAATGGAACGGTGATCGTTAAGAGTCGATCGAGACCGTTCACGGGAGGCCAGGCCAAGCGCAACGAGACCACGCCGTAGCCGACCACAAGGCCGAGGCCAATCCCCAAGACGCAGGACAAGTTCAGCCAAGTCGTGCTGGCCTGCCGTCGCACCGTCACCATCGCCAGCACGATCATCGCGCTGACAATGGCGGCGGCCCCCATCGCTTTCAGAGACTGCAGTGGATCGGGCATCAGCTATTTTCGCATGCCTTCGCAATCAATGATGATCAACGCCTCGTCACCGATCGGCCCGATGGCGTTCTTGTCGAAACCGAAGTCGCTGCGCTTGAGCGAAAGTTCGGTGGAGAAGGCGACGCGCTTCACGTCTTTGAAGGTGTGTTCTTTGCCCCCCTTCAGGACCAGGACGATCTTCTTGGTCTTGCCGTGCATCGTGAAGTCGCCGGTCACTTCGTATCCGCCGTCAATGGCTTTGGTGCTCGTGCTTTTGAATTCGATGGTCGGGAACTGCTTCGTATCGAAGTAGTCGGGTTGCCGGAGGTGTTCGTCGCGGGCCTTGTTGGCCGTGTCGATGCTGTCGGCTTTGATGGTGAGCAGGAACGTCGACTTGGCGGGATTCTCTCGGTCGAGCGAAAACTTCCCCTCGACCTCATTGAACCGGCCGTGAATCCAACTGATGTCGAGATGCCGCGCCTTAAAACTGACCGAGGAATGGACCAGATCGTAGGCGTATTCGTCCGCTGCTGAGGCTGATTGGCTCCCCGAGCAGACGACCGTTCCGATAACGAGTGTCATGACCAAAACTGAAAAAGCTCGACGCATGAGATTGTTCCTTCCAAAAAGGGGTTCGCAAATCATTGTGTAGAATTGAACGCGGGATCGGGTGTGCGAATTTCAGAAATCGCCGATGCTGGCGTCAATCATTGGGAACATCGGTAGCGGCGATTTCTGAAATTCGCACACCCGACCCCTTTCTCCCGGATCACCTCTACTTCGCGGCAGGCTTCGGAGGTTCGACGGCGACGTCCGCTTCGGGCACCAACTCGATCTTCACGTCGGCTCCTTTGAGGTGCTTGTCGAAAAAGGTTTGAGTCAGCGTGTTGATGGCGGGCTTGCCAAACCCTCCGCCGCCGTGACCGGAACCCGGCAGCGTTTGCAGCCAGACTTGAACTCCCTTGGCCTTCAACGCGGCGGCGAACTCTTCGCTCTGAGCATACGGCACCAACGCATCGTGAGTGCCGTGCAGAATCAGCATCGGCGGGCTGTCCTGGCTGACGTAATGCACGGGGCTGACCGCGTCGGTCTTCTCCGGGTTGCCTTCCAGGCTGACGCCGATGAGTTGTGAGTACGGATCCTTCTGAGAATTGAATTGGAAGATGTTGCGGATGTTCTTGTCGTCGGCAGCTTGCTGCATGACGGTACTGAAGTTCGCAGGACCGTAGATGTCGCAGACGGCCTGCACTCGATCCGATTGGTCTTCGTTCCCGCCGATCGGAGCGAACGCTTTCTTGCCCCCTGCGGTTCCCACCAGAGCCGACAAGTGCCCGCCCGCCGATCCACCGACGACGCCGACATGCTCGGAATCAATGTGGTGTTTCTTGGAGTTGGCTCGCAACCAGCGGATCGCGGCCTGGCAGTCCTGAATCTGAGCGGGGAACTTCGCCTTCTGGCTGAAGCGATATTCGACGCTGGCGACGGCGTACCCCTTGGCGACCATCCCCACCACCGGGCACGGAAACTTGTTGCCGCCCATCCACCCGCCACCATGAATGTGGACGATCAACGGCAGAGGGCGATCCGCTGGCTTCTCGGGCAGATACAGATCGAGCTTCTGCGACGCGTCGCCGTCGGGGATGTACGAGATGTCTCGCTCCATCGTCACGCCAGGAGGCAACTTGACCTGCGGGGCGGCGGGAGCGGCCGGCTTGCTCGGTGTTGGCTGACCTGCTTTTTCATCGGCCAGGGCCAATGCAGACACCGACCCGGTGACGCTGCTCAGGAGCGCGACCAAGGTCCATGAGGCGACGACGTGACGAGCAAGATTCGAGAAGTGGCGTGAATTCATTTTTTGATCCGGAGTGTTGAGGTTGAGAGGCGGCGGTGGTTGTACGAGAGCACGGCATCGTTTGACGAGCAATCCAGAGACTGAGAGTCTAATCCGCGTCCCACAAATTGGCCTCGCGGGTAATTTTCGGGCGCACGACCTACTTTGCGCGCGAGCCGGGGTCAGGTCTGAAAATTGAAGGCGCGAGCCCTGCGCTTTGTCGAACCGGTTGAAATGAAATCGACGGCCACTACCATGCCGCGCCGTTCTCCGTAGCGCGGCCGTCTTGGAACGCTACGGCTCACTGACCCACCAGAAACTCTCTCGATTTAACCCTCATGAGCACTCCTTCGGAATTCACGTTTCAGGCTGAGATCAAGCAACTCCTACACTTGTTGTCGCACTCGCTGTATCAGAATCGCGAGATCGCAATCCGCGAGCTGATCTCGAATGCCTCGGACGCGCTCGACAAGTTTCGGCACATCACGCTGACCAACAGCGAAGTCACCAACGACGCTCCGTTGGAGATCACGCTCGAGCCGAACGAGACCGACAATCTGCTGGTCATCCGCGACAACGGCATCGGGATGACGCGCGATGAGCTCATCAAGAATCTGGGCACGATCGCTCACAGCGGCTCTTTGGAATTCCTGAAGACCGCCGCTCAGGCCGGAAAGGATGCAGCCAATAACCTCTCGTTGATCGGACAGTTCGGCGTCGGGTTCTATTCGGCGTTCATGCTGGCGGACAAAGTCGAGGTGCTCAGCCGCAGCTATCAGAACGACGAAGGCCATCGTTGGGAGTCTGACGGCAGCGGGCAATTCACCGTGGAACCGCAGGCGGACCTCACGCGCGGAACGCAGATCCGTCTGCATCTGAAGGAGGATCTGAAAGAGTTCACGCAACCGTGGCGATTGAAATCAGTCTTGAAGCAGTATTCGACGTTCGTGCCGCACCCGATCAAGCTGGGGGACGACGTCGTCAACGAACAAAAGCCAATCTGGGTCGAACCCAAGAGCAACGTTTCGGACGAGCAGTACCAAAAGTTCTTCGAGCATCTCTCGCACGGTGAGACAGACAAGCCGTTGTGGCATTTGCATCTGTCGTCCGATTCGCCGTTCCAGTTCCATGCGATCTTGTACTGCCCGACCTCCAACATTGAAAAAATGGGGTTCGGCCGCGCCGAGCACGGGTTGCAGCTTTGTGCCAAACGCATCCTCGTGCAGCACAACTGCCGTGAGCTGTTGCCGGAGTATCTGCGATTCCTCTTTGGGCTGGTCGATTCCGCCGACTTGCCGCTGAACGTTTCGCGTGAGGCGCTGCAAGACAACACGGTCTTTCGCAAAATCAAAAAGGTGCTGACGAAGAAAGTCCTGTCGCACTTGGAGTCGCTCGCAACCGAGCGGCCGGACGACTACCTGACGTTCTATCGTCAGTTTGGCATCACGCTGCGCGAGGGTTTGCACTCGGACTTCGAGCATCGCGAGAACGTCGCCGGTCTGCTGCGGTTCCCGACGACCGCCTCTCCGCCCGAAGCGGACAAGCCGGAACCGCTGATCGGCTTCGAGGACTATCTCAAGCGCGCCCCCGAAGGACAGAAGCAGATCTACTTCCTCGGCGGACCGGATCGGAAATCGCTCGAAAAGAATCCAAACTTGGAGGTCTTCCGCCGCAAGAACCTGGAAGTGTTGTTGGTCACCGATCCGATTGACGAGTTCGTCCTCGGCAATCTTCAGAACTACAAAGACAAGAGCATCGTTGCCATCGATTCGGCGCAGGTGGAATTCCCACCGACCACCGAAGCGGATCAGGCCGAAGAGGCGCAGACTCAAGCCGCACGAACCGCCGCCGCCGAGTCGACCGGTTTTCAGCGAGTTCTGGAATTGCTCCGCACGGAACTCGGCAAAGAGGTGCAGGAGGTTCGAGCCTCACAACGATTGACCGACGCCGTCTGCTGTCTGGTGAATGCCGAAGGCTCGATGAGCGCCCAGCTTCAAAAGGTGCTGGCCGCCGGCGATCGTGGATTCAATGCTCCGAAAAAGATCTTTGAGCTCAATCCCTCCGCGCCGCTGACGACTCGCCTGACCACGCTGGCCGATAACTCCGCCAATGATTCGTTCATTCAACAATGCGGCCGGCAGCTCTTTGCCAACGCCTTGTTGTTGGAGGGTCTGCCGCTCGATCCCAGCCAAATGGTTTCCCGCGTTCAGGGCTTTATGCTCGAAGCAGCAGAGAAGCGTGCGTGACCGCACGAATGAAACCGCCGAGCGGGGCGGCGTCAGCCCCCCGGTTCTTCAGCGCAGGAGAACACCGGGGGGCT
>CAMDPX010000161.1 GCA_945905295.1 Planctomyces sp. SH-PL62 | reverse complement strand
CACCGGGGGGCTGACGCCGCCCCGCTCGCCAAAATGTCTCATGCGGTCCGAAAGACTATCAGCACTGTGCGGCGGCAGAGTGTTGCCATAGATTGGCCGTGTTGCCTTTCTCCATTTCACCATGGACCGTGCCTCCATGTCGTCTCCATTGCTGGACCGTGAGGAATACATTGAGCAGGCGCACTTCTTCCGCGTCTTTGCCGAGCGACTGCGCGAGAACATTCCCTCGCAGGAAATCCTCGTCACGGTGCAGGAGGAAATCCTCAGCACGACCAAGCTGCCGATGGCGATTGATTTCTTGCGCAGCGAGATCCTGTTGAAGGGCCGCATCAGCGACGCGATGGCTCGGCTGGATCATTACTTCGCGCCGTTCCAAGCCTTCATCATGGGGCAGGCGGAGGAAGAAACGAAATCTCGATTCGATCAGTTCATGGCCTTGGAAATCCTGCAACGTGAGGCGGACTTCCGCGCGAACAATCCGAGCCCGCAGGGGTTGTTCATTTACCAGTTCGAGTGTCTGTCTCGAAACCGCTTGGGTTACATCGACGGACTGATCGCTCTCGGCGGCGATCCGCTCTACGACGACGCCTGGCGCGAGTGGTTCGGAGTGCTGCGGCGAGAACTCGGCACGTCGGATTTCGCCGACCTGCTTTATTACCGTTCCGAGCAGTACGTCGCCGATCGCCGCCGAGCCAACCAAGATCCCGACTTCAATGTGCCGTACAAGACGCTCTTCAGCATCCGTGAGGGCCGCATTGCGAAAGCGCATCGCAAGAAAGATCCGCTCTACATGTTCGCCGCTTTGCAGCGGCATCTCGGCTATCCCGGTGTGCCGAAAATCAAATCCAAGGCCGACCAGCCGATCATTCACCCCGTGCTCGAACAACGGCTGCAACAGTTCGAGCAAGCGCTGAAGATTGTGCAAGCCGAGCTGAAGGGGGGCGTCGACTTGTCGCAATTCTTCAAAAAACCTGACGAGCCACCGACCGCAACACCGCTACCGTTCAATTGACACTTTGGGCTGCAAAGCGGAAAGGTCAACAAAATCATGTTTCACAGAATCATGAAAGCCCAGGCTGCCACCGACTAAGAACTTATCGTCTGAAATCTGTCTGTCGGCCTTCATGATTTTGTGAACCATGATTTTGCCTCACTTGGATTCTGCCGAGAGTATCTTCATTGCTTCGGCGAATTCGGGGCGTTGCCGGATGGGATCAAACGCACCATCGCCGCGCAGCTCTTGCGAGAACACTTTGCGGAACTGCGGACCTGCGACGGTGTGAGCTTCGGTCAGCCAGGCGATGGCCTGCGACACGTATTGCTTGGTGAGTTCGTCGCGGCCTTCGGTGGACAGCGTCGGATCGACCAAGGCTTTGGCATACGCTTGCGAGTAGGTTCCAGCCTGATTGAACGACAATGCCCAGGCCTGCGCACCCAGCCGAGCGGGTGCGCGTTTGATGATTGGGGCGGCCTTCTCCAAATTCGCTACCGCGCCGGCGTGATCGTTCAGAGTGACCATCGCGAAGGCCAAGCCTTGCAAGCTGTCGGGGTTCTGCGGGTCGAGCCGCACGGCTTCCTCGAAGTCTTCCTTGGCGAGCTTGGCCGCGTTCAGCAAATACGCCCAGCCGCGGCGGCCGAGCATGTTGAGGGACGGTTCGTATTGCAGCGACATCGTGTAGTCGTTGATCGCCTCGCGCGGCTTGTTCGTCAGAGAGAACGCCAAGCCGCGAGCACGGTACACATCGCCGAGCGGTCCAGCCTTTTCGAGATACGACGTGAAGCCCGCAATCGCCTCGTCGAACTTGCGGAGCGACAGCAGCATCTCCGCCCGCTCGCGGATGACTTTGGTGTCCGCTGGATTGAGTGCGAGCGACTGGTCAAAGGCGGCCAGCGCGTCGGTTAGCCGCTTCGCTCGCTGATGGAGGGCACCGATCTCATAGTAGCTGAGGGCTTGGAACTTCGGATTGGGTTCCAACCGCGTGGCTCGTTGGAAGTCCTCAAGCGCGGCGGCCGGAGCGTTCAACCGGACTTGGAGCATGCCGCGCACGCGATAGATCACGCCTTGTTGTGGAGCTAACGGCAGAGCCTTAGTCAGTTCGGCGAGCGCGGTCTGACGCTCGGCGGCGGCACGGACCGAGCCGTCAGCGGCCTGCGACAGTTCCAGCTCGTCGGCTTGCCGGCGGCAGGCTTCGGCCAGATTCAAATGCGGAGCGGCCAAGTCGGGACGCAGTTCGGCGGCCTTCATGAAGTCGGCCTTCGCCGCGTCGTAGTTCTTTTGCAGCAAAAACACGAATCCACGATTGAGCGGCACCGCGTACGCGCGCGGGCTGAGTTCTTGGGCGCGGGCCAGATCAAGCTGGGCATTCTCAAACTGTCCCAGGTCGGCAAACGCGAGGGCTCGGGTGAGGTACGGCCAGACGAGATTCGGCCGTCGCGCGATGCAAGCGGTGAAGTTCGCCGCCGCAGCGTCGGCTTGTCCCTGATTGAGATGGCAAATGGCCATCAGGTTCAGCGACCAGAAGTCATTCGGATCGACACGCAGAGCATCTTGCAGGTGCCGGATCGCCTGTGAGAACTGACGGAGCTTACGCGCACGTTCCGCGAGCCAGTAATGATCGAGCCGCGTTTCGGCGGGCAGTTTTTCCGCCGCTGCCAGCGTCCTCTGAGCCGCATCCGCTTGTCCGAGCGTCGCGAGCAAATCGGCCTTCAACAGCCCCACTGGTCGAGACGCCAGCCCAAACGACTCAGCTTGTCCGATTCGTTCGAGGCTCCGTTTCGCGGCGGCCGTGACATCCTGTGGTTGATCTTTGATGGCGAGATTCGTTTCCGCTTGAGCGATCGTAACGAGCAATTCCAGCAGCCCAGCCTTCCAGGTGTCGATCGCTTCGGGGCCGAGCAACCGCAGCCGCGCATCCAGTTGGTCCGGTTTTTCAGAGTCGATCTCAAAGAGGTCCAATGCAGCCAGGCCGTGCTTGTGCGCCTCACGCAGATCGTCGATGGAATCTTCGCCGGACACATTGCCGCCGTAGACGCGGACTTGTTCGACCGCCTCTTGAAACTTGGCGAGCTGCGCTTTCGCGGCGAGGACCACCGATTGTTGCGTGAGGACTTGATTGACCTCGGCCAACCGGGATTGTGCCTGCCGATGCAGATCCGCGAGCGACGTTTCGTTGGCCAGCAGCGTCACTGCTTCGGTCAGCAGCGTGCGGGCTTGAGCGAAGTCTTGGTTGGTGTCGCCGGCTTCTTTCGCATCTTCGAGCAACCGCGCGGCTTTGCTGCGCAGCTCAACGAGCCGTTCGCGTTCGGCGGCGGCTTGCAGGCCGGCGATGTTGTCGAGTTTGCTTTGAATGAGCTCGCGAAGCTCCGCCAGTTGCGATTCGGCTCGGACTTGTCCCAAGGCTTCGGTCAGCAGCGAGTTCGCTTTAAGCAGGTCGGATTTGTCGGTCGCTTCGCTTGCCTCATCGACTTTCGTCTGGGCGGCGAGTCGCAACCCCGCCACACGGTGACTCTCGGCCCACGTCCAGCCGCCGATGGCGATCCCGATCACGGTCACGGCTGCTCCCGAAGTGTGGACCAGCGCGTGATGTCGCTTGTACCAGCGTCGCAGTCGCGTTTTCCACGGATCGGGATAGACCGAGACCGGTTCGTCGGACAACCAGGCTTCGATATCGGCGGCCATGTCCATCGCCTTGGGATAGCGGTCCTCTTGTTTGAGGGCCATCGCCTTGCGGCAGATGGCTTCGAGCGGCGGCGGGATCGTTGGGTCGATTTGCCGTGGTGGCGGGATGTCGCCGTTGATGACCTTCTTCAAAACGTCCTGAGCTTTGCCGCGTCCGACGGGCGACTGATTCGTGAGCAGTTTGTAGAGAATGCCTCCCAGCGAATAGATGTCGGTCCGCGCGTCGAGTTGGTCGATCTTCCCTTCCGCCTGCTCCGGTGGCATGTAGGCCGGCGTGCCCATGATCTGCCCCATCATCGTGTGACTGCCGGCCGTGCGTGCGTCGGTGGCGACCTGGCGGCGCAAGAAGCTCCCCGTTTCGGTGGTTCGGGCCTGCGTTCCGCCAGGCGATGCGACCTCGGTTTTCGTGACACCGACGTCGCTGACCCCCTGGGTTTTCGTGGCCCCGATGTTCGATTCCGCAGTCTGCGCTTCAATAACCGTTCCCGAATCGACGGCGACGTTGGGATTGGCTTTGTCGATCTGGCCATCGGAGTCGGTGACGACTTCGTGATGGCCCATCACGTCGATCACTTTGGCCAGGCCCCAGTCGAGCACCAGCGTCTCACCGAACTCGCCCAGCATCACATTCAGCGGCTTGAGATCACGATGCAGCACTCCCTTGCCGTGCGCATACCCCAGCGCCTGACAGACGGCGATGACCTGTCGCAGCAATCGGGTGAACGCCAATTGCCGCTCGGTACTGCCTCGCGCCAAGGCGTGCATCTCTTCAATCGCCTTTTCCATGTTGCCACCCTTGAGCAGCTTCATGGCGTAGAACGGCGTGCCGTTTTCTTGATAGCCCACGTCGTAGATCGGCACGATGCAGGGGTGTTCCAACTGCCCGGTGATCTGCGCCTCTTCCATAAAGCGTTCGACGACGGAGCGGTTCTTCAACGCCTTCGGCAAGAGTTCCTTGAACGCGATCTGGCGGTGGATCGAGGTATCTTCCGCCAGCCAGATGTTTCCTAATCCGCCATGCGCGAAGTTGTCGAGCAGCTTGTAGCGCTCCTCCGTTCGTGGAGCCTTGCTCGTTTGAGACGCAGCGTTCGGCTGCGTCGTGCGATTTTGCTCAGACCAGTTGCTGCCGGTCGCTCCTTTGGTGGGAGCCCAGCCGCGCGCGACCGAACTGGAGCCGGCGCTCGCTTGAATCTCAGCAAACGTCGCGTGGGGATCGTGTGCCGGATCGCCGATCAATGTTTGCACGGCGGATTCCGGATGGAATGCACTCGGTGTCGAGCGATTCTGCGTGGCGTCCGCACCAACCACCGAGTCCGGCAAGAGCAGCGTGGCTCCTTCACCCGGCGAATGGACGATGGTCGCCTCGACAATTTCCTGCGACTGCGCGAGCGTGTGCTCTGGAGTGTCGGCTGCTTCCGTGATCGGCAGCGTGTGGTCGGGCAGTGGTTCTGCGTTATTGACGGTGTTCGGATTGGGTTCGTGTGTTTTGGAGGTGTGCGGGACGGACATGGCTGTCTCTTTCGAAAACGACCCAGGCGAGCGGGCGGCGTCAGAATGTCTCACGGCGGCCGTGTGAGTTCTCATCGTCTATTCGCGCATCGCGAACGGGTTGTCCAACGGTTGTCCCGACATGAAATTCAGCCGCGTCGCCCGCAGGACTTTCCACTCGCCATCTTCTTTTCCCCACGTCAGCTCCCAGCGACTGGGTTGTCTCACGGCGTTGTAGCCGCTGACCGTGACCGATGCGGAAGCTCGGAATTGAGTGATCGCACGCGAGTCTTTGTTGGTCATCCTGGTGCGAATGTCGGAGACGCGCACGTCGTCTTGGATATCGACCAGATCGAGCGCATGTGTCGCCAGACGACGGACCTCGTCTCCTTGGAGGAACTTCAACGACTCCAGTTCCGGCCCGCCGCCAAGCACCGCGTTGATCAACCCCCGCTGCATTGAATCCCGCTGAAACGCCGACGTGAAATCCAGCAGCCGCTGCTCGACCCGCTCCGTCTCCGTGACGATCTGCTGCTCCACCACAAACACGAGGCCGCATAGCGCGACACACAACGCCACGCCCGCCAGATAGCCCGTCTTCCGCTGCGACATCCAGCCCAGAAACAGCAGCACGCCGAGCACGCTCAAGATCAGAATCGGCGGCCAAGGCGTTTCCGTGAACCACATGAGTCAATTCCATTCGGGGTGTTCGGACGCGGCGGGAATCAGTTGGTGCGCCTGCTGGAAAGCCCGCATCAGCTCGTCCCACACGTCATACGGTTCTTTGTGGAAGACGTACTCGGGCGATGCTTGCAGCAGCAGCCAGTCGCCGCGGTTGATCTCCCCTTCCAGTTGCTTCGGGGACCAACCCGCGCAGCCAGAGAAGACTCGGAACCGCGCGTCGTCGTCTCCCTCGGACACGGCTTGCACGACCGACCGGAAGACGTCTTGTGTGCAGCCCACAAAGACCCCTTCCAACGGTGGCGATTCGGAGAAATCCAATTCGTCGGCGTTGTGCAGAATGAAGAGGTTGCCCGGCTCGACCGGCCCACCCATGTGGACGACTTCGCCCGTTTCCGGCAGCTCGAAGTGCTCGGACAAAACCTGCGAGACGGTGACGGAGGACGGCCGATTGACCACCAGCCCCATCGCTCCGTGCTGATTGTGCTCCAGCATCAGAATGACGGTCTTGAAGAAATTGGGGTCGCGCAGATGTTTGGCCGCGATCAAAAATTGGCCACGAAAAGATTGAGACATGATGTGTTCGGAGAAGTCCTCGGTGTCAGGAATGTGTGAGGCAGTATAGGCGCGACTTCGAGTGCCGCCCAGCGGCGGCTTTTGATACTCTCCCGCCCCAATGTAGGTCAGCCTTTCCAGGCTGACTCGTTTTGGAAGTACGTCAGCCTTTCCAGGCTGACTCGTTTTGGATTCAGCGTTCAAGGAGCGTTCGGGTCAGGCTGGAAAGCCTGACCTACGGGAGACGGGCATGGCGATCAAGCAACTGACCGAAGAGCAAATCCGTGAATGGTCCGTCGAGCAAAAAGATCGCTGGTGGCTTGAGAACGTCTACCGCGGCAATATGCCGCAGCTCACATTACGCGCGGGTCTGACCGGCTTCCTGCTCGGCGGCTTGCTGTCGGCGACAAATCTCTACATCGGTGCCAAAACCGGTTGGTCACTGGGAGTCGGCATCACATCGGTGATCCTGGCGTTCGCGTTCTTCAAGGCGTTGCAGAAGCTCGGAATCAGTGAATTCACGATCCTCGAAAACAACGCGATGCAGTCAATCGCGACTTCGGCGGGTTACATGACCTCGCCCCTGATCGCTTCGCTGCCGGCGTACATGATCGCGAACCAGGTGATGATCCCGTGGTGGCAGATCATTCTTTGGAATGTGGGCGTGTCGATTCTCGGCGTGCTGTTCGCCTTTCCGATGAAGCGGCGATTCATCAACGACGAGCAATACCCTTTCCCGGAAGGCCAGGCGGCCGGCGTGGTGATGGACACGCTGCATTCGTCGGACGTGTCGGTCGGATTGTTCAAGGCCAAAGTGCTGGCGATCTCGGCGGGAGGTGCGGCGTTCGTCAAATTCTTGCAGGCCGAGAGTCTGCAACTGTGGCTGCAAGTGGGTGCCTGGCTGCCGAAAGTCACCGACAAGGAATCCCTCAAAGAGCGCGCGAATCTGCTCGAAGAAGGAACCAAAAAGCTCTGGCATCTGCCGGAAGATCTGTTTCTGTTTCTCGACTGGGCGAAGATCCCGATTCCCAAACTGCGCGGCGTGGAACTGCGGCAGTTGACGATCATGCCTCTGGCCGACGTGGCTCTATTTGGTGCCGGCGGCTTAATGGGAATTCGAGCCGGAAGCTCGCTGATGATCGGAGCTGTCATCAATTACTGCGTGCTCGTCCCCTGGATGATCGAACGCAAAGAGATCCTGCCCAAAGTCACGATCGTCGACGGAGTCGAAAAACTGACGTATGGCATGCGGATCATCACCCTGTGGTCGCTGTGGCCGGGCGTGGCGGCGATGGTGGTCGCGTCGTTCGTGGCGTTGTTGTCCAAGCCCGATGTCTTCGTGAAAGCGTTCCACGGTTTGACCGGCAAGAAACAAGGCGAAGACGTCTTGAAGGGGATCGAGTTCCCGTTGTGGATTTCCGTGATCGGCATCCCGCTGATGAGCCTCGTCACCGCTGGAATGGCGACGGCTTTCTTTGGAATCCCGCTCTGGGTTTCGCTCGTGGGGCTACCGCTGACGTTTGTGTTGTCGCTCGTCGGCGCGACATCGACGGGACTGACCAGCACGACTCCCATCGGAGCGACCAGCAAGATCACGCAGTTGTTCTACGGAATGGTCCGTCCCGGCGACATCAAATCGAACCTCGCCACAGCGGGGATCACGGCCGAAGTTGTCGGCAACTCATCCAACCTGCTGATGGACATCAAGCCTGGTTACATGCTGGGAGCCAAACCGCGTCAGCAAGCGGTCGGCCACATCATCGGCATCTTGAGCGGAGCATTTGCCGGCACGTTCCTGTTCTTCGTGCTGTTCACCAAAGGCATCGATCCGAACAAACCTGAAACCATCGCCTTGCTTCAGTCCGACCAATTCCCCATGCCGTCGGTCACGGTGTGGACCGGCGTCGCCAAAGTGCTGACCGAAGGCTTAAGCAAACTGCCACAGTCGGTCGTCATCGCGGTAATTATCGCCAGCCTCGTGGCGTTCGTTCTGGAGGTGCTGCGAATCGTCACCAAGAACAAGGTGCCGCTGTCGCCAGTGGCTCTCGGCTTGGCGTTCGTGCTCGATTTCAAATCGGCGGCGTGTATGTTCGCCGGAGCATTTCTGTTTTGGATCCTGGGTGTCGGTCGCATCAAAGAAGAGAACGCTCACGGCAATCTGTGGGTCGAGAACCACGAACCGATCTGCGCCGGCATCATCGCCGGAGCCAGCCTGATGGGCATTCTCGACATCGTGGTCGGCGTGTTTCTGCTTTGAGAAGTCATCCTCGTTGAAGCGGACCTGACATGCCTGGAGTCTCTGGCTTACGATGCCGAGCGTTGATCCGTTCTCTGAATTAGGAATCGCCGTCCATGATCCGCCGTCGCCGAGAACGCCCGCCTGTTACGAACGAATTCACCGCGATGATCGAAGGCCAAGTCGCGTTGATTCAGCAACAACATAAAGACGACTTGCTCTATTGGCAGTCCAGAACATTTGCGGAGCGAAGTGAGGCGATCATGGCGGTATGCCAAGATGCCGTCATCATCATGGAAGCTCAACAAAACATGGGGATGACGATCAGGGATCCCGACCCGTGGCCTAAATCAACTCAAGATATCCTGCGCAGATTGGCTGCCGATGCCCGACGATAGCACCTTCTCACCGGCATGGGGTGTCGCGGCTGAATCAGCCACGGCGCTGGATGCGCTCGGAATCGATTACGCCGTGGGCGGTGCCTTGGCGTATGGGATTTGGACCGAACCACGGGCGACGCGTGACGTGGGTGTCACGCTCTTTCTCGATCCGAGGCAGCCTGAAAGTGTGCTGAGACTGCTGAGCGAAATCGGTTGCACGTTTCAATCAAACGCCGCTCAGAATTCATTGTACGAGTTCGGATTCTGTCGTGCTTATTACCGTCGCTGCTTTGTGGACTTGTTTCTTCCGACCACGACGTTTCTCAACTCAGCCAAACATCGCCGCTCGTTCGCGCAGGTTTCCGGCCGCGACGTCCGATTCTGGAACGCGGAAGTTGTGTGCGTGCTCAAACTTCTCTTCTTTCGCGAAAAAGATGTGGTCGATCTCAAGGACTTGATCTGGGTCCAAGGAGCCAAATTGGATCGCGACTGGGTTCGCGAGAGAATCATCGAGGTCTGTGGCCAACACGATCCGCGTCGAATCACGTGGGACGAGTTGCTGAAGGAAGTTGACGAGTACGGACCAGAATAATGGTGACGCTCAGATTCCGTTGACGACCAGCGATGCCAACGACCGCCAGGAGATTCATTTGCTTCGACACATCAACACTTCGGAGACCACGTTGTCTGTCGCCGATGTCGGCCGAGGCCCGCCGATTTTGTTCGTGCATGGCTTTCCGCTCGATCACACGATGTGGCGGCAACAACTCGCGGAGCTGTCGCGGGATCATCGCTGCATTGCTCCCGACCTGCGCGGCTTCGGACAGAGCAGCGTCACCGACGGCAAAGTCTCGATGGAGCAATTCGCGGACGACCTCGCCGCGCTGCTGGATGCGCTCGGCATCACAGAGTCGGTGGTTCTGTGCGGGTTGTCGATG
Source organism: Planctomyces sp. SH-PL62 (assembly GCA_945905295.1). Lineage (GTDB taxonomy): Bacteria > Planctomycetota > Planctomycetia > Planctomycetales > Planctomycetaceae > SXKJ01. Next base: position 9,718 of record CAMDPX010000161.1, on the reverse strand, counting down.
GGTGGTTACATCGCCTGGGAGTTCGTGCGACGGCACGCGGTTCGGTTACGCGCGCTGATCTTGTGCGACACTCGCGCGGCTCCCGATTCGCCGGAAGCGGTGGCTAATCGGTTGAAGCTCGCTGACGACGTGGTGCGGCTGGGGCCGGAATTGGTCGCCAATGCGATGCTGCCTCGGTTGTTCGCTCCGAACACGACCGCGCATCGGCCGGAATGGGGCCGCGAGCTGCGCCAAGTGATGCTGGCCACAAACCCGCAAGGCATTGCCGCCGCGTCGCGCGGCATGGCCGAACGGGGCGATGCTCGACTGCTCTTACCGACGATCGACTGCTCGACGCTGGTGATCGTCGGCGAGCACGATGTCATCTCACCACCGGCGGAGATGCGTGACATTGCCACGGCGATTCCTCACAGCGTTTTTCAAATCATCGCTGACGCCGGACACCTGGCTCCGCTGGAACAACCGCTGGCGACCAACGCCGCGATCCGCCAGTTTCTCGCGAGCACTTTGCTTGTTCCTCCCGAACCATTCGTGCCTTAGGGCCGCGCAAAAAATCAGAGCCATGATCCGCAGGATCATGGCTCTGAATCATTTTTCGGAATGTCGAATCACCTTCGTCTCGGATTAGTACTCGCCGACCGTTTCTCCGCCTCTGCGGCTGCCCAGTGCTCGGGAAACTTGCTGGTCCATGTTCTCGCTAAAGAACTTCACCGCGCCGTCGCACAACACGCCATGCACGCCGCCCGTGTGATAGCTGGAAAAACCGGCTTTGTTTTGCTGTGAGGTTTGAGCCGCCGTTGTGCCAGGGTTACCGGGGCCGACGGAGTTGTTCGTGATGGGTTTGAAGTTGAGTGGCAGGCCAAATGATCCGTTGCATCTGGCCGATTCGTCTTGTGGATTCACATCGCCGACGGCGAAGTGGTCGTACGTGCCGACGGCTCGCGTGCCGATTCCACCACGATTCCATTCGGCAACCGCGACCGTGGAACTCGTTCCGTCCTTGATGTCACCGATTCTTGTCGAACTTTGGACATACATCACACCGTCGTACCGCCGATTGCCGGTACCGACGGCGTCATCCAGGTGTTGCTGCGATTCGGCCGGCAAACCTGCGGCAGCGACGACGCCTGGTGGCGAACCGTTGCCGACCACGCCGGAAGCGTTAGCACCGTAGTTGCAAACAAACCGATTGAAATTGATGACGGGCATCGGTGCCGCTGAAGTTTGTATCACGGTCAGTGGGTCGGCGTTCGACGGACACCGCAACCCCGGCAACTGAACTTCCAAGGCCTTTTGGTTGTTTCCGGACCACTGGATGGCGGGATTGTAAACCGCATTGAAATCGATGCTTTTGAAAAGTGGGGCTTGGTCCATAAACGGCAGCACTGCACCGGACCAAAAGACCGCCGGCGTGGAGTTATTCACCTGTGGTTGAATACGGAGTTGGCTGGCCGGAAACATCTTGGCCGTGTCCAAATAGTTTTGCAGGGCGAGGCCGATTTGCTTGAGATTGTTTTTGCACTGGCTGCGCCGAGCAGCCTCGCGTGCCTGTTGGACGGCGGGGAGCAGCAAGGCAATCAACACCGCGATGATGGCGATCACCACCAACAGTTCGATCAAGGTAAAACCGCGCCGGTTTGAACGTATGGAACCAAACAAATTCATCGAGAACTCCAGATTTAGAAAGGGAGAAAGTTTAAGACGTGCAACAAAAGTGATTCGTCACACGAACGACCAAGGAACCAAACACGGGGAGTCGTCAGATCCCTGACTCCTCGCTTGGGAGATTTGAAGCCGTGCAGCTTGTCTTCGTCGTGACGAAGACTTTCGCGGGCACACGACGATCCAAATTCACCACATTCGGACACAACGAGATTGTGCCGATTGAAATCAGCGCGATTTCAAAGCAGGTGGCACGCCGCATTACGTGGCCGGCAGCTTTTCGGCCAGGGCACGCATCGCTTGGTATTGCTTCTCACAGTCGGCGGTCCATTTGAACTTGGCCGCCTCAAACGTGGTTTGCAATTCCGTCGCGGACTTCAGTAGCTCGGTGTAGTGTTGCTTGTGACTACTCTTTGAGCCCGCCTCGAAAGTCGTCAGGTCCGTAATCAAGCTCGTCAAATTGCTCCGAGCCAACCCATCTCGATCGACCCCCACATCAGCGGGATTTCCACGCAAATCAAAAACTTCGGACTTGGCTGACAAGGAATAGACTTCTCCAGCATCTGGTTTGTCAGAGGTGTTGGCACCACCGCCGCAGCCAGCCATCACAACAATCAACAGGACGAATAACCAAGGTACGCATCGCAATTTCGCCATTGTCTCGCTTTCAGGGAGAAGTCTGTCTGAGAAACCAAGTACCGCGAGTTCCACAAAGAAATCGCAACGTTGAAAGTCCTTGAATCCGTTACGAACGGAGAAGCTTTCAATCGCTTTTAGATGCACGAAGTGATGAAGTCAGCGCGAGTCGACGCAATCTTGATGTTTTGTCATGAACCTGTTGCTGACACTGAAAGATGATGAGGTTGGTCTTAAGCGAGACCATCGGGTGGGGGGGGGCGGAGGGGCGGCGTTCTGAAGGCAGAGTTCCGAGAATGCCAGCCAAATCGAGCGAACATAGGGTCAAAGGGTGATGACACAACCGTCATCTACCGAGGGGTACGGCGATAGGTGTTGCCATCCGCAAAGAGATTGACTCGACCTGAAGCAGGTCGCTGGGAAAGATTGCCATATCAAACAGGTGGGAGACGGGGCACTCCGAGGCTGTGAAAGAATTGGTAGCTGAACTCGCCAGAGTTCAGTTTTCTCGGCGAATTCTGAAGTCTGGCGACTTCATCTGCCCAAAAAGTTCACAGCCTCTCCGTGGCCCGATTGTCCGGTCACAGAGAGGCTGTGAAGCTTTCGTGGAGCACGTTTTCAACGTGCTCGAATATCGGCCGATTGGGCACGTTGAAAACGTGCCCCACGTCGTTTCTTCACGGCCTCGGAGTGACCGGTCTACTTGGGCGATTGCTCGCTGCCGACCAGCCGTAGGCGATCGTTGTAGGTCAGTAATTCGATGTAGCGTTCGGCGAGGTTCAGGTTCAGGCGGAAGCCGCTGAATTGGTTCGTCAGTTCGTCCTCGAACAGCTTGCGGCCGGTCTTCTTGTCGAACATCAACAAGCGGTGAACTTGGACGTGAACCTTACCACGCTGCTCGAATTTCCGAGTGGAGAATAACAACGCAGGGGACGCACCAAAGTGGTTCAAGACCAAAGCTTGGTTGTCCACTTTTTGTCGCCAGAGTTCTCCGCCGGCGCGTCGATCGAAGGCGAAGACCGCGCCGTTGACCGGGACCGTGACCAGTTCGTCGCCGTAGAAGTTCGTCTGCTGGCCTGACACGATCAGGAACAAGCGATCGTTGTCGGAGACCAAAAACCTTTGGCGGTTGAGACCGGACAAATCGGCTGGCTTGAGCGTTTCCAGCGTTTGCGATTCGTGTGTGTCGAGGTCAAACGTGGCCAGCTTGCCGTCTTGACCGAGCGTTGCCAGCGTGTGATTGTCCAGCCAACCGAACTGGCTGGAGATGGGGAACGTCTCACGCCACACGGCTTGGCGCGTCTGCGGATTCCAGCGTTCGACCGACAGCAGGTCATTTGGGCCGCGCGAGACCACCAGCAAATCATTGCCGAGCGAGGTCTTGGCCTTTTGAAACTGCTCGCGCACGTTCCCTTCAAACGGCAACGAGCGGCCGTCGCGAGTCCGCAACAACAATCCGCTGGGCCAGCGTGTGGACGTGAGGAACATCAAATCGTTCGTGGCTTGCACGCGCGTGTCGTTCGGCAGATCACGCAGCTCCCAGCGCCATTGGCCGGTCACGGCATCGAGCATCGTCAGCGTGCGACGACCGCGATACGCGATGAACTCCGGCGTGCAGAGCGCCAACAGCGCGTTGCGAGCCGCGTCTTCATTGGGATCGATCGGAAGCGAAAGAAAGCTGGCACCCGGCTGCATCGCCTGCGTTTGGCGGCGAGCGACTTGTGACGGATCGAAGTTGTTGGCGCCGCGCGACTCCATCGAGCGGGTCCAGAGGACGCGATGATCCACCGGCGACAACAAGTGCAGCACCTCGCGATGGTAGACCAGCATTTGATGGCCGACAGTGCGAATCATCGTGCCGTTGGCCAGTGTGCTGGTCGACTTGAACCGCAGCGGCAGAGACCAATCGAGTTGGCTGTCGCTCAAGCGTGACATCGACAGCCGCTGCGTCGCGATCGGGCTGTTCAGCATCTGGTACTGAAACCGCTGAGCCGTAAAGAACGGCCAGCGCGCGTCGGACAGCGAGCACTCTTGGACTTGCTCCATGTTCCCCTGAAAGCCCAACGACCGCTCCAGTTTGAAATCGAGCTTGCTCCAGTCCGCCCCCGCCCCGTTCGACGCAATCGTCTTGGCGAGCCGTTCGGCGTTGATCTCCTGCTCAACCCATTGCTTCGCCGTCGTTCCCTCGCCCAGCGGCGCGTCACCAAAGCGAGCCAGTCGCTGTCCGGCAGCGGCCGCGTCGTCTGGCAATTTGAGCGAGCGATACAGTTCCAAAAGCCGACGCCACGCACGAACGGTCTCGTGCGCATCGGCGCTTTCGGTCAATCGCAGAAGTGCGAACTCGGCTCGCGAAACGTCACGCTCGGTGATCGCGGCTTCGATGTCTTGCCAGCGCAGTTCGCGTGTCGCCGGATGGAACGCGAACAGTTCCAGCTCGTGCTGCCGCACCGCGGGAGTCGCGGCGTTCAGATTCCGCACTTCGTCGGCGAGGCGGCGATCCAAGTCACCGCGACCGTCGGCCGGCAAGGAATTCCACAGGTCGGCGAGTTGTCCACCGGCCCACGCTTCTGAGCGAATAGACAACGGCGGCGAACTGCTCAGCTTCAACACCGCATCGCCGTTCTTGCGAGCCAGCTCCAAGAGCAACTCGAACGCCGCGACGTGCTCTCCTTTGCCGCGAAGGTGCTCGACGCGCAACCGCATCGCCTGCAATTGGTCATCGGGAGTTGTCAGCCATTTCTCAAAGATCGACAACTCCACCGCATGGTCGACCGGTTTCTGCTGAATCACTTCGGTCAGCACGTCCCGCAGCGTGCCGAGGTATCGCGGACGCAGTTCCGCAGACACAGACTCGGCCGGCACGCGCTGCAACACGTTCCAGGCTTCGGCCGATTTGTGTTCGAGTTGCAGGATCGACGCTTCGGTCAGCAACGCGAGCACATCGGACGGATCATGCTCCTTGCGCTGCCGAATTTGCTCCACGACCGCTTCACGCTGTTCGAAGCAGGTCAGTCCGGCCGGATGCGCCGAGACCATGCCGCCGCGATACAGCGACAAGTTCCCCAACCGCGCTCCCGGAGCCGCCCATTGCCGCCCGGTGCGCGAACCGTTCTTGAGCGACATCGTCCAAATCTGTCCGCTGCTCAGCGGCACATGCCAGCGGTCATTGGAAATCGTTCCGAGTCCACTCGGCACGCCGTCGCCGTTCGGGATCGCCTCGGTCCAGGCGGGCTCGCCATTCGACAAATTCAACGCGCTGATGCTGGTCTGTCCCAGCAGCAGCACTTTGCCGTCCGCGACACCGTTCAACGCCAGCCAGTTTTGAGTTTGTTTCGGCTTCGTCCAGCGGCGAGTGCCGTTGTGCAACCCAAGACACACGATGTTGGACGTGCTGGCGTTCTGCTCGTCGAACATCTCTTGTGGTGTGTAGACCACCGCATCGCCGACGATCACGGGAGCCGAGGGCAGCCACCGCTGTCCCCACGGCATCGCCTGCGTGACCGCCTGTCCGAACACGCGGCGCTGGTTATTGACCGCTTGCGGCGTCGAGTAGCGATGCACCCACAGCAACTGCCGTGACGCGCGATCGACGGCCGCCAGCCAACCGACGGTTGTCGGACAGATCACCACGCCATCCGCGATCGCCACCTGCGCCGCGAACTGCCGCCGTGCCGCATCGCGCGAGATCGCCGCTTCCGCCGTCGCCAGCAACTGCGACCACAACAACTTGCCGCTGTCGGCTTGCAGACAGAACAGCCGGATCTCGGCATCCCGTTCGCCGATCACGAACAGCTCGTGTCCATCCGGCACCGGTGCGCCGAAGAAGAACACGCCGGGAAGTTCCGGCTGGAAAGGCTCATCGGATTCCACGCCACCGACCGCCCACAACGGGCGGCCGTTCCGCAGGTCATACGACACCAGCTTGTTGCTGGTCCAACTGCGGCGCAGCGGGTCTTGCCGCGACAAGTCCTGGTTGCCTCCGTAATAGTTGTAGATTTGCTGCATCACGAACGTGTCATCTTCGACCGCGAACAACTGCCGCCCGTCGCTGCTGAGCACTCCGAAGTTGCCGTTCGCGAACAGCAACTGGGCGAGTGGATGCTGCTCCCACGGCATGTTGCTGAATTCGTACTGCCGCACTCCATTGATGATGCGGATGCCGCGATTGACCGGCGCGTATGTCTGCGGAGCGTTTCCGGGGCCGATCAAGTCTTCGGCTTTGAAGCGTTCGGCTGTGGACCACAACGGTCGGCCCGTTTCGACATCAATGACTTGGACGCCACCCAGCGTGCGCATCACGACCAGCCCGTTGACCAACAGCGGCTGACAGACCGAGATCGTGGATCGGTTCTGATCGTGCATGTCTTCGATCAGCATCTCAAGCTGCTGCTGCAACGGTTGCACTTGCGTCAGTGGCTGTCGCCAGCGCGGCAACAACAGCGGTTCGCCGCCACGGCTGAGCGCCGCGCGATTCGGCGCTCCGAAGAACATCGGCCACTCGGCCGAACTGGTTTGCGAAACCATTCGCGCTGGGATCGCCGCCCACCAATCGCTGACGCGAATTCGCGTGCCACCGATTTCGAGCTGTTCGTCATCGCCGTGGGGCGGGCGGCTCGCCTGCCCTTCCTCAATCTCCGGCCGATTCCCCTTCAGCCACTTCTCCGCCAGCTCTTTGTTCCCGGCCTGTTTCGCCGCGAGCGCCGCCTGCAACTGCCAGGGGCGTTCGTTCGTGACCGCCGCTTTCGCGTCTTCCAGCCAACGGAACCAGCGCGTGGCCTGCGTGAACTCGCCGCGATCCAAATGCCGCATTGCCAACCGCTGCGCCGCCGTCTGACCCGGTTCGAGCAGCAAGTATCGCATTGCGACGTGCGCCAGCCGATCAATCCGTCCCGATTGCTCCGCCTCTTCGAGCCGCCGCGTCGCTTCCGCGCCAGCCCGAAACCGAAACGACCGCACGTCTTTTTCCGGCAACTTGAGCATCAACCGCATCGCACGCTCGCGCACTGAATGCCATTCCCGACCGATTCGCTCCACCGAGTCTTCTTCCTGGGCGAGCAGGATCTGCAACAACTCCAGCGCGGTCGTCCAATCCTGAGCCTCGATGGCCGCGTTCGCCTTGCGCAACAACTCGGCCTGCTTGCGATCCTTCGCGGCTCGTCCGTCGATATGATCGCGCGCGTCAGGATCGAGCGGCTGTCCATTCGCGGCACGCGGACCGACCGGTTGAAAGCCGCGTGGAGGGACGGCTGGCTGAGGCACCGCCGGCCGAGGCATCAATTTTTGAAACAGATTCTGCAACGGATTCGGGGCCGGCGGACCGGCGACCGGTGGCGTGTTGGGCATCAACTGCTGAAACAATGGCTGCAACGGATTCGCTGCTGCCGGCGCAGCGCGCGGCGTGGCCGGCATCAGCTTCTGAAAGAGATTCTGCAACGGATTCGCCGGCTCGTTCGCCTTCTGCGGTTCCTGCGCTTCCAGATTTGACGACGCCCGTCCCAGCAGCAGACACGCCGCGACCAAAATCAACGACAACACTGATATTCGCCACCGCATGACCCGCTCCTGATTAAGGATGCTGAACGGTTCGCCGAGGGGGGTGAGTATAGCCATCTCAATTCGAGGCTGCGAATTTTGGAGGGGTATTGGGCAGGAAGATTTGAAACAGGAAGAGAGAGGATCGTCGGCTTCGAGCGTGATCCGGTTTCAATTCTCATGGTCGATGTCCCCTTCGAGACCAAGGGGTCGCCGTGAATGGCAGGCCGGTCCTCCAGTCCATTGCCGCTGTCGAGGATGTTGGCCAGCGCTTGGATGTCTGACAACAGAGCGTCTGATTGACAGCCTGCGAGCCAATCCTAGAATCGCGAGCCGGTGTGCCGCTTGGTCGAATCATCGCCGGCATGAATAGTTACCCCCACGGCACGCTCTTGCTCCCACTGGTCTTCCGATTGGTGGGAGTTTTTTTGTTGGTCACAGACCGGAGCCGCTCGTATGACTCGCACACCCGTGATGGCGGACAACCTCCCGCCGCTGTTTCTCGAATTGCTCGGCGATGGTTACGAAGTCTTGCCGTGGGACACGTCTGTCGATTCGGACTCGCTGCGGCGAGCGGCTGCGTTCATCACCTATAGTCATCCGCGCGTTGATGGGCCGCTGCTGGATCGCGCTCCGAACGTGAAAGTCGTCAGCAACCACGGAGTCGGCGTCGATCACATCGACGTCGCGGCCGCGGTCGAGCGAAACATTTCGGTCGGGAACACACCCGGCTGTCTGGATGGCGCAACCGCCGACATGACGTTCGCGCTGATCCTGGCGACCGCGCGAAATATCGTGGTCGGCGATCATTACGCACGCAGCCCGGAGTTCACCGTTTACGACCCTTCGCTGATGATCGGCAAAGAGGTCCACGGCTCGACGCTGGGGATCGTCGGTCTCGGTCGCATCGGCAAGCAAGTGGCGCGGCGAGCCTGCGCGTTCGACATGCGGGTGCTGTATCACAATCGGCGCCGTGATCCTGCCGCCGAAGCGGAGTTCAACGCCGAGTTCCGCACACTGGATGATCTTTTGGCCGAGAGCGACTTCGTCGCGTTGAATTGCCCGCTGACCGAAGAGACGACGAATCTCATCTCGACACCGCAGTTCGAGCAAATGCAACGTTCGGCCGTACTCATCAACATGTCTCGCGGCGCGGTGGTCGACACCGAGGCTTTGTACGTCGCTCTGAGTAGCGGCCGCATCGCTGCGGCCGGCATCGACGTCACGCAACCGGAACCGCTGCCGCGCGAGCATCCGCTTCTGAAGCTGAACAATCTCGTGCTCACACCTCATCTGGGCAGCGCCTCGGATCGCACTCGCCGACGCATGATCGAAATGTCGATCGAAAACCTCCGCGCCGGACTGGCCGGACAGCCGCTGCCGAATCGCGTCGGTTAGTCGCGTTGTCGAATGGCATCACGTCAAACCCGCTAGACGCGACAAGCCCCGTTCGGTGTTCTGGGGAATTCAGGCCCACCGCGACAGATCGCCGTCACGCTGCGGAACCTCGGACGCTCTCTGAGTGTTTGCAGAAGCGAGTCTCGCACCTCGCGAACTCAGGGCCAACGCGGAATCGGACACCACGCGCTGTCGAGGAGACTGCCATGCAACACGCTTGGAATTACCTGCTCACACATCTCACTTGGACTTGGCATTCACTCTCCGGCACCAACTATCTTTGGGCAGCCATCGGACTCTTGGCCACCGGCTGGTTGCTGTCGACGCTACGCCGGTCCTAGATTTCTTGGGGCGGAATGTTGTCGCGGTTGTGTCACGTTCTGTCAGAGTCGAACACGACTTGCTTCGCACACGGATGCGAAGGGCGCACACGGATGGAGGCTGCTCGAACGATTTGTTGATCCGTGTGCGCCTCTCGCATCCGTGTGCG
>CAMDPX010000160.1 GCA_945905295.1 Planctomyces sp. SH-PL62 | reverse complement strand
ATCGAGACCCTGCGTGACGAAACCGCCGCCTGGTCAACCGACGTGAACTCGACCCAACGCGGCGTCGACTGGCAAATGAAAATCGACGACGCCCGCTGTAAGCTCACCTCCGTCTACCCGAAGATTAAGCTTTGACGCGGCACTAGCGGCAAATGAGTCCTTACCAACATGAGCCGGAACGCGCTAGCGTCCGGTTCTCGCCTTACCAACATGAGCCGGAACGCGCTAGCGTCCGGTTCTCGCCGGTGTCCGAAACCGGTGTCCCGACCCGGACGCTAGCGCGTTCCGGCTGATTTGCAGTACTTGTTTTTGCATAGCCACTGAATTCACTGGTGATCGCCATGTCCCGACGACGAACTTTTTCCCGTTTGTGTTTCGCCCTGACCGCCGGTCTTGGCTTGATCGGTGCCGTTCGTGGAGCGGAGCCGTTTGAAGCCTTCCTTGAGAAGCATTGCATTCGATGTCATGGCCCGAAAAAGGAAGAGGGGGACATTCGGATCGACCGGCTGTCTCGCGATTTCAAATTGGGTCGGGACTCGCATCATTGGGCGGAGGCGCTCGACAAGGTCAACAGTGGCGAGATGCCGCCCAAGAAAGAACCGCAGCCGACTCAGGCGGAGATCTCGGCGTTCGTCACCAATCTCGATGCTCGGCTCAAAGAGGGGCGGGCGGCGCGGATGGCGGCTCGACCGGCGGTGGCGCATTATCGGCTGAGTCGAAAAGAGTTTCAGAACACGGTCTATGATCTGCTCGGCGTGCGCTACGATCCTGCCAAGCCGGGCGAGTTGAACGAAGACACGTTGTGGCATGGGTTCGAGCGGATTGGATCGGAACTGACGCTCTCGGCGTCGCATGTGGATCGCTATTACCGCGCGGCGGGACTCGTGCTCGACCGCGCTTTTCCCGTCTCTTCAGAAGAGGCTCGGAAGGTCCGCAAGACCGCTGCCGAACTGCGTTACAACGGCGGGAAGGCCCAGCAGGAAGTGCTCGATCGCTTTGGCATCAAGCGGCCGCTGCGATATCTCCTCTACCCCGGTAATGTTCAAAACGCGTTCTCGTCCAACTGGTTCGGCAAGACGGGACCGGAGCACAGCGGGCTTTATCGCATGCGTCTCCAAGCCAGCGGGATTCGTCCGCTTGGCGGCCAGACGGCGCATCTGAGCATCGGCAAGCGAACCGGTGAAGAGACCGTCGATGGCCTCATCGAGTTTGACCTCACGGCCCCCGAGGACAGTCCGCAGGTGTATGAGTTCGAGGTGTTTCTCGAGATGCCCATGTCGCTCGACTTCTGCGTCGTGGCCACCGACGTTGTCGACCGCAGAGCCGGTGCCGCCTTCCGCAATGCGCTCGGCAGTGGCGGTCATCTCTTCACGCACAGCAGTGAGACTCAACTGCTGAACCCGAACGCTCCGCAGATGTTCGACGACAAGGGGAACGGCCTCTTCTCGACGGTGCTGCTCGACTGGATCGAGTGGGAAGGTCCGCTTGTCACAGGCGAGGAGAAGTCGCGTCGCAACGATCTGCTGCCGCCCGATGACGCAACGATTGATGTGGTCGCCGAGCACCTGCGTCGCTTGGCCGAACGAGCTTGGCGGCGACCGGTCAAGCAAGACGAGTTGGTCGACTATCTGCAGGCGTACCGCTCGGAACGCGAGGCGGGTGAGAAGACAGCCGATGCGTACCGCGTCGCGATGCAAGGCGTGCTGACTTCGAGACATTTTATTTATCTCGTCGAAGGCGACCCGGTCGCGTGCGAACGGCTCAACGATTCAGAACTCGCCTCGCGGCTTTCGTACTTCCTGTGGAGTTCGATGCCCGACGAGGGCCTGTTCGCCGCGGCCCGAGGCGGCTCGCTGCAAGGCGACGGACTGAAGAAAGAAGTGGACCGGTTACTCGCGGACAACAAGACCAATCGCTTCATCAACGACTTCGTGCGGCAGTGGCTGCAACTACATCGCCTCGGCATGTTCCCGCCCGACAAGAAGCTGTACCCGACCTACGACGCCTGGCTGGAGACGAGCCTGCGCGCCGAGCCCGTCGAGTTCTTCCGCGAGATGTTCTCGAAGAACTTGCCCGTCGACAGCTTTATTGATTCGGATTGGACGATTGCCAACGCCCGGCTCTGCGATTTCTACGGGCTGCCGGAGCCGAAGTCGGGGGGCTTCCAACGCGTCTCCCTCAAGCCTGAAGATCATCGCGGCGGACTGCTGACGATGGGCGCGGTGCTCGGGCTGACGTCGGACGGAACTCGCCATCGTCCGGTGCATCGTGGCGTGTGGGTCAGCGAAGCGATCTTCAATAAGACTCCACCGCCGCCTCCGGCCAATGTGGATCCGATCGAGCCGATTCCGGCTACGGGGACCAAGGTCACCATCCGCCAGAGAATTGAAGCACACGCCAAGACTGCGAGTTGTGCCGCCTGCCATCGCAACATCGATCCGTTCGGACTGGCGTTCGACCAATATGACGCCGTCGGCCAGTGGCGTACTCGCGAGTTGGTTCCAACGGGCATGGGTGAGAATCCCGTGGTGGACGCCTCCGGCGTGATGCCCGACGGCCGCTCGTTCAAAGACTCCGTCCAATTCAAGAAGCTGCTGATCGAAGACCGAGACCACATCGCGCGTGCCTTGATCGAGCACCTCTGCACCTACGCCCTTCGCCGAGTACTGACCGTCGACGATCAAGACGACCTGAAGTTGATCGAAGCCGAAGCCAAGAAAAACCAATACCGAGTCAAAGACATCATCCGCGCCGTTGCTCTGTCCGATTTACTCCGCAAACGGTAATTCCTTGTTATCCGCACTGGAGGTTCTCATGGCCAACAACGAACTTGACGTTTTCTTTCGTGACGGCTTCGGTCGCTTATGCGCCGCTGTTGCATCTGACATCAAGCGTCACATCGCAACCCTGCGTGAATCGGGCGTTGATTTCTACGGGTACGCCGCATTTCCACCGGACTATTATACGGCATACGATCCGACCTCATTGGTAGTCGCTTTTAATTGCGAGTCTGACATCGACGCTGAAAACAAGAATGCGCCTTACTCTTACTATCGATACTCGGTCGATGAATGGCAAAACTACGTTCATGATGGATTTGATGCGACAAATGCAGAACTCAAGGCATTGCTATCTGAGTTTAAGAGGTTAACTGAAACACAGGACAGCGATGATGCGCCTGAGACGTTCGTTGCTTCGATTAATCAAACGATTCTTGACGCTTTGATTTCGCTTCGAAAGGACGGGACATTTGACGGCATTTCATATGTCGTAATTTGGCTGTCGGACTCCGGCGACGAGATCATGAACCGATCGGCCAAAGAACTTAATACTGCCGACGTTTACGCCGCCTACGCAACCGAGTTTACCTGAAGGTCTTTTACACAAAGGCGGATAACAAGATCGAGTTGCGTCATTCGTTGATCGACGTTGACGCAACCTCTTCGGGGTAGGTCACGTCGTTGCGACTCGCACCCAGGGTTGCCGCGAAGCGCGGCAACCCTGGGCTGAGGTGACACAACTCCTTCGGAGTAACGGCCAATCGCAAACACCTTTGGAATCTTTTCAATGGGTTGCGGGCGAAGCCCGCGACAAGTTACTCGTAGCGTTCATGCCCCAAACTAAGAACAAGGAACCACGAACCATGAACTATCTCTCGCAATCTTGGCTGCTCGACCGCCGACACGCGCTGCGTGCTTTGGGCAGTTGCATCGCGCTCCCGTTTCTGGAGTGCATGGTCCCATTGCGGGCAGCAGAACAACAAAGCGCAACTCCTCGGCGCAGTGCTTTCATCTACCTGGCGAACGGCGTCCATTCGCTCAACTATCAGATCACGACGCCGGGCAAGGACTACCAGTTCTCACGCTCGCTCAAGCCTTTGGAGAAGCACCGCGAGGTCATCACACCGATCAGCGGCCTGCATCATCCTGGTGCTCTCAGCCACCACCACAATTGCATCTCGGTTTGGCTGACCGGCGGAAAGCTCGGGCCTTCGGATGAGAACACGATCTCTGTCGATCAGAAGATGGCCGAGATCAGTGCGAAGCACACGCGATACTCCTCGATGGAGATCGCCCTCACGGGAGATGCCCTCGGCTGGACGGCGGACGGCGTCCGGTTGCCCTCGATGCGTCGTTGCAGTGAGATCTTCGCGTCGCTGTTTGAAGAACCGAAAGGTGGCAAGACGGCCCAAAGGCGAACCTTGCGCCGAAAAGGGAGCGTTCTGGACGCTAACCTCGCGGAAGTGCGCCGGATCGAGCAGGCGATGGGAGGGGCGGATAAAGGACGGCTCGATCAATACCTCACTTCTATTCGAGAAGCGGAAGTGCGCACGCGGCGAGCCGATGCGTGGCTCGATACACCATTGCCGACCGTCTCTGACGCCGATCGCCAGCGGACCAATCGCGACGTTCCTGCGACGATGGCGGGTGACTATTTCCGCACGGTCTATGACCTCATCGTGCTCGCCTTTCAGACCGACGTGACGCGAGTCGCCACCTTCAGCCTCGGCGGCGAAGGAGATGCGTTCGCCATTCCCGAGATCGGCATCACCGAGTCACGCCATCAGCTCAGCCATCACGGCGGAGATGCGGGCTACATGGAGAAGCTCACCAACTACGACACCTTCGCCATCGAGCAATTCAGCTACTTCCTCACGCGGCTTGCCGAGACGAAAGATCTCAATGGCAAGCCGCTCTTGGGCACGACGATGGCGCTCTTCGGCAGCGGCATGTCCTACGGACACAGCCACGGCAACGCCAACCTGCCGCTGGTACTCGCCGGCGGTTCGGACCTTGGACTGAAGCACGGCAGCCATCTGGACTTCAACCAAGGTCACTTCAAGGGCTACCAACTCGACAAGCCGGGCGAGCACTACTCGCTCTGCAGCCGCCCCGCGAACCCGAACGCCCACATGAGCAATCTGCTGCTCATGATGGCCCAACGCATGGGCGTGGAGACCGACAAGTTTGGCGACAGCAATAAAGTGATCGAGCTTTAGCTGTTGGATGTCAAAACAACGCTGAAGTACGACGGACATCTTGTCCGTCGAGCTGCGTTTTGGACGGACAAGATGTCCGCCCTACGAAGTTTGGTGTACGGCGGAATTCCAGTCCGTCGAAAGCATCGACGGACAAGATGTCCGTCGTACTGATCAATCTCCTGATCTTGCACAACTCAATTTGAACCGCTGGCGAATTATGACCTTTCAAAAATCTCCAACGCCAAGAGCTTGTTTTGCACTGTGCCTCATCGTTGCGTTGAGCGCCACTGCCACAGTGCTGGCGGACGACATCTTCCGCCCCGAAGTCGGGAAGTTTCCCCCTTTGGAAAAAGCACTCTCGTATCGGGGCGAACTCGTGTTCGTGGATCATGCCAACCGCCGCGGCAGTCTCCGCGTGCAAGGTTCGGGCATGTTTTTCCGCAATGATCCGCACCCTTTCGCCATGCTCCCCTACGGCATGGTTCGCTATCACGGCGCACCGGCGGATCTCCGGGACATCCCGCTGGGCACTGTGCTGCATGTCCGGGCCTTTCTCCCGCCCGACCCGAAGATCTCCGCCGTGCCGGTGTTGCCAGTCGACAACAGGAAGAGAGACGGGAACCACAATCGCGGAGCCGGTACAGCACCCGCCGAGAACCACGTCCTGCTCCTTGAGGACGAACCCAGCTACTGCCAGCGCGAGGGCAAAGTCTGGAAGCTCAAGGAAGTGGACCTCCAGAACAACGCGGGGCTGATCGTCGCCAGTTGCGAACCAAAGCAAGGCGGAGACGGCAAGGCGACCGAAGAAAAGATGACCGTCGATGCCGCCACGCGCATCTGGCGCGGCCGTGAATACATCGGGGTCGAGGATCTGATCGTCGAAGGGACTTGGCCGGCCACCGGGAAGAAATCGCTCGATGGTCAGGCCGTGCTGCTCGGCATCACCTGGAAGCCGACGCCGGGTGGCATCTTCACTCGGTTTCACATCTCGGACATCTGGCTGGACGATGTCGCGATTCAACGCTCCGCTCGTACCCAGACTGAGACGCACAAAGCCTTCATCCGCAGTCGCTGGATGCCCGCTTGGGTCGATGCCGTCGAGTACGGCAAGTTCGGCCGCGCGAAGGTGACCGCGACTTTGTTCGGCGGCATGGACGACTCGCTCTACGCCGACTTCAAGAAGGATGCCGGTGCCCTGATGAACTCTGTCGAGAACACGCTGAAGCACACCCACGGCGCCTACGGCCCCGCGCACATGGCCTCAAGAGGCAACATCCTCGATGTCACGAAGACAGAGGGTGAAGTCCCCTTGGGCAGCAGCGGCATCCGCATCCGTTTTGAAACGGACCTCATCATCGAAGGCATCCGCCCCGGCCGAGTCGTCCGCGTCCGCCCCGCAAGCTGGCCTCAGGTGGACGTCCCTCGCGAGGAATACCTCAACGATGGCTCCAGCGCCGAAGAACGCTTCCCAACTCCGGCGATCTTCCCCAAGTATTGATGTCTGATCCAGGAACTCCTTCGTCTGCTCCACGCCCCAAGCGGAGTTGGGATGCTCGGTCGATACGGAACTGCGGCCTGGGATAATCACAATGCCAATTCGCAAGGACATCCGCGCTTACAACGCGTCACAATCGGCGGGCGACAAGCGGATCTGCGACGCCCTCGCCAAGGCCATCGATCAACACCTGCCGGACGCCGAGAACAAGATCTGGCACCGCCACCCCGTGTGGTTCTTGGAGGGAAATCCGATTGTCGGCTACCACAAGCTCAAAGATTGCGTCCGCCTCTTGTTCTGGAGCGGCCAATCCTTCGACGAGCCTGGTCTGAAGCCCGAAGGGAGTTTCCAGGCCGCCGAAGCACGGTACACCTCCGATGATCAGATCGCTGCCAAAGATCTCAAGCGGTGGCTCAAGAAGGCGATCGAGATCCAGTGGGACTACAAGAACATCGTGAAACGAAAGGGCAAACTCGAACGATTGAAGTAGGCCCCAAGCAGGGCGCGCCTACCCTGCGGCACCCAGCTACTGCGAAGCCGGGCCACCCGCGAGCATGAACAACGCTCCACGATGCGTCGAGCCTTTCTCTGTCGTGGCCGATCCTTCACAATCCGCTCGCGTTGAGCCCTTCTTGATCGAGCGGCGGAAGAAGCAGAAAGATCTTTGGAAGTCGAGAATTTCATAGACTTACCTTGGCCGAATTGAGGGCACACGTGACGACTGGAATCCCCCTGCCTCAATATGAATCCCTGATTGAGGGCCTCGGCTATTTCACGACTCAAGCCGATACGGGGTTTATTCGCGGCGAGACTTTGCGACAGAGTGGTGTCGGCGATGGGCTTGACGACCGCCGGTTTCGGTATGCCTCTGTTCTCGATCCCCAGAAGCTGGGCGTCACGGATATTTTCGAACTCAACGGTGCGCCGTGTATTTACATGAAGAGCCTCGCAGCCGAACCCAGCGCTGAAGATGTTCGGAATTGGCATCGAACCGCATGGAATCATGGGTTGGGGCGAATGCTTTGGGTGGTGACTCCGCAACAAGTTCGAGTTCTGAATGCGTTTGAGCCACCGCCGAAGAGTCACGAAGGCCACAAGCATCCAGCGGAAATCCTTCGGTGTGCTCTGGGCGATTTGGAGCAACTTCGGAAATACGAGCTTGACCGGATCAGCCTGGAAACAGGTCAGTTTTGGTCCACGACCGCAGGGAAACGCATCTCCAAAGAAACGCGTATCGATGCCACGCTGGCGGATGATTTGCTTGTTGCGGCCGAGATATTGACCGAGCGAGGATGCAAACCGCTGCAAGCTCACCGCTTGATGCTGAGAACCCTGTTCACCGCATACCTCGAAGCTCGAAATGTCTTGCCCAATGAGCTGTTCGAGGGGCTCAACGCCCAGACGTTTGGCGACGTTCTCAAGAGTGCTGTGGCAACGCGACAGTTTTTTGAACGCATGCGAGAAACCTTCAACGGCGATCTGTTCCCGCCGCCGCCGATCACAGGCAAGGACGAATCGTATTCGTTTTCAAAAGACCAACTGGCCATCGCGCGAGCCATCGTCACGCGGCAGGATTTGCGATCCGGTCAGCGAACCTTCGATTTTTGGCGATACGATTTCGATGTCATCCCCATCGAGCTCATCAGTTCCATTTACGAACGCTTCGTCTATGCCGGTGATTCGGCGACGGCGAAAGTTCGCGGCACTCATTACACGCCAGTGAATTTGGTGGACTTGGTGTTCTCGCAAGTGTTTGACGATCACTTGTTTTCCAAGAGACTTCCGAGCGATGCCAAAGTCTGCGATTTGGCGTGCGGTTCAGGAGTGTTCTTGGTCGATGCCTTTCGGCGACTGGTCGCTCGACGAATGGCATCGGGTGAGAAACTGACACGAACTCTCGTTCGCAACGTTTTGTCGAGCCAAATCTACGGCGTGGATGTCTCTGAAACAGCGATCGAAATCGCAGCCTTTAGTCTCTGCCTCACGGCCTTCGAGCTTGATCCGTCGCCAAGTTCTGTCCAACACCTCAAGTTCCGCCACAGCTTGAAAGAGCGGAACCTCTTTGTTGCGGACGCGTTTTCATCGGATGGCTTCGCCAACACGGAACCGTTTCAGGAAAAACAATTCTCGATTGTTGTTGGCAATCCGCCGTGGAACAAACCGAAAGGGCAACGCTCTGTGCGGGACGCGACGTCGCGATCACACATCGAGTATTGCGAACAACAACAGCCCCCCATTGAACTCCCCTTTCGATCTCCCATCGATCAGGCATTCATTTGGCGGAGTCGTGATTTCTTACAACCCGCGGGCCGTATCGGTTTGATCCTAGATGCGAAAAACTTCTTTAGCCAGGAAGAACAGTCGCTGACGTCAAAAGGGCAATTGTTTACGCAGCTTCGGCCGCGAGTGATGCTGAATCTCTCGGCCCTTCATAACAAGAACTTATTCCCATCAGCGGAACAGCCAGCCGTTGTGTTCGTCGCGGAGAATTCGCGGCCACAGAAGCGCGATTCACTCGTTTTCGTTTCAGCGGAAAAAAGCGAGTCGTTCCGCAAGCACGGTGTTGTTGAGTTGTATCTTGAGCGACTCAACCGACTGCCGATTGCCCGGATTCCTTCAGAGCACCACCTCTTCAAAATTGTGTCAGTCGGAACCGCGCGGGATCGCGCGATTTTGTCGCGACTTGAGGAGGACAACAAACCACTCAAAGATGTACTCACCGATTGGAAAACTGGGTTGCATCAGGGATTCATTCACGGGACTGTGAAGAGTCAGAGACCGATCCCTACCGGTTTTCCAACTCAGATGATTGAAGATCAGGAGCTTCGACGGTTTTCTCTGTCTCGCTCGGACACCCAGCCGTTCACACACAGTGGCTTACAATGGCCGCGTAATATCGAGATTTACCAGCCGCCGATGATTTTGGTGAAGCAAAGCCTACAGGATGACCGCCTCGTCGGAGCAAAATGTGAAAACGAAGTGGCATATTCCCGCACTTTTTTTGGTATTCCAGCGGCTACCCACGATGAATGGCGCTTCGACCTCGTCAACGCGTACATCAATTCTTCGCTCGCGATGTACTGTTTCCTGATGACAGCGACACGCTTCGGTATCGACAAGCAAATCGCCGAGCAGAATGACCTCGAACGACTGCCATTTAGAGCCGTCAATTCACGAGCAGACGCACTGCCGTTGCTCTCCGTCCTTCGTGATTTAGAAAGGGGATCTGCTGGTTCGGATCTGCGACAACTCGACGAAGCCGTGTTTGATTTCTACGGGCTCAATCAATGGGAACGGGAGTATGTCGCCGACACGCTTCGATATGACCTGGATTTCTTTCGGCATGGCAGCGCCAGTGACGGCGTTAAATCTCCAGACGAAGCGGACCTTCAGACCTATGCCAATACGATCGTGAAGGCGATCCGAAGCAACCTCGGCGGGGGCGAACCGACGGTCAACGCGGACATCGAGACCAACTTGCGAGACCTATCTTGTGTTGTGGTTCGATTTGACGAACCACGCAATCGCGGAGTTCGTCGCACCGATTCCCAGAACAGCGATTTCAGTTCACGACTCGGCGAATTGCTGCACGCTCCGTTGACCGCCAACTTCCAGCTCCGCCGGTCGTTGATCCACTTCGACGAAGACCGATGTCTCATCGTGAAGCTGGCGCAAAAGCGATTTTGGTCTCGTGCAAGAGCATACGACGACGCGGATTCTCTCTTTGACGAACTCTGTCGAGGAGGAGATCAGCGGTGAGCATTTCGAGTCGCAGCGGTCGATTGAATCATCAAATTCGTCAGTCCGCGCAAAAAGGTGTCCTGACAACGGTCTTGCGGATTCTGCATCTCGCCTGGCCGGAAACCGCCGCCGATTCTCGCATCACCGCCGGTTGCGATGAGGATTCAATCACCGACATCTTGCGCTGGAAGATGGCCGATGCCAAGAATCGACTCGATCCCGTTCCGCAAATGAAGTTCCTTCGCGAGCCGCAATCCGATCGTGCTGAACTCGATACACCGACCGGCTACATCGACATCATGGTTTCTTATAGCTGGGACGAATCGACTTATCTGACGATGGAATGCAAGCGTGTGAAGAGCACGGAGAATTCCTTGGCGCTGCGCTATGTGCGAAATGGAGTCAACCGATTTGCAAGCGGCAAGTACAGCCCCGGTCATGCTTACGGCGTGATGCTGGGGTACGTCATCTGTGGGAATCGAAATGGTTGCATCGATCGAGTTCGGACGACCCTCAGCAAAGAACCAGAATCCGAAACGGGGTTCGACTCCGAATTCGGATGGCAGTCCGATCTACAACTGGTCAATGGAATCGAGCATTTCAAGACTCGCCATCACCAACAATCCCACGACAACAGGATCGAGATTATTCATGCATTCGTCGTCGTGAATTGATTCGTTCATGGAGAGCCGAATGACGATCGCAATGGCAGACGCTGAAATCCAACCTCGCGTGCTGATGCCAAGGACTCGCCCATGCCACGACGCCTGCGAATCGAAATGCCCGGCGGCGTGTCTCACGTCACCAATCGCGGCGTCGATCGCACCAATTTCGTCCGAGACGATACCGCTCCGCGCGATGAGCCTTCTCGTCTGGAGATGATTCCTCTGGGGGAGCTACACTCCGATCGGCCACTTTCAGGAGACTTGTTATGGCTGGGGATGTCATCGCGAAACGTCTGGAATCGATCGAACGTCAGATCGCAGACCTCAAGGTCCAGCTCGCTCAGTCGATCGCGCGGGATTCGAAGAGCAAGACCGTCGAGGATCGGGTTCCCGAACGATACTGGCAGGATCGAGCGGCTCGATTGAGCCATGTGCAGATCCTGGGTTCCACGGATTCCACCGCCGCCGTCTCTGCCGATCGTGGCCAGCCATGATTTACTTCGACACCAGCTACATGCTGAAGTGCTACTTGTCGGAACACGGCCACGAAGAAGTCACGCACCTCTGGAAACAGGCGGATGCCGTCGTGTGTTGTGAACTCGGCAAGGCGGAGTTCGTGGCAGCGGTCCATCGGCATCTTCGCGAAGGCCGAATCACCGATGTCGGTCTGCAAACCACTCTGGCCGCGTGGCAGGAAGATCAAGCCGCCGACTTGTGGGATTGGTTTCCCTTGAACGAAGAGGTCTTAACGGAAGTTACGAAGGTATTTTCGACGCTGCCGAATTCGATCTATTTACGATCGGCCGATGCCATTCATCTCGCGTGCGTTCGAATGTTGGGGCTTCAAGAAATCTATTCCAACGACCGCCATCTTGTGAAAGCGGCGACTCACTTGGGACTGACACCGCACAACGTGATTCCGTAGTTCGTCGTGGTGTTCCGCTCACTTTTTCGCAGGTGGAACACTCTCGGTCTTAGCCGGCGAAAGGTCGCGCACCAGCTTGGGGTCGTATTTCGAACCCGCCGAGACCTGGATCACGGTCATGCGGACCTTGGTGGGAAAGAACTTTTCGTGATCCTGTCGCTTATGAGCGTGGCCACTCCCTCCGCTGTTGTCCTTGATCACCAAGTGCATTTCCTTGATCCCCTGGTCCCAGACGATCGAATCGTTTTGCCAGAATTTCGTCATGGGAATGTCCTGCTCGTAGACGCCGGCTTCCTTGTAGACCGGCGTGTTGAAGCAGCCGTACCCATTCTTCTGGCCCTTGTTGGGGATGTAGCACACCGACCATGTGGTGGCTTCGCTGCCCGGCGGTTTCTCCAGCACTTTCAGGCGAACGTGTGCCGTTCCGTTGCGGTAGTCGACGGGGCTCGTCCAATCCTTGGGACGCTCCGCATTCATCAGCTTGTCGCGGACGTAATAATGCGAGGGACTTGGCTTGGAGTTATCCGCGTCCTTCTTGGTAAACGTGAAGGTGGCATCGAACAGAACAAATTGCTCGGCTTGGACAGTGGACGCTCCCAGCCACAATGCAGCGAGACCGGCCAAGACCGACAGACTTCCGTGAGTCCTGCGACTGCTGTTCCAAAACATCGCTGCATTCCTTCGATCATGACGTCTTAAACCCGATTCAACGATCCGGTGTACCCACCGAACGCATCGGTCTCGACGCCCAGCTTTTGCAGGATCGTGACGAAGAGCTTCGCCAGCGGAAGTTCTTCCACTTCCTGCTTGCTTTGCCATCCCGCATCCGTGTCGATTCCTGCTCCGGCCTGATTGTCTTCGTTGCCTTTGCCGAACTTGAGATACCGGCCGTTGGTGAAGCCAAGGTTCTTGCCGCCGGCGGAAATGATCGGATAGTTGCGTGAGAGGTGGAAACTGCTGGAGGCAGAGCCATGCATGGCCAACGTGTTGTCCAGCAGATTGCCTTTGCCGGTCGGCTCTGGGGTGTCCTTCAGTCTCTGCGCGAAGCGACCGAATTCCTCGGCTTGATAGCGATTGTAGGTGCCCAGGTTCTTCCAACCGCCGGGCTTCTTGACCTCATGAGTCAGGCCATGAGCGCCACCAAGACCGACCGCTTGCGACAACAGGTCGTGTGGTCCTTCGCCGTTTTCGCGGCCCAACTGAAACGTCGCAACGCGAGTTGAATCACTCAGGAAGGCGAGGTAGATCAATTCATACATTGTCTGGAAATAGAGTCTGGCTTCTTTGGGCTCGGCATCCAGATGCAGGTTGCGGGTATCAACCTGAGGAACCGGAGAATCGATCCACCTTTGGGCCTTCACGAGCTTCAACTCGGTATCGCGCACGGCATCAAGATATTGCTTGAGCGTCTCTTGATCGTGTTTGGAGAGTTGGCGTCCCAGCGAGCGCGTATTGTCAACCAAGAGATCCAGGGCACTCTTGCTTCTCGCCAGTCGCGCGGCCGCGTCTTTGCTGCTTGTCACAAACAGCATGTCGAAGATCTCCTTCGGCTTGTTCATTGCCGGGATCGGACGACCTTCTCGATTGAAGGATTGAGTCTGAGCACCACGCGGGCCACCAACGCCGCCATTGGTCGACATCACCAGCGAAGAGTGTCGAGTAAAGTCGCCGGCGTGCTCCGCATACACCTGATCCAGCGAGATCGTATTCTGATACGGGCCCTCACCACCGATTGGCGCGCCCGTCAAATACTGATCGGCATTGGAATGGCCGTGAACCCGTCTTGCGGCCGGATGTGACAGCCCTGAGTAAATCGTGATGTCACTCCGCAGCGGTTCAAGCACATCAAGCACTTTGGTGAGTTGAAAATCCTTCTCGCCGCCACGAGGGAACCAACTCCACTCCTCCCACGCCGGATCGGACTTGAGCGGCAAGCCAACACCGTCAGGGTGATAGACGCTGACAAACCGTTTCGGAGTTTCGTCCTTGCTTGGGCTGCCCACAGCAAATGTTTCAAGCCACGGCAACGCCAGAGCCACACCGGTGCCGCGAAGAAACGTTCTCCGACTCAGCAACTTGGATTTGTTATTCATCTTCTGCTCCTGACTTTACTTAGAGGCTCTAACAAAACCCCACCGAGCTTGTCTCGGTGGATTCGGGCCTTTGCACTACGCTGTACCGGACGTAGTGCAGAAGCCCGTTGACCACCGAGGCAAGCTCGGTGGGGACGTTTTGTTAGCGTTACTTCGAGTTGAAAAGGTTACTGCTAACGATCAGGTGGATTAGGTCGCCCAGCCCATCATCCCGTCGTCTGAATTGTGCGGTCAAGCTGTCGATGTCGGCACGATCACCAAATGAAAGCGGTCTGCCGAGAGCGTAAGCCGTCAGCTTATGGACCATCGCTCGAGCAAATTGATCTTGTCGGTCGGTCAGCAGATAGCGCTTGAGACCATCGATCCCTGCCAGCGTCTGCCGGTTGAAGAGTTCCGAGGTCGCATCGACTGGTTGGTTCTTGATGTGGGTGCGGAATGCACCGAGGGCATCGTAGTTCTCAAACGCGATCCCCCACGGGTCGATCCTGGAGTGACACGAGATGCAGGCCGGTTTGTTTCGGTGATTGGCGATCCGTTCTTTCAGAGTCATTTTCAGAATCTCCGGGTCCGTCAGATCAACTTCCGGGACATTCGGCGGGGGCGGAGGCGGCGGATCGTCCAGGATGCGTTTCAGCATCCAGACGCCGCGCTTGAGAGGATGCGAATCCGTGCCGTCGGAGTTCATGGTCATGATCGCCGCACTCGTCAACAGGCCGCCGCGATTCGTTTGAGGGGTGATTGGCACGCTGCGGAAATGAGGCCCGTAAACTTTCGGAAGCCGATAATGCGCCGCGAGTCGCTCGTTGACGATCGCGTAATCGGAGTGGATGAAATCCATGACGCTGCGGTTGTTCTTCAGGACATCCTCAAAGAAGGCGATGGGTTCTTCCAGCATCGCTTCCCTCAGTGAGTTGTCAGTGACATGAGTGACACTGCTCATTCTGTCTAAGCCCAGCCATTGCTCAACGAAGTTCTGCGAGAACCGTCTTGAGCGCGGGTCTGCCAGCAGGCGTTTCACTTGAGCGGTCAGAACCTCTGGCTCTCTGAGCTTTCCCTGCTCTGCGAGTTTCAGCAGTTCGTCATCAGGGATGCTCGACCACAGAAACACGGCGAGGCGGCTGGCCAACTCCAGTTCACTGATCGGTGTGGTAGCCGAAGTCGTGAGACTTCGGTCCGAACTCTCACGAGTCCGGCTACCTTCGGCTGTGAATTTGTCATCGGTCGTCGCTCGTTGAGTCAGATAGAGGAACTCCGGCGTTGCGAGCGCGGTCGCCAGCACCTCGACCATTGCGTCTTCAAAGGTTGCGAAGCCCGGTCGGTACTTCGCAAACAGGGCCATGAACGAATCGACTTCCTGGGCGTTGACGGGGCGACGCCAGACTCGCTTCAGGAATCGACTCAGCACCTCGCGGCCATACTCCTGCTCGTCATTCTTGTGGCCGCTTTCAAAGAAGATGTCGGTGTGAGTTTTCGGCGGCCACTGCTCGTAAAACGGAGCGCTGATTTCGATGTGGTCGATCTGCACTTGCAGAGGTTCTTCGCCATGCGCGTTCGAAACATTGTGGATGTGCAGGAACTCATCGCGTCGCGGAAACGTTGTGGTCAGCTTGCGGAACGGGTTGCGCTGGATATCGCTCAACGGGATATCGAAGTGAATCCATTGAGGATCGTCGGCTGAGGCCGTCACCGGGATGTCGCGCTCGCTGACGACCTGCGAGAAGTTGGCGTTGTTGCTGGTGTGAGCACTGAAGATCAGACGCAGGCTCGCATACTCGTCAGGTTTCATCGTTGAGCGACCGGCTCGAATGCGAACTCGCATGATGCCGTCATCAGGAAGGAAGCGATCGAGGTCCAGTTTCAACTCGTTGGATCGAGGCAGCACCAGCACCACCGGAGAAACGGCCGGCGTCTGACCAACCACAGCATCCGTCCGAGGCATCGTCTTTCCGCCGGGAAATGGAATGCTCTCGCCGGTCTCGCGATGAAAGAGCTGCTGCTGATTTCGCGGCTTTCTTTTGTTCTTCTTATTCTCGTCGGCGGCTTTGTCATCCTTCTTGGACTCCGCCTTCGCCATCTCTTCCGGCATCGAGATGACGTAGGTGACGGGTTGTGGTCGATCACCACTGACGGTGGCTCGCTTGAGCGCTTTGAGTCCGAACTCGCGATAGGTCTCGAACTGCATGGCGGACATCTGCAACAGTTCCGAGCTGTTCTTGAAGCCGTCCTCAGACGCAGTCTCCGGCGGCAGCTTGTTCGGGAGAGCGTAAGACAACCCCAGCAGATCCTGCAGCGCGTAGTTGTATTCGTAATTCGTCAGCCGGCGAAAAGACGAATGCTCTTTGCTGTTGCGACGGATGAGAGATGCCGTATTCAGCTCCCCGCTGAGCCAATCAACAATGCGACCACGATCCGCGTCGGCGAGTGCATAATCCGGTTCGTCCTTGGGAGGCATCTCGGACTTGCTGAGAGCGTTGTAGACCTCGCGCCACCGCTCCACGTCAGGACCGGCCAGCAGGTCAGGATTCAGTTGATCGACGCGAAGTCGGCCTTCAGACTTTTCGGGACCATGACAAGCCAGACAGCTCTTCTTCAGGAGCGGTCCCACCGACTCGTGAAAGAAAGCCACGTTCGGCATTGGAATGGCGTCGGTGGCTTTCGCGGCTTCCTTCGTCTCTTTCAAGAATCTGGACTTGGTGCGTCCCTGCACTTTGGCCGCTTCCAAAGTGATTGGAGCCTCCTGACCATCGGCGGCCAGAATGAGGCACGCACCGCCGAGCACAAGCAGAATCGTGGTCTGTAGTACCTTCATAGGCTGCTTTTCGTGCTGAGCCAGCGACGGAGGCGAGTGTCTGCACTGGCGAACCGGCGACCGAACGGGAGGGATTAAATCGGTGGGAGCTTCTTGGAGGGCTGTGTTTCGGCAGGGCATGGCGTTTTCAAAAAGGGTGCCACGGCTCGCCAAGCCAGCATAGCAGCACCGAGCACGTTTGGTCAAAAACTAAGCCGCGGTGGAAACTCCTTAAACAGGCCGTATCGGCCGCGCGTGTCTCGATTGGCGAGGCAATGACTGCGTGCTGCCGGCCGAATCGGCGCGAGCGGTGGCGTCTTTCGGCAATTGCTCGCGCAGGCACAGCGGCAAGTCCGAGCGTCCGCCGCGTTGGTAGTCGCGGAGCAATGCCGGCGCGAACTCGTCGCGATCACGTCCGAGTTGCGAGGTTGCGAACTCGAAGACCAACTCCGTCAGCTTCAGCAGCGGGATGCCAACGAAGCGGCCGAGCCGTTCGTAGAGCCATTCGGTCAGTCGCCAGAGCGTCCCGAACGGGGACTCGTCACGCCACAGGAGCGGCAGCGTCTCGACGAAGTTGCCGCTGTTGCCGAGCAAGTCCCACACGCGAGCGAAGCGGCGCAGGCGGCCAAGATCCGCGGCAGACAATACGCTCGTGCTGAGCACTTCGTAGGGGGCGGATGGGCTGTAGATCATTTGCTCGGCAGAGTCATGGCGGATGATCGGTGTGCCGCGCAGGCGTTTCAGAATGCCGAGTTGGATCTCTTGTGGGCGCAGTGCGAGCAGGCGGTCGAAGCCTGCGGCAAAACTGTTGAGCGTTTCGGCCGGCAGGCCGGCGATCAGGTCGGCGTGGATGTGGACGCCAGTTTGTTCGCGCAGAAAACGAAAATTGGCGGCGAGTTGCTCGTTGTCCTGGCGGCGGCTGATGAGTTCGGCGACCTCGTCGTTGAAGGTCTGCACGCCAACCTCGAATTGCAGTACGGCGGGTGGGAACTGCACGATCAATTCGCGCAGCGAATCCGGCAGGCGGTCGGGGATCATCTCGAAGTGCAGAAACAAGCCGGGCCGCATCCGGTCGAGGAAGAATTGCAGGATCGCTTTGCTCACACGCGGATTCAGGTTGAACGTGCGATCGACGAACTTGAAGGCTTGGCAGCCTCGATCCAGCAATCGTTGCATCGCGACCAAGAACGCTTCGAGTGGAAATTGCCGCACCGGGATGTCGAGTGCCGACAAACAGAACTCGCAGGTGAAGGGGCAGCCGCGCGAGGCTTCGACGTAGATCACACGATGAGCGATGTCCTCGTCGGAGTAAAAGTCGTAAGGCAGGACGAGATCATCCAGCTTCGGAATTTCTGCCGTGATGATCTTGTCGGGTGGACGCGATCCGTCGCACAACGAGCGACACAGATTCGCGAAGGCGATGTCTCCTTCACCGGTGATGACGTAGTCGGCGAGATGCACGATTGGTTGGTCGTCGACTTCGAAGCTGACCTCCGGACCGCCGAGGATCACGAGGATGTCGGGCCGCAATCGCTTGAGTGCGGCGACCAGTCGGGTGGCTGGGTCGATGTTCCAGATGTAGACGCCCAGGCCCACGATCTTCGGGTTGCGTGAGACGATCGCGTCGAGGACTTCCAGCATCGCGTCGTTGATCGTGAACTCGATCATCTCGGCCCGCGATTGCAGGTCTCCGAGATTGGCGAACAAGTATCTCAGCCCAAACGCGCAGTGCGGGTACTTGGCATTCAGAGTGGTCAGCAGGATGTCCGGCATGTGGGCCACTGTAACGAATGCGATGCGTCCGCCAATCCGTGCCATCCGTGCATTCCGTGTTCTTTCAAGCTCGCGAATTCAATGATCGAACACGGATGTCGCGGATGACACGGATTGCGGAGTGACTCAACTACGATTGAGTTACTTAGTCCGCACTCGGTTGGGAGCGATCTCGCGCAGTTCGGCGAGGCGGACGACGACGAGGCGTTGCTTGGGGCCGGCGCTGTCCTCGAACTGGAACAGGCTTTGGCCCAATGTGCCGGTCCGTTCGCGGTCACAGGTCAGGACCAGCATCTCGCCGACGTTGAGGTTGGCGGAAAAATGTTGAGCGAAGCAGGGGATGACTTCTTGAGTGGTGCGGTACATCCAACCGGCCGTTCCAGCGAAGGGGCGGGTGCCCGTCTGACCGTGATGCAGCTCCGGCATGAAGTCGAGCCGTGCCCATCCGTCTTGGCTCCGTTCCGCTTTCAGCCGCAAGAGACCGCGAGCGTTCATGAGTTCCAATGGTTTCCCCGCGGCCAAAGTCACGGAGCGTTGAGCGACCGGCTCGTTCGACCAGATTTCCGTGTCTGTTCCGGCCGGCAGAGCGACTCGGCGCGCAGCGGTTTTCGGAATGCCGTTGGCTTCGCGGCGCTGACGCTCCTGGTCCTCGTCGGTCAGATTCAGCAACGACTGCAAGGCGTCCGGTGGTGATGATCCCACATGTCCCACCAGCAACCCGGCTTCGCGGATCGTGGCACGCTGCTCGGCGGAGAGCGTGCCCACTTGATCGATCTCGCGCCAGAGGGTTTTCCCCAGCAACGGATCGTTGACTGGGCGATCGACAAAGACGATGTCCACTTCGACGGAATCACGCGGCGCAGTCAGCGTCGGCAGCTTGAACGCCGTCGCTTGCTGCGCCGACGAACGTGCGAACCGCATGCTGTCGCAGGCAAGTGCGCAGCAGCTCAACAATGCCAACATCGCAATGTGAATGGCTGATGAAAACCGCATGGGGCGGAAAGACCGGAAGGAAGATGAGATGAGGACTTCAGCCAGAATGGCTCAGGCGGGAGAACCGAAGGGGGCGGGGTTTTAGGCCGGAAGGGGGATGCGGGTCAATTTGAGTTGAACGTCACGTTGCCAAGTTTTGAGCGACGGGGTCGGGAGTCTTTTTCATGCCGCACAACACGAGTAAAATCACCCAAATCTCTGCAGGTGCGGCATGAAAAAGACTCCCGAC
>CAMDPX010000159.1 GCA_945905295.1 Planctomyces sp. SH-PL62 | reverse complement strand
ATGTGTTTCATCTCAGCCAGACTCCTTTCAAGCTGAAGCGTTTTCAGTTTGGGTTAATGGGGGAGTCTGGCTTTTTTCATATTCTCCAATTCACGTAAACCTCGGATTTCCTCGTTTCAAAATACTTAACGGCGTTGCCCTTCGGGGTAGAGGTCCAATTGTGATCGCTCACCCAGGGTAGCCGCGAGGCGCGGCAACCCTGGGCTATGTGATGCAACTCCTTCGGAGTAAGGACAGCGATGTCCGCCAGTCGTAGGGCACGGCTCCTGCTTGCCAGTTCTTCTGATGTCGTTGAAGGTCAGCGGGAGCCGCCTCTATTCGGCTAGTTATCGCCGTCTCCAATTTCCTCTTCCCAAAGATCGGTGACTTTCGGATCGACGAGGTACATGCGAAGTCGGTCGATGACGTTGCCGCAATTCTCTGTAAAGAAACGCGGCAAGTCCGCCCACGGGCATCCGTAGAGCTGAAGAGAGTCCAACTGTGGAACCAATGCTCGAAGCGGTTCGAACATTCGCAGGCTGCGGCACTGACTCAGATTAAGTTCTCGCAGAGACTTGCATCCCACCAGAGGTGTGAGATCAGTCAGTTCTCCGCATTCGCTGAGGTTGAGGGTTCGTAATGCAGGCAGACCGGCCAATGGCGCGAGGTCGTTCAATTTCTGGCACCGCATCAAGTAGAGGTCTCGCAACGAAGTGAGACCGACCAAATCGGAGAGATCGGGAGCAATCTCACACTCTCCCAGAAAGAGCCATTGAAGCGAGGGAAGATGATTCAGTGGTGCGAGATCAATCAAAGACCCACACGTTCGAAGATCGAGTCCAACCAATCCGGTCAGTCCCCTCAACGGAGAAATATCTCTGACGTTGGAGCATTCCATGAGATAAAGCATTTCAAGGTTGGTGAGTTGAGCCAACGGTGTGAGATCACTCAGACTCTGGCACTTCGCCAGGTCGAGCCAAGTGAGTGAAGCAAGTTTGGCAAGCGG
This sequence comes from Planctomyces sp. SH-PL62, assembly GCA_945905295.1. GTDB lineage: Bacteria > Planctomycetota > Planctomycetia > Planctomycetales > Planctomycetaceae > SXKJ01. Next base: position 18,712 of record CAMDPX010000159.1, on the reverse strand, counting down.
TGAAAGGTCAGTCAGGTGCGGACAGGCAGCGAGGCTCAGCGTCTTCAGTGAGGTCAGTCGAGCTAATGGAGAAAAATCTCGCAGCGTTCTACTCGCGTTGAGTCTTAGCTCCTCAAGTACCGGCAATGCTGCCAATGGAGTTAAGTCGCGAAGTTCTTTGCTGGTACTCAAATGAAATTTTTTGAGCTTCTTCAAACCAGCCACAGGAGACAGATCGCTCAAGTTCTCGCACTTGCTGAAATTAAGAGACTCAAGCTCAATTAACTCTGCGACAACGGAGATATCACGAAGGGGCTGAGGCCCCAAACGAGGAGGGTATCCCGGTTCATCGAAGTGATACTCCCAATCAATTAGATCGGAACTGTTGCGGCTAACGAGATGCCGCCCAACATGCAGTTCCCTCAGATCGGACAGATCGGCGATCTCCCGTGGAAGACGCTCGAGGTCCAAGTCTCCTAGAATGAGACTCTTTTTGTGTGTGGCCTTTGTTTTGGCGATGCGATCAAGTGCTTCTTGATCTGATGAAATCGTGGGACGCGTAGCCGACTTGTTTAGGATTAGTTGATATTTGGCCTGAGCAGCATCAATCGCCTCTCGCAATGACTCGAACAACCATTGCTTTGGGTCTTTGTCCAATTCGTCTCGGACCAACGAGGTGAGGCCGTCACGACAACGATCAGATACGACGACGGTCGTCGGAAACTCTGCATTGACGTAGTAGTCCTGTCCGACGCAAAGGACTCCGGTCATCTCATCACCCCACTCGTACTTGAGATCAGAACAATCAATGACGAGCGCATCTGGTGGGAAACCTTCATATCCGGCGCGAACCATTGCCGTCATGAATAAGCAATCTTCGTAGCAGTTGCAGCCATAACCACATTCGCCTTTGAGCGAAACAATGAGAATTCTGCCAAAAAGTCCTTGTGGTAGATCGGAAGTGAAGTACTCGCATGTGATGTTGCTTAGCTCTTCGAGTTTTCGCGGCGTCAAGTTCATTTCAAGTCCTGTCGTCCGTTCTGTCGGTTGGCCATCACGCTTCTTTGAGGCGGCTATTCCAGCTTCAGCAGCTTGATCGCGTTGCCTCGGAAGATTTTGTACTGCACCTCTTCGGGGAGCTTCAGTGAATCGAGCAGCTCGAACTGCGGGATTTTTTGTTCGGGCATCAGGACGTCGGTGCCGAACAGCAGTTGGTCGGCGTTGCGGATCAGGAACTCGCGGCCGAAGTCCGGGTCGCGGGCGATGGCCTTTTCGCCGCCCGGTTCGGAGAGGTCGCCGTAAAGGTTCGGATATTTTTTCAGCAGCCGGTCGAGTGCTCCGCCGGGGGCGATTTTCTTGGGGACTTCGGGATAGCGACCAAAATCCTCGAACGTCGCGTCGCCGGAGATCGACGCCCAGAAGCCGGCCGCGTGGCCGATGAGCGGCAGCTTCGGAAACGCCTTGAGCACGTTCTCCACGCGCGGCAGGCCCGGCGTGTCCGGGTTGCGAATGTCGTCGAGATGAAACAGGATCGGCAGGCCGACCGCGTCGCACGCTTCGTACAACGCCATCTGCTGCGGAGCGTCGAACCACAGCCCGGTCTTGTGCTCGCCCAGCCCGCGGCAGCCGGCGTCTTGATACCGCTTGAGGATGTCGATCATCCCCTTCACGCCGCCGACGTGACCGGTCCGCTTGCCCGGCTCGGTGACCGCTCGCGGGTCGAGCGACGCGAACGGAATGATCCGCTCCGGAAATTGCCGGTACGCCGCAATCGCCGTCGTCACCGGCTGCGTGATCGGAGCCGACTCCGGCGAAATCAACGGCAACACGCACGCCTTCTCGACGTCATGCCGATCCATGAACCGCACAAGCAACTCGGCGGTCAGCTCCTGCCCGAAGTAGAACGCTCCGAGATGCGTGTGGATGTCGATGTACTTGATCTTGCGCGAGGGCTTGTCGGCGGCAGTGAGGCGATGGCTGTTGAGGAGGCATGCGGCACTCGATGCGATTGCTGCCGAGAGAAACTGGCGTCGATGAGTTCGGAGTTGCATGTTCGGTCTCCGGAATTGGTGAGTGCACGATAGCGGACCTGTAGTCCGAGCAGTTTGAACGGACGTGGAGCAGTCTAATTCATCGGATGCCTTTTCATGATTTCACGTGCTGCTTTCGCGTGAGATAGGCAATGGCACTATCTGAAAGCCGCAACGGCTCAGGCCCGCCACCTTCAAGAAAGTCAGTCATTCGGCCGACAGGACAATCCTCGCTCAGTCCATTCACAAACTCAATTCCATGCTCGTCGCCGCGATGGTCGTGCCAGTAGTGGGCTATGAGGCAATCGCCTTGGTAGATGCAGTATCTATACACGCCGAATGAACCTCGCTTTGAAGCAGCATGCTCTACTCGATAACTCATGTTCTGCGTCCTCTCATCGCGAGGCGACCGCTTCATCTGAAACACGAACTGATTGCAGCCGAGGCTTTTTGTGCGAGTCAGCTTGAACAATTCAAAACCGCGTTGCTCGTGGAAACGGATCACGTCGTCAGGTTTCGCAACCTCGAACGGCAGGCCGCCGATCCAGTCGATCCAGTCGTGGACCGGGGACATGCCTCGCTCGTGATGATACGCCGCGAACTTGTTGCGCCCGGCAACCAAGCTGGCGACACACATCCGCGCAAAGAAGCCGGGCACCCAAGTCACCGTCATCGCCCAGCGGCCGAGCGTGCAGCAGCAGTACGCTCGCTTCACCGCCAGCCACATTCGCGATAGCCAACCCTGATCGTTGTAGAGGGCGATGAACAGTCGCCCTTTCGGAACCACGAGCATTGTCACGTTCTCAATCGCTTGCCACATCGCGCCGGTGTGATGTAGCACGCCCCACGAATAGACGACGTCGAATTGGCCGAGCGTTCTAAGGTAGTCGGTATCGAGCACGCTGGCTGGCTGAATCGTCCAGTGCGGGTCATCGGCGAAGTAGCGCCGCTTCAATTCTTGAGTGCAGCCGACGGAACTCGGATCGAAGTCGAACGAATGGACCGTTGCTCCCAAGCGTCGAGCCGCCAGCGAGAACAAGCCGCTGCCGCTGCCCGCATCGCAGAACTGCAGACCGTCGAGCCGGTCCAGGCCGAGTTGCTGCTGCAACGATTGGATCGCGTTCGCAATCCGCTCTTCATTCAACACGCTCAAGAATCGCCGCCAGTTCTGGCCGAACTCGAAACGCTGGCCGGTCGCAACTTCGCGTTCAAATTCAGCGGGGTTACTGGCCGTCGGATTGGAATCTGATTCCGAGTTTACCCAATACAAGTCTGCGGCCTCGCAAGAGAGGAATCCGAGTACGACGCCATCAGCGGCGCGACGACGGAGTCGTCAGTTTCGCCACGTCCACAGCAGTCATCCCGCCATAACCTGTGCGCCAATTCGCCTCGAACTCAGCTTGGCCGACGAAGTCGTCATCGCGCATGGTAGCTTGCCAATCGGTGAGCGTGCGGCCGGAGCGATCGACGTGCGCTTTGACGAGATATTTGCCGTTGGGGAGCTTGGCGTTGCCGCGTTGCCATTCTTTGGCTCGGTCGGAACCGGGGGCGGCCAACAGCGTCAGCGTGTGCTGCCACGCTTTGAACTTGAACGACGCTTGGCGGTCGGAGATGGCGATCGGGGTGTCTTCCCATTTCTTCGAGCGGTCGTCCCAACGATAGAGCGTGACTTGCAGCAACTTCTCGTCCCAAGGTTCTGGGGGATTGGCCAGCTTGAGCCAGATCTCGCTGCTGAACTGCTTCAGTTGTCGCGGGTCGGACTTCGGCAAGTCGGATGATTTTGTGTATTCGTCACGGACGACCTTCGCGTAGTCCTCGATCCACGATCGGAAATCTTTGTAGCCAAGATCCCCCTTCAAGAACTTCTTACCACCGCCGTGATCGACTTCCTTGAGCGGCTTGAGCAGCAGCAAACTCTTCTCCGGGTTTTCGATGTCGATCAGATGCTTGTTGCGGATGAGATAAGTCATCGTTTCGGCGGCGGACTTCTTCATCCACGAAACTTGTTCGCCGTTCTTTTCGACAAGCTTGCGGTTCTGCTCGGAGCCTTCGACGTGACAGCCCATGCAGCGATGCCGCTGGCCCCAGATGTTTCGCTCGAACGATTCCAGCAGCCGATCGGTGCGGTCGTAGCGGATGACTTCGTTCGGCCGTACCGGCTTGGCGAGTTCGGCGGCCACCAGCTTCGGAGCATTGCGGAGTTTCGGATCGCGACAGCACGCTTTGAGCCATTCGGCAAATGCGGCGGCTTCAGCTTCGCGAGTCTTCGCGTGCAACAAGTTCGCGCCGGCGTTGTCCGTGTCGTTCATGTTGATCAGCTTGAGAATCTTAGACTGCTCCGGCTTGTCGAGATTCACGAGTCCCTGATCTCGCAGCGAGCGAAAGGTGTCATCGCTGGAGGGCTTGATGTAGTTCTTCAGATCGACGCCGGCCAAGTGACACTGCACGCAACTGCTCGGCTGGTCCGACTTGAAGATCGGCAGAATGCGTTTCTCAAACACGTCTTTTGGCGAAGCGAAATCATCCCCAGCGAGGGTCATGCTCACCGTAAAGATGAGCCCCGCTACCAGTGCATGCGGCGTCAGAGGACGAAATCGACTCATGGTTTGCCTTTCGCTTTGGATCGAATGGCTGGACGTTTTGTTGTTGCCGCGTTCTTTGCAGCATGGGCGTCTTGGACGGCATATTCTTCGTCAAGCTGACGCCAGAATTCATCATGAGGGATCCCCTTTCCCTGTCGAATGTCCTCGGAAGCTTCGTGGATGAATTGACGAAGTTTGGGGGACATCGCCCACGAAAAGTGTTCGACGTCATCAGCATCAGCGCAGGGCAATACGAATGCGACGGGCTTACCTTGTTGGGTCAGAACGAGTGGTTGACCGTTGTGTTTCGCGACGAATTCCGTCAGTGCCGCAGTGGCGCGATGGAGGGGAACAGTTTTCATGGATGCACCCTGATTCCTCGGACCCAAAGTTCGTTGTTCCGTTTCTCGCCCACGGCGACGATGTGAACCTCGCGAGTCAATGTGTCGTACTTATAGAGCACTCGATAGCGATTGTCAGGACCGCATCGCAGTTCCCATCGAGCCTCGTCGATTGGCGTGCGAAGTGGCTTACGATTGCGCGTCTCGACGTCAGGTGTGAACTTCAATTGCTCATCAATGGCATCACGAATCGCGACGTGCCATTTTCGGTCCAAATGCCGAAAGTCGTCCTTCAACTTATCAGACAGAATGATCTCAAATGACAATGGACGAACCACGATCAACCTCGACCATTAAGGCAGCGTGTTGAAGCTTCGGTCGCCAGCATCTCCAAGTCCCGGCACGATGAACTTGCGGGAGTTCAGTTCGCGGTCGATCGCGCAGACGAAGACTTGAGCTTGCGGACAAGCTTCGGCGACGTTGCTGATCCCTTCCGGCGAGGCAATGACGGAGAGGATTTTCAGTTTCGGGACGCCCCAGCGTTGGAGCGCTTGCAGTGCGGCAATTGCTGATCCGCCGGTTGCGAGCATCGGGTCGAGCACCAGTGCGACATCGACCGGGCTGTGCGCGGGGAGCTTGCTGTAATACTCAACCGGCCGAGCGGTCGCTTCGTCGCGATACAGGCCGAGATGCCAGACCTCCGCGTCCGGCAATAAGTCGAGAACCGGATCGACCATGCCCAGGCCGGCTCGCAGGATCGGCACGAGTCCGATGCGCTGCGACAACTGTTGCCCGGTCATGCTTGTCAGCGGCGTTTCGATTTCCAAGGACCGCGTGCTGAGATCGCGGGTGGCCTCGTAGGTCAGTAGAGAGGCGAGTCGTTGAATCAGCCTCCGAAATTCATCCGGCCGAGTTGTCTTGTCTCGCAGTTTGGCGAGGTGATGCTGAATCAGCGGATGCTGGACTTCGTGAGCGGTTGGCATGGTCGATCAACCCTCCTCCGGCCGTTGGCCGAATGCCGATCACCGTTCTCCTTTTTCAGAAAACGGTATCACGGCTTTCGGCCAACGGCGTGCGGCTTTCGGCCGAGCAATCACTTCGCGGCTTGAGCGTTCCATTCGTCGAGAAGCGTCTGGATGCGCGGTCGTTGCTTCTCGTCGAAGTCGGCCGGGATCGGCTCATCGTGATTCTTGAGCAGATCGTCGACCGTCACCATGCCGGCGGGAACTCCGTCGGCGGGGACGTCGGTGCCGGAAGTCCACACGATCGCGTTCATGATTAGCTTGCGGAATTGAGGATTGCCCCAGTTCCAATGATCGTGTCCGCCAGAGCAGCCGAAGCCTCGGCCGCCGTCGGGACGTTGCGTGGCCCATGCCATGTGCTGCGGTTCTTTGTCTTCGAGCACGGCCTTGCGAGCGTGCGGGTTGTTGTTGTGAGCATTCTCAGGTCTGCTGAGCTTCGGGACTTTCTTGCCGTCCTTCTCTTCCATGACGATCTTGCCATCCTTGTCCAAGACGACCAGCGTCGTCGCCGGGGGCAGATCGGTCAGGATCGGCGTGACTCCTTCCATCTTCTCGCGAAAGCGCATGTGGTAGTACCACTCGTCGTGCGTGCTGAACGGCTTCACGCCGTTGGTCGTCGGGTGCTTGGGAAGCTGCCGGTAGTACGCGGTCCAGTGCGGGTTGACCGAATAGTGCGGCTCGAAGAACCCGCCGGTCCAGTCGATGAATGCCTGGCCCGGCTGGCCGATGGTGGTCTCGACGCCGTAGTGGATGCAGACGATGCCGGTTCCCTTCGCGGTTCGCGCGGCGAGTTCCTCCAGATGCGCATTGAAGGGATGACCGCCACCACCATCGGAGTAAATCACGATCGTGTTGGCGGCGGCGATCACTTCCGGCTTCGGCCAGCCTTCGTTCTTGAGCGAATGCACCTTCGCTTCGACGAGACCACTTTCGTTGAGCAACTTCGCCAGCAGCGAACAGCCCGAAAGATGATCGTGAGCGCCGAAGCCGTGGCTCGGATTACCCGCTAAAAGGAGAGCCTTTTTTTTTGCGGACGAGACCTTGTCCTCGCCCGCGGCACCAGAGGCCGAGTCTTTGGACTTCGCTTGCTTGATCTTGATGTTGCGGAACTGAACCTTCATCGGCGGACCGGCGTGAAGTTGCAGAGCAAGCACGCCCTTCGCACGACGCTGTTCGGTGTCTTCGTCGGTGCAGATCGAGGTGGTCACGTCGTTGATCTTGTGCGTGAAGGTGAAACCCTTCGCGGTGATGTGATAGGTGTTCCAGTCCTCCTTCTTGATCTTGGTTTGAATCTCTTTCGTGTCGCCGATCTTCTCGACAACCTTCGGCTTGTGATCGGTTCCTATGACAGTTTTCTCGCCACGTCCGGCCAGGATGCCACGGAACCGCTCGCCGTAGTTGATTCCTGAGTACGTATCACCCGCCTCGAAGTCGGCTTGATAGCCACCGATCACCCACTTGTTGTCGGGCACTTCAAAGCTGCGGTACTGAATGCCGCTGTTGCCGCCGACGATCTTGTATTCGAGCTTCAACTCGAAGTCGGCGGTTTCACCCTTGCGCCAAATGATGAAGGTGTTCCCCTTCGTCGGCTTGTCGGCCGTCGTCTGGCCGGTGATCGTGCCGTCTTCAACACGCCAGAAGTCGGGATTGCCGTCCCAACCGTCGAGCGTTTTGCCATCGAAAATCGTTTGCCAGCCATCGTCATCGGCCGCGACGGCCAGCGTGGACCACGAACCAATCGCGGCCAATCCCGCGAGCACAAAACTCAACCAGCTTCTGCGTGAAAACATGTTGAACCTCTGGGGTTGGAGAACAAAAAAGTCGCTTGATTGTTACGGTAACACATCCGCGACCAGCAATGATCCGAGCTTCTTTCCATCGAGCGCGAACGGAACTTTCTGTCGTGATGTGAAGGATTGGTGCTTGCGATAATCGGGAACGTCCACCGGACCCGTTGGATCGCGGAAGACTTCCAGTCGCGATTCGGGCAAGTTGACGACCCAGTACTCCTGAATCTTGGCTCTCGCGTAAAGCCGCTTCTTCAAACCTAAGTCGCGAACGCGCGAAGTGTCCGCGACTTCGATGACCAGAGCGGCTTCTTTCGGCCGCGGATGATGCTCAATGTAATCGCGAGACTTCCCGCGGATGACGGAGAGATCGGGTTCGGGTTCGCTGTCGTCCAGTGATAACGGGGCTTCAAATTTCAAGAACCAGCCGGGAACCAGCAGCGATCGCAACGCTTCGCTCAGTAATTCGCAGGCGACCATGTGCGGAGGATTCTTAGTCATCTTCGGCACCAACCAGCCTTCGAGAAGTTCGATCGGATCGCCACTCTTCAAAATCTCCGCCTGCAACATTTGATGGTATTGAGGCACGGTCAACCGCCAGATGGGAACGGTCGGGACATCTGGTGAATGCTCCGAGGGGAGCGTATCGCGTGGCAAGTCATCCGAGGCGTCTTTGGGAACCATCCAGCCTTCCAGCAGTTCGATCGGATCGCCGTCCCAAAGAATTCCCACATCGAGCAAATCGTGATACTGGTCCACCGACAGACGCACGATCGGAACAGGCGGGTATCCGGCCGGAAACAGTCGCTTCACTGCGCTGCTTGTTCGGATGGAGTCGTTCGATTTCGCACGTTGCGTTCGTCTCGTGCGTGGACGAGTCAGAAGGGCCATTTGCTGATTACTTTTGAATCGGAATCGCGAAGTCGCCGCCCAAGTTTCGCCACATGCTGTGGACGTGGTTGGCGTTGTTCTGCGTGTTGTTGTATTCGATCAGGAATGTCGGGCCTTGGACTCGGTAGTAGTGCCGCTTGTGTTGATCGGCGTCTCCCCACCAGGCGAAGTGAATCTTGTCGAGTCCGCCCGCTTCAATCGCCGCTCGGCGTTCTTTCTCCACGTCGCCGGGCATGTTTCGCAGGTATTCGGACAGCAGTTCGGCGAGAAGCTTCTTTTGGTCGTTGCTCATCTTCGCGGCGGGCAGGCCGACCGGAGCGGTCGTCTCCGGCTGGGTGGCAACGGGATTCGTACCGGTTGCGCCGCCGGTTCGCAGTTCATCAGGGGCGGCGGGGTCGATCCAAGCCAGCTTCTTCTGGTCCTCGTTGCACAGCTTGAGGATCGATCGGGCGATGTCCTCTTCCGTGCCGAGCACTCGAATCTGCCGGCCAACGCCGGAGTCGATCGTGCCCGGATTCGCACCGAAGAATTCCGGAGTGCTCGAGACAACCTTGCCATCCTTGATCGTGTAGTTCAACGAAATGTGGTGGCCCTCGATTCGCCAGCCCCAGGTGCCCGTGTCGGCGGGTGTGCCGAAGACGCTGAAGTAGTATTTTCGCGGATCGCGTCGCTCGCGACGTTCTTCGCGGACGCCACCTTCGAGCAGGAACAGCACCTCTTCGAGACTCATGACATTGAGCGTTTGGTCGTAGCCGGCGGTGCTCAAGCCCGACTGCAACAAGGCGTGAGCGGCTTTAAGCGCGTCTCCCTCAAGCTGCCGGATCGGCAAGCCGTTGCGCGGACGCGGAATGAAGTGCCAATTCAGCCGCTCCTTGTCATCGAACGCGAAGCTAGCTTGCTTCTTCTGTTCGGCGTTCAGCGTTCCGAGAAACGCTTTCGCGGCGGCGGTCATCTTCAGACCGGAGGCAGGTTCCGTCTGAAAGTTGGCGGAGAGCAATGCTCCCATCGCGATCAAGACGGAGGCGGTCAACAACAGTTTGCGAGTTCCCATCGAAGGAGTCCTTCTATTCGTGGGGCACGTTTCCAACGTGCCTCGAGGTGGCGGGCACGTTGAAAACGTGCCCCACGGATTATCCCGGCGGCCAGTGCAAGGCTCGGCCGCCGAGGAGGTGAATGTGCAAGTGATCGACCGATTGGCCGCCGTCTCGGCCGCAGTTGATGACGGTGCGATATCCGTTCGTCAAACCGAGCTGCTCGGCGACTTTCTTTGCTGTGAGCAGCAAGTGTCCGAGCAACGCTTGATCCGAGTCCTCAGCCGCCGCGAGATTGGCCAACTCCTTTTTAGGGATCACCAGCACATGCGTCGGAGCCTGCGGCGCGACGTCATGAAACGCCAGGCAAAGATCGTCTTCATGGACGATCTTGGCTGGGATTTCTTTGTTGATGATCCGTTGAAAGATCGTGGACATCGCGAACACCTGGCGTCGGTCGAACGAACCTCTGGCAACGCGCGGCACCGTATCAAACGCGGTTTCGTTTTGGGAGGGACGGGCGAAGTGAGGTTTCTCGCGGCTATTCCTGCGGCACTTTCCCTGAATCGCGTTTGACGTTCGTCACGTGTGACCTAAGTTTGCTACGAGAACGTCATGGGATGGATTGGAAGATCGGGCAACAGAGGTGCAACATGAATCGTCGTTGGTCAGATCGTTGGCGTCAGGGGCGTCGCGGAACCGTCACCGTGGAGATGGCTCTCGTGTTGCCGATCTTCACCATGCTGGTGTTCGGCATCATCGAGTTCGGACGCGGATTCATGATCATGCAGTTGGTGACGAACGCGGCTCGCGAAGGCTGCCGCAAAGCGATCATCGACGGCAGCACGAACTCCGACGTGACCAGTTACATTCAGACTTTCATGCAGACTTCGGGGAACGTCCCCACCTCCGCGACAGCGGTCACAATTACGGTGACTCCGGCCGCGGGCAATCCGGCCAATCCGACCAGCAACTTGGCAACCAGCACTTCGCGTGACTTAATCACGGTCAAAGTCGATATCCCCTTTAGTGCGGTGCAACTCATCACGGCGAAGTATCTGGCCGGTAAGACGCTGACCGGCCAAGCCTCGATGCGGCACGAGTGAATGAGGGGCTGGGGACTAGGGGCTGGGGACTAGGGATTAGTGACGCAGGCGAAACGCATCAAACATTTTCAGAGCCACGACCGGATGTCGGTCGTGGCTCTTTTTGTTTTCCTAACCCCCAGCCCCTAACCCCCAGCCCCTCAGCCCTGCCTCGCTCGCCCTCTGGGAGCCTGTTGTTAGAATCCGCCTCGTCTCACGGACCCTGTCCCTTGGTTGTGAACGGAGGAGATTCTCATGCGAAGCTTTGCTTTACTCTGCACGTTGTTGGCCGCCGTGTCGTCGAGCACACTGCTGGCTCAGGACAAACCCAAAGAAGAAAAACCCAAAGAGGCCGCCAAGCTGACTCCAGCCGAGTCCGATGCCATCGCCGCCGTCAAAAAGGGGGGCGGAGCAGTCTTGCAGGTCGCTCAGAACGATCCTCGGCTGGACATCGCGTTTCATTTGGCCGACTCCAAGCCAGATGAACCGATCGGTGATAAGCATGTCGCTCTGGTCAAGCCGCTTGGCAATGTCATCTACTCGCTGAACCTGCGCGGCACAGCGGTCACGGATAAGGGCTTGGAGGAACTCAAGGGTTTGAAGAGCCTCGTCCGGCTGCACCTGGAACGGACGAAGATCACCGATGCGGGATTGGCTCATCTCGCCGCGTTGGAGAACCTCGAATACCTGAACCTCTACGGCACTGAAGTGACCGATGCCGGCGTGCAATCGCTGGCTGGCTTGAAGAAGCTCAAGCGGGTCTACGTCTGGCAAACGAAAGTGACCGAGGAAGGCCAAGCCAAGTTCAAGGCGGCGAACACGATCGCTCAACTGGTGCCGGACATCGCCCTCGACAAGAAGCGTGCGGAACTCGAAGCCGTGCGCAAGGCCGAAGCCGAGGTGAAAGCCAAGGAAGAGGAAGCCAAGAAGAAGATCGAAGACGAAAAGAAGAAAGCCGAAGAGGCCAAGAAGAAGGCGGAAGAAGAAGCCAAAAAGAAGGCGGAAGAAGAAGCCAAGAAGAAGACGGAAGAGGACAAGAAAAAGGCCGACGAAGAGAAGAAAAAGGCCGAAGACAAGAAGTAACTGACTCACTACGCAACCCGCCTGTCGCCGACGTAGCCAAGCTCGCCAGAGCTGGGGCCAATCGCCCCAAGCTCTGGCCAGCCTGTTGAAAAAGTCGTGGAGCACGATTTCATCGTGCTCATTCTCTGAAGAAATTGGGCACGTTGGAAACGTGCCCCACGTTTTTCAACAGGCTCTGGCGAGCTTGTCTACGGTGCGACAGTCGGGCTGCTTTCGTATTCGTCGCGGCGTGAGGTTCGCCATGCAATTGAAATGCGGACAATGCGGAGCGCCCTTCCGTGCGGCGGATTTGCATCTCGATCGCGGCATCGCCGTCTGCTCGGCCTGCGGCAGCGTGCAGCGTTTGCCGGGTCCAATCACCTCAGTCACTCCGAACGCTTCGGAAGCGACGGCCAAGCAGAAGCCTCAAGGAGACGTGCCAGTCCCGGAGCGCTTTACTGTCGAAGACAACGGTCAGGAGTTGATCGTTCGGCAACGCTGGTTTCAGTGGGGACTGTTTTTTCTATTGTTCTTCGCGATCGCTTGGGACAGCTTCCTGGTCGGCTGGTATTCCATGTTCGCTGGAGGTGGTGGTCCTCCGGGTGTGTTCGGGATTGTGTTTTTCGTCTTCCCGATTGCACACGTCGCGGTCGGAGTCGGCTTAACGTATTTCGTGCTGGCTGGCTTTCTCAATTCGACGGTCGTCCGCGTGGCCGACGGAATGCTGTCCGTGCGGCACGGCCCGCTGCCGTGGCGCGGCAATCTCGACTTAGCGACCGACGGGATCGAGCAGATCTATTGTCAAAACAAACTCCACTCGAGCCGTGATGACAACGGCCACACTTCGACGTCGATGCGCTACGAAGTCCACGCGGTCGTCGCGGGCCAGCAGAGAAAGCTGCTGGGCGGACTTCAGGCGGCCGACCACGCGTTGTTCGTGGAACAGACTCTGGAGAAGTTTTTGAACATCGAAGACCGCGCCGTGCCCGGCGAAATGACGCCGGATTGATCGAAACGATTTGTCGGTCAGTAATCCAACTGCACGCCCAGAAAGAAATTTGTGCCGGGTTCAAAGACGGCCGGATTGTGGACGCTCAGCGCTTCGAGGTAATTCACGTTCGTAAGGTTCTCGATGCCGCCGTTGAGCTTCAGATGCTTGTTGAATTGCCAATGCCCGCGCAGATCAAACGTCGTGAAGCCGGGAGTGCGTGGTTCGGAGAGTCGGGTGGAAACATGGTGCTGGGCCGCGACCACGCGAGCGGAAAGCTCAACCCCATACTGTTTGCGAGTCGGATCGTGCCAACGCACTCCCAGGCGTGACTGAAACGGAAAGATGCTGGGGAGCGGCTCGTGGCGAACTTGATCGCGACCTTCGACGAAGCTCAGGTTAAAGAACGGTGACCAATTCTCGGTGAGGTCGACCTCACCCGATGCCTCGCCACCGGCCAACGTGGCGTTGGTATTCGCAAATCGCAGATAGTCAAAAACTGGTGGGAGCAGATCGTCCGGGAATTGGTTGAGGTCAAATGAGATGTAATCGTGAATGATGCTGACAAATCCGGAGACTTGGAACCGGGCGTTCTCGAAATCACCGACGAGAGCCAGGTCGAATTGATTCGACTTTTCGGGCTTCAGGTTGGGGTCGCCTGACGGATAGTTGCCGGGCGTTTGCACGACCGTCAGATAGGACAAATAGCCGTATCGCTCCGTGGCGTTGGGGGCTCGTTCTCCGTGGCCGAAACCGGCTCGAAGCTGCAACTCGTCGGTCATCCGAAAGTCTGCGGAGATGAAGCCGGCCAGCAGCACGTCTCGACGAGAAAATGTGCCGCCGAGGATCTCCTCAAGACTGGTCTTCTCCACGCCATCCACATTGACGATCCGAGGAACCGTGCCATCCGGAGCCACGGCTCGGTGACGGCCATCGGCTTCGCTGGTGACCAGGTCCACTCGCGCGCCGGCTGTCACCGTCAGGTCGTCGGCCACTGGCGCTTTCAATTCCCAATAGGCACCTGGGTCATAGGACTTGGCGGGAGGAACCGGGTAGTTGTCGAAGAATCCCGGAGTGAGCGAGACGTCGGCGTTGTCGAATTTGTCGAACTCGTCGATCTGCTGAGCGACGTAATGGAAGTCGATCCCGACGGTGACTTGCAGCTCACCTTTCTCGCCCCATGTTGGCGCAAGCCGAAATCCCGAGTTCGTCGTTTCACCATTCGAGTAGCCGATGAATGACACATGCGGAAACGGGAGCGTCTGCGGTGCCGGAGGATCAGGCGTTGAAAAAAAAGGATCGATGCCGCGGTAAAAGAACTGCTTGCTCGGATTCAGGTTGTCGCCGGAATACGTCGAGCGATTGAACCACGCCTCGGCCAGCCAGTGAATGCAACCTGGCTCGTCGATTGTCAGCCGAGCGTTCAGCGCGTCGGTCTTGCGGAATCGAGCGTCAAAAACCAGCCCCGCGAATTCCGTGTTGGTCATGTCTTGGGTGAGATACTCGAGTTCCAATTTGGTGAATGAGTTGAGATCAAACCCCACCGCGATGTCGATATCGCGCACGTTGTACGAAGCAGGGATGCTCGTGTTGTTGCCGGATCGATAATCGTTGCCCGTCTTCTGTCCGACGTTGATCCGAAAACCGTAATCGGGGCCGCCGCCGAAGAACATCTCGCGACCGTAAAGCTGCTGTCCGTTCGATTGAGCCAGCACGTTGGTCTGCGAATGAAACTCCGGGATCGCATAACGCGGCGTCGGTGTGGCAACGATGTCGATGAATGACAACCCCGGTCCATACTTCACGCCATAAGGCCCCGGAATGATGATCAAGTTGTTGATCACCCCCGGATCGATGTTGCTGAGGATCGAATCGAAGTCTGCTCGCGCGGGGACGAAGTGTCCTCCCTGATACTGCGCGTAGATTTGCGACTGCTGATAGCCACGGATCACCGGCTGCATCGAGACCGCCGATCGCCTCGCACGAGCAATGCTGGTCGCGCCACTCGATTCGCGCACCAGTTCCGTCGTCTCGATGGCCGAGACCGAGCCTTGTCCCGCGGCATCAACACCGCTCGCGGAGGGGGCGGCACTTTGCGAGGCTCGTTCTTGGGCCTTGGAAAGTTGGCCGAACAAGGAACTCTCCTGCGAGATCGGGGCATCGTTGCCGGCACCCATTGGCTGAGTCGGCATCGGCGGCGGAGCGTTCGGACCAGACGCACTCGACGGTGCTGGCTGATTCAACAAATTTCCAACGGCCGAGTTCGGCGGCGTTGCTGTTGGAGGAGCCGTCTGTGTCGCATTCGGAATGGTGCTCTTCGGCTCTTCCGGCTTGGGCGGATCTTCGACGTCAGGACTTACAGGCAGCGGCGGTAAGAAGATCACCTCGTCCGCAGGAGGCGCTGGTTCCGGCGGCGCAGCCGATCCGATCGGCAATTGGGCCAGCGCAATCGCCGCGAGCGCAACGACGATCAACAGTTTGAGTCGAGGCCCAACCATCCGTGATTCCGGCACCCTGAAAAAACACGAAGTCCCATTCCCGCCGCGCGGCAGGTCATGACAATTATCGGAGCTAGGCAATCTGGGCCTTTAATCCCGATTGCGGCGAGTTTTGGGATTCATGGCACGGCGTGGCAGAATCTGCAGTTCCTTGCCACAGAAACCCGAAGCGTGAGCGAGGGCGGGCGTTTCCCACGACAACGATTCAGGGTTCCGTATCCGTGAAGCGCTCGCCCTCGCTGACGCTTCGGGTTAGTTTTGTTGAGGCACGAACGACGGTCTCTCGACAATGCCGGCCCGTGACTACAATCCTCCGGCCAAGGCGGGCGGATTCCGAACTCTGATCGGCGGCAGCTTCGGTGAGTCCCCAGTCGCAAGGATCCCAGCGAATGACGGCAGTGTTGGCGGATGGTCTGCAGATTGTTCCGGGGTATCGCCTCGAAGTGCGGCTCGGCAAAGGGGGCTTCGGGGAGGTCTGGCGCGCGATTGGTCCCGGTAAGGTTCCGGTGGCTCTCAAAATCATCGCGGCAAAAGGTTCGCAGTCCGGCGAGCGGGAATTCAAATCGCTCGACCTGCTGCGTGACTTGCGGCATCCGAATCTGTTGCCGGTGCAAGCCTATTGGCTGCTGGACGACGACGGGCTTGTGATCGAAGACGATCGGCCGCCGAGTTCCATCGTCATCGCGATGCTGTTGGGCGGGAAGAACCTGCGGCAACGCTTGGACGAATGCCGGAAGAGAGGCATCGCCGGCATCCCGCCGCGCGAGTTGCTCGAACTCCTGCGTGACGCCGCCAAGGGGATCGACTTTCTCAACAAGCCGATCCACAAGCTGGGCGATCGCGTGGTGGCGATTCAGCATCGCGACATCAAGCCCGAGAACCTGATGATCGTCGGTGGCGGCCTGATGGTCGCCGACTTCGGCATCTCCGGCGTGATGGAATCCGATCGAGCTCACACGACCAACGCGGCCATGACGTTCAACTACGCTGCTCCGGAGTTGTTCGACTACACCGCGACCGCTTGGACCGACCAATACGCCCTCGCGATCACCTATGGCGAACTCCGCTGTGGTGCCTTGCCGTTTCCGCCCAATAGCTCGCCGATGCAAATCATCCGTATTCATACGGAGGGCCGCCATGATTTCTCACGGCTGTCTGCCGGCGAGCAGGCGGTCCTCAGACGTGCGACCGACAAGGTTCCCGAACAGCGTTACCCGACGTGTCAGGACATGCTCGCCGATTTGGATGCGGCCGTCCGCGCGGCCAATTTGCTGGACGAAGTTCTGCCGTCGAACAATTGGGGAGATCAATCACATGTCCCCACCGAACTGCAAGCCACGCGACTGGAACGCGGCGGTGATACCGACCCAGCGACCACTCCCATGTTGTCCGCAGTCACCGCGATTCCGGGGCTGCCGTCGTTGCCGCGATCCGGAATCGGAACGAGCCCGCTGGACAACAACACTGGCCCCCTTCAGCTCCCCGCGACTCAGCCGGAGTCGATGCCGCTGTATTCGATGCCGACCACGGCTCCGTACAACGCCGGACTGCATCAGTTGCCTCGATCACGCACGCCGCTCATCGTGGGTGGTGCCGTGGCTGTGATCGCCGTGGCCGGATTGATCGCCTGGTCGTTTCGAGGAGGACCACGCGAATCTCCAGAACCTGGGATCACGAACCGTGAGCCGAAAGCCAAAGAGACCGAACCCAGCCGTGCAACGACCGACGTGACTCCGTCCAGCGACAAGCCCACGCCAGCCGTCCGATTGGCCGCCGCTCGTGAGCAGGCTGCCGCCGCCGCCAAAGAGAAGCGGTACAGCGACGTCGTGAAAGCCCTCGAACCCGTCTTCGAGCAAGCCTCCGCGACCTCGGATGACTACGTCATGCGCGGCAATTCGTGCCTCACGCTCGCCGACGCGGACGTGTCTCCCGCCGACAACTACGCTCGCGCCGCAGCCGACTTTGAGAAGGCGGACCTGCCGCGCGAACAACAACGAGCGTTGACTCGGCAGGGACGTTGGCTGGTCGATCACAACTTTGCCAAGCAGGCGCTCGTGCCGCTGCGGCAAGCATTCGACTTAAAGAAAACCGCCGAATTGCAATGGTTGTTGTGCCAAGCGTTGCTCGCGACGGGGGACGCGAAGTCCGCTCGCGAGGAAGCGGTCGTCGCGCTCGCGGAGTTTCCCAAAGACCTCTCGGACGACGACGCCCTGTTCGCCGCGCGATTGCATCACATCATCGCGCGGGCGTGTCTGGCATTGAGCAAACAAGTCGATGCCGATGCTGACCTCGTGAATCGCATTGACGCTTTGGACCTGGAAGCCGAGCAGCATTTTCAAGAGGCCGTCACACGGGTCTTCGCACTGGCCAGAACTCGCAAACTCGTCGAGCCTTCCGATTGGCAGGACGAGTTGTCGGCATTCCGCAAGCTGCCGCGAATGGTTGCTCGCGAAGAGCGTCGGCTGCGCAAGGAGCGGATCGCCACGCTGACGAAGTCCGCCGAACTGTCTCCCGAGGTCGCCGCAAAATGGCTTGAGTTGGCTGAACTGGAAAAGCTCGACGGCCAGACGAAATCGGCCGCCACACATTTTGGTCGCGGCTATAGCCTGCAAGCGCTGACGCAGGCTCGCGCGGGCAAGATCGACGATGCCATCAAAGCGGAAGCTCTCGCGACAGAGAACGAAGCTGACCTCGCGACCCTGTATTCCGCACGAGCCTTGATCGCCGCCAGCCAAGAACGCGATCGCGATGCACTCAAGCTGCTGGACGAGGCGCTGGCTCGCACACCGACGAAAGCGACCGATCGCTGGCAGATCTTGTCCGATCGAGCCGCAGCATACTCGCGTCTGGCCGCCGGGATGTCGGGCTCACGTCTGGATTGGGAGAAGTCGCAAACGGATTTCGAATCCGCGATCGCCAGTTTTCCAACGTCCACTTCTGACAACAACGCGGCGGCTCAGCAGACTCTGGCGCGACTGCATTTCGAACACGCACTGACGTGGGAAGCTCTCTCCGTGCGAGACAGCTCGAAAGTCGATTTGTCGCAACTCGCGCTGGCCGAGAAAGCGCTGTTCAACGCGACGACCTTGAACCCGAAGGAACCGCGCTTCGCCTTGGCAGCCGGACAGAATCTGCTGCGGCAGGTTCACAACGCGGCACCGGGATTTGCCCAGTTGTTGGACCGCGCTGCCGTGTTGCTGACGACCGCCACGAAGCTCGACGACAAACAGGCCGAGGCTCACTTCGCTCTGGGAGATTGCCAACTGCTGCGCGGCAAGAACGCCGAGGCTCAAGCCGCCTTCGACAATGCGGTCAAACATGCGGAAGGCACCTCGGCCGATCGGCAGTTCCAATTCAGCCTGAGTCAAAGCCTCGCGTACCTCCGTGCTCCGCGCGACGATGCAAAAGCGCTCGCC
>CAMDPX010000158.1 GCA_945905295.1 Planctomyces sp. SH-PL62 | reverse complement strand
CGACGTGCATCCGCTTCCTGACGGGCGCGACTCTAATCCGTCAGCCCCGCCCCGCGAATCGCGAACCGAAGCGTTGACCGCCGAATTCGTTCCGTCGGCTTCGACGACCTCACCGAAGAGTCGCTGCCCAGCGACGCTCGTCGATGTCTTTCGAGAGGAAGTCCGTGGCCAGGCGCAGGCGCTGAGCGAAGGTCTGGTCGCGCTGGAACGCGAGCCGTCGAACATGCCGTTGATTGAGACGCTGATGCGAGCCGCGCATACGATCAAAGCGGCGGCGCGAATCGTGAACTTCGAGGCTGCCGTGCAACTCGCGCATGCACTCGAAGATGATTTGTTCGCGGCCCAGCAAGGTCGCCTGAAGCTCTCGCCTCACGAGATTGACTGCTTGCTCCGCAGCGTCGATCTGCTGACACGATTCGCCAGCATTTCCGAACTGGAGTTCGCGAATTGGCTGCCGTCCGTCAACAAGGAAGTCGGTACGTTGATTGGTGAACTCTCCGAACTCGCGATGAGGTCATTCGGATCTTCGCCGCCGATCACCGCCGCGAACGCGGTGCCACAACCGACACCGTCACAACTTGTCGAACCATCGCTGCTGGAGCTGTTCCGCGAAGAAGTTGCCAGCCAAACGCAGGCGTTGAACGATGGCCTGGTCGCGCTGGAAGCCGAGCCACAGAACCTGCAACTCGTGGACTCACTGATGCGTGCCGCGCACTCGATCAAGGGAGCGGCACGAATCGTCAATCTGGAACCGGCCGAGCGAGTTTCGCATGTCTTGGAAGACGTGCTGGTCGCCGCTCAGCAGCGAACGATCACGCTGACTTCCGCCGAAATCGACTTGCTGCTGCGCGGCGTCGATTTGCTCAGCGAGATCGGAGCCAGCACCGAGGCAGAGACCAACAAATGGCTACCGGCGAAGAACAGCAACGTCCGCACGCTGATCGAACAACTGACCGCCGTCGCTCACGGTGCCGCGGCACCTCACTTGGTGAGCGGCAAGGCGCTAGCCGCCGGTCATTCGTCGGAAATCGTCGCTCCTGAATCACCGGTGGCTAGCGCCATTCCGCTCAAAGCGAGCACCGGGGGGCTGACGCCGCCCCGCTCGCCTGATCATCTCACGAATGCCCGTGCGGGCGAGCGGTCATTCGCAGAGACGTTCGGCGAAAGCGGAGCTTATTCTCGTGGAGACGTGGCTCTTCGCCCGTCGAAGCAGCCCACGATGATTCTTGAGTCTCACGACGTGATTGCTCAGCTTCCGCCGCAGGCACAGACCGCGGCTCCGTCGGCTGATGAACGGGTCGTGCGCGTGACCGCTCAGAACTTGTCGCGGTTGATGAGCCTTGCCGGCGAGTCGCTGGTCGAAGCTCGCTGGTTGCAGCCATTCGCCAAGTCGTTGCAGTTGCTGAAACAAAACCAAGATCGGCTGGCGGCGGTCGTCGCCGAGATGCACTTGTCGGCGGAGGTAAAGCAGGGACGCACGGAACGACTGCTGCATGAAGCTCGGCAGCGCATCGGCGAATGCCGCGATCTGCTGTCGGATCGCATCGGCGTCTTTGAAGAACACGCGCGGCAGTCGGATGATCTCAGCAGCCGGCTGTATTACGAAGTCATCGCCAGCCGGCTGCGACCGTTCGCCGATGGCATTCAAGGCTTTCCCCGGATGGTCCGCGACCTCGCACGAAAGCTCGGCAAGAAGGTCAAGTTTGAAATTCATGGACACAACACCGACGTCGATCGGGACATCCTTGAAAAGCTCGAAGCGCCGCTGAATCACCTGTTGAGGAACGCGCTCGATCATGGATTGGAAACGCCGCAGCAACGCGCTCAGAACGGCAAGCCGGAACAAGGGACGCTGCGTCTGGAGGCTCGGCACCGCGCGGGGATGCTGTCGATCACCATCAGCGATGACGGCCGAGGCATCTCGCTGGAAAAACTCCGCCGCAAGATCTTGGAGAAGGGACTCTCGACGGCGGACCTGCTGGCGCGCATGAATGCCACGGAACTGCTGGACTTCTTGTTTCTCCCCGGCTTCTCGACCGCCGAGCGTGTGACCGAGGTCTCCGGCCGCGGTGTGGGATTGGACGTGGTGCAGAGCATGGTGGCGGCGGTCGGCGGTTCCGTGCGCGTTGCCTCAAGGCCGGGAGAAGGAGCGACGTTCTATTTGCAGTTGCCGATCACACTGTCGGTCATGCGCGCCGTGCTGGTCACGATCGGCGGCGAGCCTTATGCCTTCCCGCATAACCGCATCGACCGGCTGCTGCGTGTCCCTCGCAGCGAGATTCGCACGCTGGAGGGACGGCAGTATTGTTCGATCGACGGCCGCAATGTCGGGCTGGTGATGGCTCAGCAAGTCTTCGACCTCGCCATGTCCGAACCGGCCGGCGCGGACTTGTGCGTGGTGCTGATCAGCGATCATCACAGCGAGTTCGGCGTGGTCGTGGATCGCTTCCAAGGGGAACTGGACTTGGTGGTTCGTCCGCTCGACGTGCGGCTCGGCAAGGTCGCCAACGTCAGCGCGGCCGCGCTGCTGGAAGATGGCAGCCCGGTGTTGATCGTCGATGTCGAAGACTTCCTGCGTTCCATCAACAACCTGCTGCAACGCGGCCATCTGGGGCGAGCACAGGTCGAGAAACAATCCACCTCCCAAATCCGAAAGAAGATTCTTGTGGTCGATGATTCGATCACCGTGCGCGAGGCGGAACGAGCACTGTTGGCCAATCGCGGCTACGACGTGCAGGTCGCCGTGGATGGCATGGATGGCTGGAACTCGATCCGCGACGGCGATTTCGATCTCGTGGTCAGCGACATCGACATGCCCCGCATGAACGGCCTGGAATTCGTCAGGAACATCAAGCAAGACCCGCGCCTGAAAGGGACGCCGGTCGTCATCGTCAGCTATAAAGGCCGCGAAGAGGACCGCCTCCGCGGAATGGACGCTGGTGCCGACTATTATCTCAGCAAAGAGAGCTTCCACGACGACACCCTGCTGGACGTCGTCGTCGATCTGATCGGTGAGCCGGAGTAAATCGACTATGCGAATCGCCATCGTCAATGACCTGCTGCTGGCCGTCGAAGCTCTGCGGCGTGTTGTCTGCAGCGTCCCCGGCTATCAAGTCTGCTGGATCGCTCGCGATGGCGCGGAGGCGGTTCGCAAATGCCAGGCGGATCGCCCCGACCTCATCCTGATGGACATGCTGATGCCGGTCATGGATGGTGCTGAAGCAACTCGCCGCATTATGAGCGAATGCCCGACCACCGTGCTGGTCGTCAGCTCAACGTTGGGGGGCAACTTCGCCAAGGTGTTCGAGGCGATGGGCCACGGAGCCGTGGATGCCGTCAAGACTCCGGAACTCGGCAAAGACAGTAACGTGCAAAATGGTGCGCCGCTGCTCGCCAAGATCGCTGCGGTCGCGCAGTTGAAAGACAGGACCGAACAGTCCGCTCAAATCAAATCGGGACTGCTTCGTCCCGATGCCGCCGCTTCGAAAGACAATCTTCCCACCTTGCCGCTGATCGCCATCGGAGCCTCCACCGGCGGACCGAACGCGCTGATCGAGGTACTCAATCGCATTCCGAAAGACCTGCGCGCGGGAATCGTCATCGCCCAGCACATCACCGCCGACTTCGCAACCGGCTTAGCCTCCTGGATGGCCGATATGTGCCAACGCCCGGTGCGAATCGCTCGCAACCACGACTCTCCGCAAGCCGGAGAGGTGCTGATCGCCGGCACCAACGATCATCTCGCAATGATCTCCGGCGGCACGCTGCGCTACACCCCCGAACCCGCCGACACGCCCTATCGCCCATCGGTCGATGTCCTGTTCAGCACACTGGCCACGCATTGGAAGAGACCGGGCGTCGCCGCATTACTCACCGGCATGGGCCGCGACGGCGCGAAAGGCTTGCTGACTCTCAAAGAGAAGGGCTGGCACACGATCGCTCAAGACGAAGCGACCAGCGTCGTCTACGGCATGCCCGCCGCCGCCGCCGAAAAAGGAGCCGCCCAAACAATTCTCCCACTCCAAGACATCGGCGATGCCATCACGCAGAGCATCCGCAAGCTGGCCGTCCGCTGAAGGGGCGTGTGTTCAAATTTCAAAATTGCCTCGGCAATTTTGTCGCCACATCCCGTTGAGTTCTCCGGATCGGCCGATCGCCGTGAGCCGATTGCCGACGGCCGTGTTACCGTTTTTGAAACATCCAAAAAAATATCACGGCGATCAGCCAACGGCTCTCGGCATTCGGCCGGACGCAAATTGGTGTCACTTGCTTGTTGGCTTCAGGTGCTTATCGAAGAACTTGAGCACCAGCGGACGCAAGTCTTGTTGCTTGGGTTGCAGATCAAACGTGTGCGGAGCGTCGGGGACGAGAACGAGTTCGTGCTCGACGCCGGCCTTCTTCAAAGCGGCGGCGAGGATTTCCGATTGCTCGACGGGAACCGTCTTGTCAGCGGTGCCGTGCAGGATCAGAAACGGCGGGTCTTTCGGATCGGCATGAGTGATCGGAGATGCGAGCTTGTAGAGGTCCGGAGCTTCATCGCGAGTCTTGCCGAGCATCGCCTTCGCGCTCTTGCTGTCGCGGACTTCGCCGGCTCCGTACATCGGGACGGCACATTGCACGGCGCACGAGAACTGGCCCCACGGTTCTTTGGGGTCGAGCCCATCGGCGGGACCGGTCATGGCCAGCAGCGACGTCAGGTGACCGCCGGCTGAACCGCCGATGACTCCGATGTGATCGGGATCGATTTGCAGTCGCTTGGCGTTGGCTCGCAACCAGCGGACAGCGGTCTTGCAGTCATGAATGTTCGTCGGCCAGGAGGATGCGGTGTCGGTCGCCAGCAAGTAATCAATGCTCATGCCGACATAACCATTGAGCGCCAACGTCGTGCCGATGTTCAATTCCCGACCGGCGTCGCGCTTGCCTCCGGTCCAGCCTCCGCCATGAATGATGACGACCGCCGGCGAGCGAACATCAGCGGCACGGTTCAGCGGGACGTAGAGGTCCGCTTTCTCGTCACGGCCGTCGGCGAGGTATCGGACACCACGCTCGATCAAGACCTTGTCAGCGAGAGTCGTCTTCAGTTTCTCGTCCGCCTCGGCGAGCAACTTCGCCGCTTCATCGGCGCTGATGTCGCGGACGAAAATGTTTCGCCAGCGAATCTCGCCGCCGTGAGTTTGCAGGTGGATCGGCCCTTTGGCAGGCAGTGACTTGTCACGAGCCGCGTAGTTCTGCATCACGGCGTCATCGACGACAAGCTTCTCGTTGAGCCACACCCACGTCCTCACCCCGATCTGGCGAATGCGGAAAGAATTCCATTCGCCGAACGGCTTGTCGGCGACAACCAACGGATCGCGCCCCGGCGTTCGCGGCAGGTTGTTGAACAAGCCGCCGGAGCCGCGATTGGGATTGCGATCGGGCGCGCTGTGCAAGCTCGGTTGGTTGTTGTCCCAAATCTGGACCTGCGGCAGCCCACGCAGATAAACGCCGCTGTCCGCTTTCGCGACGGTCTTGTACTCGATCAAGAATTCGATATCGCCGAGTTCCACGTCGGTCGTCGCATACGGCCCGTGTCCGTCGTTGACCAGCTCACCGTTCTCGACGCGCCAGTTCGTTGGGAACTCGTCACGCATCTTCTTCAGCGCGGCGTCGAGCGTCTCTCCCGTGAGCTTGTCGACTGAATGCGGATTCAGCCCGTACCAGCCAGCAAGATCTTTGCCGTTGAAGAGTGCTCGGAACCCAGCCGGCGTCGTCGGCTCTGCGGCCAGCGCCGGATGGTGTCCGAGCGACATCGAACTCAGCAGCCCGACCAAGCAGGCCACGACCAACCTCACGTTCAATCCGGGCATGTTCGATTCCCTCTAGTTTCAAGGTGTTCATTCCTTTGCCCCCATTCCTCTGACACAAAAGTAAGGTCAGAGGAATGGGGGCAAAGGAATGGGGACAAGGCTGCGATTTGCGGGCGTCGTACTACGGATTCCGATTGGCTCCCGGCACCCACAGCACGTTGTCGGCTCCGTGGTTGTTGCAAACCTGAGCCAGCACGAACAGCAGGTCCGACAGGCGATTCAAATAGATCGCGACTTGCGAATTGATCTTTTCCTTCTCCGCCAACGTGAGCACTCCGATTTCGACACGTCGGCAGACGGTTCGCGCGACGTGCAAGTGAGCGGCGGCGGGCGAGCCGCCTGGCAGAATGAAACTCGTCAGCGGTTGCAGCGTCTCGTTGTGTCCGTCGATCCAATGCTCAAGCTGTTCGACTTGGGCGGCGGTGACTCGCAGCGGTTCGTAGCCGAGCGGCTTGTCGGTTTCCGGCACGCACAAGTCGCCACCGAGATCGAACAAGTCGTTCTGAATGAGCGTCAGTTGCCGCCGCACCTCATCCGGCAACTCGGTGGTCAGCACGACGCCAATCACCGAGTTCAATTCATCGGTCCCACCATAAGCCGCGATGCGGACATGCGTCTTAGGCACACGAGTCCCGTCACCTAGACCTGTTTGGCCTCCGTCGCCGGATTTCGTGTAGATGCGGTTGAGGTAGACCATTGGTGTATTCCGAAACTCGAAACCCGAAATCCGAATCATTCGAGTTTCGGATTTCGGGCTTCGGATCTTGTCCGGCTATTTCTTCTCGACGATCCAGACATTGCGGAAGTGGACCGGGTTGCCGTGGTCTTGGAAGTAAAGCGCACCGGGTTGCTCTTCATTCTTCTGTTGGAGGCCGCCGGGGGTCGGTTTCAGTACAAGCTTGTCGTGGATCACAAATCCGTTGTGCTTGATCGTGACGACGGCGTCCTCGGTCTTCTTGCCTGCAGCGTCGAAGCGAGCACAGCGGAAATCGACGTCGTAGGTTTGCCAGCTCAGGGGCGGGAAGCACATGTTGACGGCCGGTTTCGCGACCGTGTAGATGCCGCCGCATTCGTTGTTCTCTCCGGAGAGGCCGAACGAGTCGAGGATCTGGCACTCGTATTGATCGACGAGATACATGCCGCTGTTGCCGCGCCCCTGGCCGCGAGCCTTGGGCATGAACGGCGTGCGGAATTCGAGGTGCAGCGTGAAGTCTTCAAACTTCTGCTTTGTCCGCGTGCCGATTCCCAGCAGGTTGCCTTCCTGAATTTTTCCGTTCTGCCAGGCATCGACGTTCGTGCCGTCGAAGAGCACGGTCGCTCCGGCCGGCGGCTTCAGGCCGAGCGTCTCTGACTTTCGCTCGACTTTCTTTCCTTCGTACTTCACGTCTTCTTCGGCGGTGCCGCTGAGCACTCCGTCTTTGATCATCCCTTTGAAGTTCGTGCCAGACAGTTCGACGACGCCGTCCTTCGTCTCACCTTTGAGCATCACCTTTGTCTTGCCGTCCCAGGCCGCATCTTTCGGACCGCCGGGCAATCCCTTTTGAAGCAACACAACATCGAACTTGCCTTCTCCGAGTGCGATGACTTGCGCACCGAATTTCGTCTTCTGGCCGATCGTCCCTTCGTACTCGCCCTGGATTTTGAAGTCCGGGCCGGCTTGCTCCGGATCGATGAAGGCTTCACCCGGCGCGGCGAATGCCGAAACGCCGAAGGCCATGATCGCTGACGCCACAATCGCTGTTAGTCTTCGCATCGCTGAAATCTCCTGGTCGAAAAAGAGTTGCCCGCCCACAAGCGCGGGGCGATAGGTTAGCCACTCGTCTCGGATGCGTCTCGCGTCCGGGTGATTACGGATTCGACACCGCGCAGCGCACCGCCAACGCGAGCCGCGAATCGTCTTCCGGCAGCACGCTCCGCAAATCGAGCAACACGTCGTCCTGCTGAATGCGTCCGAACACGCGGATCGAACCCAGCCGAAATCGACGTGAGAATTCGTCGGCAGACATCGACTGCGACCTAAGCCGCAACACGACCGTCGGCAAATCGACTCCCGGTAACGAACCGCCGCCCACCGCCGCGGTTTCATTCGCGATGTCGACACGGCAATCCGGCAATGCGCCAATCTCGTCCGCGACCTGCCGAGCACGCAATCGCAACGACTCGACCGACGCAGACAACATCGCCAGCGTGGGGATCTCGGTGGCCGCCGCTCCTCGCAGATAGCTATCGAGCGTGGCTTGCAGCGCGGCCAGCGTCAGCTTGCCGACTCGAACGGCACGAGCGAGCGGATGCTGTCGGATTCGTTCCACGACCTCGCGTTTGCCGAGAATGATCCCGCATTGCGAACCGCCCAGCAGCTTGTCGCCGCTTCCGAGCACAACATCCGCACCAGCGGCAAGGCTCTGCTGAAATGTCGGTTCGGCAGGGAGTCCGAATTCCGCGACGTCGATCAAGGCTCCGCTGCCGATGTCGTCGATCGCGATCACACCGTGCTTTCGCGCGATCGGCACGAGGTCTTCGATCACCGGCGTCTCACTGAAGCCGATCACGCGGTAGTTCGACGGATGCACGTGCATGACCGCCGCCGTGCTGCTGTTGATCGCCGCTTGGTAGTCGCCGACATGCGTGCGGTTTGTCGTGCCGATTTCTCGCAACACTGCGCCACTGAGCGAGAAGATTTCCGGTAGTCGAAACGAACCACCAATCTCGATCAGTTGCCCGCGTGAGATGACGACCTCGCGTCCGGCACAGAGCGCTTGCAGAGTCAACAAGGTCGCGGCCGCGTTGTTGTTGACGATCAGCACATCTTCGCAGCCGGTCAGCGCGCGGAATGTTGCTTCCAACTGATGCCCACGATACCGCCGCTCGGCCGTTGCGAGATCGACTTCGACGTTGCAGTGTCCGCCGAGTTCGCTCAACGCTTGCCGCGCGGCGGCCGACAGCGGCGCGCGACCCAGTCCGGTGTGCAGCACAACGCCGGTCGCGTTGATGACTCGGCTGAGTTGTTGTTGGTCAGCAGTCCGAGCTTGCTGTTGCACTTGCTCCGCGAGCAACTCCGTCCATCCAGCCCGGTCGAGCGATGCTTGCGGATTTCCTTCACTGCGCGACGCGCCATTCGACGGACTGAATCGCCGCCGTGTCTCATCGAGAACTTCACGCACCCAGCCGAGCACCACCTCGCGGCCGTGCTCTGCGATGAGCGGCTCAACGGTCAGATGACTCAACAGGTCTTGAACTGGCGGCAAGCGCGACAAGATATCGGACGACATTCGGACCTCACTGACAATCGAAAAATGCTCGCGCATTGTCCGAGGATTCGACACGCTCGCCAGTGACTGAGCCAGGAGATGTGGTTGGCCATGTCGCCGCCCCCTGTGCGGTCACACGAATTTTTCCGATTGGGGGGATTTTTTGTTTGCGGTTGAATAGCGAGGCCGGTAATGTCTCCGCCCGATCGGGTGGAAATCCTGCCCAATTGATCTTTGAAAACTGATTGAACGTGGGTTTAAGGCCCAATAGGATCGCAGGCATGGCTGTGGACTCCTTCATCACTGGCGAAGCGCGGCGGACGATCGACGATCGCTTCCGAATCACGCTGCCGCCCGAGATGGCGGAACTGGTGGCGGATTCCGACGGTAACTGCATTCTGGCGAAAGAACGTGCCGGATGCCTGAGCCTCTGGAAAGCGGCCGACTGGACGAAACGGATCGACGACGGCGTCGCGATCCTCAAGCTGCGGATTCAGGCCGGCAAGATGGAATCCCGCTGGAGCGAAGTGCAGCGGCTTGGCCGACTGCTTTCGACGCGATCAAAGACAGTGACGCTGGCCAATCGCTCGCGGCTGTTGATCCCGGATGGCTTCCGCGAATTCCTCGACGTGCCGGTGAATCAAGATGTGATGATCATCGGCGCGGCGATTTGTGTGGAGATCTGGAATCCGGCCGCCTGGCTGGAAACGTTGCGACACGACATGCCGGAGTTTGGGCCACTGTTCACGGATCTGTCGGCGTGACGTCGCACAGGCGGCTCGGCAGTGAGAATCTGATGAAGCGTGTGCGACACAGGCGGGCCGCCTGTGCTACGGAAGTCGGAGCTCGTCTTCCGCTCGCGAGACGCGGTCAAGGAGGACAAGTTTTGTTTCGCGAGCGGAAAATGCGCTCCGACGATTTGAGAGACGAATCACGAAACCCACATGGGCAGCCACCTCGCATGCCCGGTTCGAGAATGAGACGCGAAGACTCGCTCAGAGTTTTCAATCCCGCTCACCCCGATTGAACGCCTCCTTGGCACCACGGAGGATTCCATTAGGCAGGGATGCCGCAACTCGCTCGACCGGGCATGTGCTTTTTCCGTAGTGCAAGCGGCTCGCCTGCACTTGCTGCAGGCGAGCCGCCCGCAGCTACACAAAGAAGTCCGGCAGCAGTTCTGCAGTCGGATCAACCGCGTAGCACGACAGATCGCCGACGCCAGAATCGCGCAACACATCCTCGTCGAGAAAGTATTGCCCGGTGCATTCGCGGCTGGGACGAGTGAGGATCGCGTAGGCCGCATCGGCGACGATCTCCGGCTGGCGACAACGGCGGACGGCATCGTCGCCCCCCAACAGGTTGCGAACGGCGGCAGTCGCGATGGCAGTGCGGGGCCATAACGCGTTGACCGCGATGCCGGCCGAGCGAAACTCTTCGGCCATGCCGAGCACGCAGAGACTCATGCCGAACTTCGAGAGACTGTAGGCCAAGTGCGGTGCGAACCAACGCGTCTCGAAATTCAGCGGCGGCGCAAGGTTGAGGATGTGCGGATTCGCAGCTCGCTTCAGATGCGGCAGGCAGGCCTGCGAGGCGAGAAACGTCCCGCGCACATTGACCGCGTGGACTAGGTCAAATCGTTTGGTGGGCGTGTCGAGCGTTCCTGCGAGGAACAACGCACTGGCGTTGTTGACGAGGATGTCGATGCCTCCGAATGTCTCAACGGTTCGCTGCACTGCGGCGGAAATCTGATCGTCGCAGCGCACGTCGCACGGGCAGGCCAATCCGTGCCCACCCATCGCGTTGATTTGTTCGACGGCGGAATGAACCGTGCCGGGTAAACGGGGATCGGGCGAGGTGGTCTTCGCGGCCACGGCGATGTTCGCGCCGTCGCGCGCGGCTCGCAGCGCGATTGATAAGCCGATGCCGCGGCTGGCTCCGGTGATGAACAGCGTTTTGCCAGACAAGCTGGGCATCTCAAACGCCCTTCACCGAACTGACCAACGGCTACTTCAAAACGTAGCCTGACTCTCCGAGTCGGGAGTATTGCCGCAGAAGTCCCGACTCGGAGAGTCAGGCTACGGCGATTCGAAGCGGCTTTTACTCGTCCGGCATCATGGCTTGCTTCTTGTTGTCGAGTTGGTACAGCGGCAGATAGCGGTAGTAGACCTCGAGCGTCAGAGCGTGAATGCTGGTCGACATGATCGGCCCAGCGGTGTGACCGCTGACGGGCCAGCTTCCTTCGGCGCAACCCTGTTTGATCTGCGTGCTGATGAGGTGTTTGCGAGCATTTCGATTCCAAGTGTCCCATTCCGGTCCCGGCAGGTTGTGCATCACTTGCGTAGCATAGTAGAGGAAGTAGGAATCGTTTTTCGCACCTCCCAGATTCGACATGACATAGTTCATGCCCTCGACCATCGCTGGGTCAGTGCGCTTCATGCCGGAGTACTGGTTACAGAGCAAGCCGACTGCGGACATCGCGGGGGTCGGTCCCCCTTCCGGCATGTACGAGAACAGGCCACCGGCCTTTCCCTTGGCAACGCTGCTCAAAAACTTCTTTGACTTGGTGAGCGTCACCGCTGGAACCTGCAGGCCCGCCATTTGAGCGCTCTTGAGGCCCATCAACTGCCAACCGACGACCGAGGTATCGCCCACCGTCGGTGGATTTGCGGTGTAGTGCCAGCCTCCCGAAGAATCGTTTTGAGCATCCACGATGTAGGCCACGGCTCCTTCAGCCATCCTTTTCAGGCCTGGATCCTTACTCAAACCATAGGCTTCGCAAACAGCGATTGTCGCCAGACCGTGCTCGTACATATTGCCGCCACCCAAGCGCCCGGTTTTTGGGTCTTGGTTCTTGGACATCCACGTCAGTCCCTTGTTGATTACGTTCATATAAGGGCCAGTTTTGTGTGTTTGTCCGGCGGCGAAGAACGGCAGAAGACCAAATGCCGTCGCAGCCATCGGGTAGTCCGCTCCAGCCTTGGCGGCATGGGCCGAGCAACTAGGGTCTTTGCACTGACGGGTGAAACCTGTGCAACCCCAACCACCATCGGAATTATTTTGATGGCGAGCTATCCAATTCAAAGCGCCAGCGACCGCTCGTTCCGAATCCGCAGTGCCGCCATCTCTGGCGAGCGACGCCGCCCTAGATCCCGATCCACGGCTGCTGAATCCGCCTTTATCAGTGGTGCCCACACCGCCGCCGACTCCTCCGGGACCACGCACGGCTGGACCAGCGCCAATCGCAGTCACATCAAATCCACCTAAGCCACCGAAGTTCGCTCCCGCCGCAGTGGTGCCCGAAGCTTCTGTGAAGACGGCCGAGCTATCGTTGAACTGCGCGTCTTGTTCGATCGTGGCGGCTGGTGGTTCGGTGAGCGTTTCCGTGTTGAGCACCGTCGGTTCGATCGGCGTCTCACCGACCTCGAAGTGTTCGATCGGTGACTCTTCCACCGCTTGGTCTACTTCCGTGTCGAAGAAGACGACTTCTGCCAACACCTTCCGCACCTGGTTGGGGATCAAGACTTCCATGATGATCAAGAAGGAAATCAAGCTGCCGAAGGCGATGCCCCAATACTTGGCATCGGTCTTGATCCACAGGGCAATGTTCTGCGGGATCTTTTTGAGTTCCCCAATCAGCAATTTCAGAGCTTCGGCTTTGTTCATGATCAACCTCGATCTCAAATGACTGTGACGGGCCGCTTCCTCATGGTCGCGGTCAGGTGCGACATATTACGCAGGAGTCCTCGGCGAGGCATCCCCGGAGTTGGACGGGAAATCAATTCTGGGCAAAGCGGCCGGAGAACTGGAATCCGGTTCGTCGGCCGCGAATTCCTGCCAGCCGGAATCCTCAAGGCTCGCCGTTTCGGCACCACCAGTTTCCAGCCAATGTTCAATGGCTTCGTGGTCCGCTGGCACAGGCTCCAGCCCAGGCACGGAGCTGGCAGCGAGATATCGTCGCGTCCAGAACACCAAGCCCATGAAGAACACCGTGGCCCCCCCGATCAACCATGGCAGAGCACGATATTCCGAGTCTTTCTGACGCTGCGCGAACTGAGCCGAGTTTTCTCGCAAACGCATCCGGCCGATCAGCAGCGGTGCCCAGCGAGTCTTGCCGAGCGCATCTTCGTAGGAGATCAGTTTCAGGAAATAACCGACGAACTGCACCTGCTCGTGGATGCTGGGCCGCACCGGTAACTGCGGCGGCAGATCGTAGAACAGCACGCAATACAGTCCCGTTCGCGATTCGTCCGTGACGCCCCACGCCTCGTAGACTTGTTCAACGCCGGCGGCGTTTTTCTTGGTTTCCCGCGGATGACGGAGTACTCGTCGCAGGCTGACCTTCATGGCGATCAATTCACCACGGTGTTTCTCTGGGGTCTGGCCGAGATGGGTGAAGTACCGATCTTTGTGAGCACGTGCCCACAGATCGTCGAAGGATTCCGTCATGCTCCAGCGCATCAGCCGCCAGTAGGAGGGCATGTCTTCGGGGTTGTTCGGAGCTTTGTCGGTGATCGCTTGGAATTGGTATTCCGCCTGAGAATGCTCGTACGGCTGCTGGTCATTAGGACCGGTCACGAGCGTCTCAGCAAAGCGGTCACTGTCGTCTTCGGAGTCCGCAGGCACTGGGGCCGCTACTGGTTCGTCATCCGCGACGCTCGCGGCCCAGCGCCACATGGCCGCGTCGCGAGTCCGGATGATGAGCGTACCGACGATGACCAACAGCATCAGCATGCTCATGAGCCGAAACAGCTCACGGCGCGGAAAGCCAGGCGTAGGG
Organism: Planctomyces sp. SH-PL62; assembly: GCA_945905295.1. Taxonomy (GTDB): domain Bacteria; phylum Planctomycetota; class Planctomycetia; order Planctomycetales; family Planctomycetaceae; genus SXKJ01. Next base: position 5,872 of record CAMDPX010000158.1, on the reverse strand, counting down.
AGACGACGATGGGAGAGCATGGCAACGCTATGGGGTCGCCCCGTCGGGGAGTTCGACGAAGCTGAGTTTTGTGAGCTTTTCGCCGTTCGCGAGCTTCTGCTTCGTGCAAACATCCACGACCTTCATCAACTCATCGTACTTCAATTTAGAACCGACTTGCAGAATGACTTGATCGAACGACGCGCCCGATTCGGGGCCGAGCACCTGCTTCAAGCGGCCATCGAGCGCCGTCGTGCCGGCAACATTGGCCTCGCCGACCGCCATCGTGGCGATGCGTCCGTTGGAAGCCGAGAAAACGGAGATGATCAGCGAATTGAGGTTTTGGACTGGATCGTTACTCGCTTCGTTGTCGCCGGCTTTCGGTGCGCCCTTAGCACCTGCAACCGGCTGTGGGGGCGGCAGCTTCAAATTGATCTGCCCTTCGACCGGAGACGGCTTGAAGGTGAGAATAAAAAACGTGAGCAACTGGAACGCCATGTCGAGCATGGCGGCCAGATTCAATTCAACGGCCTCGGCACCTTTGTGTTTTTTCTTGTGGCGACTCATGGATCAACTTTCACCGGACCGCGACTCGGTACGGATTCACATCGTTTACTCGGCGTTCATGGCCTTCAGTGCGAACTTGCGAAAACCGTTGTCTTGGCACGTCTTGATGACCACGTTGAGCAAGCTGAATGGCGTTTGCTTATCGGCTCGCACGACGATCGTGGTCGGCAGATCGTCCTTCTTGTCAAACTTTGGGTTGTCGCGTTTGGCGGACTCGAAGCTCGCTTTCGCTTCGCCCTTGATATACGAGGGAATGTCTCTGGGGATGCCGTAGATATTCAGCTTGCCCCCTTTGTCGATGTTCAAAATCAAGAGATCGACACCGTCCGTGTCGACCGACCGAGCCGATCCAACAACTGGCAGTTGCAGGCTCAAGTCGAGCGAAGCCGCTTTGAAGTTGGTCACGAGCATGAAGAACGTGATCAACTGAAACACCATGTCGAGCATTGGTGTCAGATTAGGTTCAGCACTCGCTGCAGATGCCAATGAGCCAGACATGTCTCACCTTTCGCGGGTCCGGATTTCAATCTGTCCGCCGCCTCACGGGCAGGTTGAAAACCTGCCCCACGAATTACGCCTTGGGAGCCGGCGGTGCCGCCACCGATGCGGGAGCCGCCGCCGGTTTCGCGGCGGCCTTAGCGGCACTGGCGAGTTTGCGGACGAATTCGTCGGTGGCCAGCATTGTACTGGCACTCATGATCGTGGTGCGGTTCTTGAAGATGGCAAAGAAGTAGATCGCGGGCACGGACAGCAGCACCCCTTCAAAGGTCAACAACAACGCTTCCGAAATACCCTTGGCGACTTCATCGGACTTAATCTGTTCGCCACCGGAGGCGATCGAGCCGAACGAGGCCATCATGCCTTTCAGCGTTCCCAGCAGTCCGATCATCGGCCCCAGCGTGCCGAGCACCGCCAACATGCTGATCTTCTTGTCGGCTTCGGCGCTTTGGACGTCGGCGACTCGCTCCATGGCATCGCGAGCTTCGGACAATCCCGCCGACAATTCGCCCAATCCCGCCGACGCAAACTTCGTGAAAAGGCAGTCCTTTTCCTTGATGCTCTGATAGACCCCCTTGTAGTCCTTCTTCTCCATCTTTTGCTTGATGTCTTCCATCAAATCGGGAGGCATCGCCACTTGCGGCTGCAATTCCAAGAAGAGCTTGATCGACGTCGCGACGAAGTAACCCATCAGCAAAAAGATGAAGATACCAATCGCACCACCGGTCTCGATGACCCACATGACGAAGCCCGGCTCCTCGTGGGCGGGTGCGGCAGCTTTGTCATCCTTCTTGGCCGCACCCTTCTTGGGAGCGGCCGGTTCCTCGGCCGCCATTTCTTCTTCGGCAGCCGGTTCCGGTTCCTGAGCAATCACGGCGGGAGTCGCCATCCACAGAGACTCGACCGCGCCAGCCGTCAGAGCCAGCAACAGAACCATCCAAGCCAGCCGCTTCGAGCGGTCGGGAGAGCCAATCATCGCGCAGACCTCGTTGGTAAATCGTCAGAAGGGAATCACGGTCGCGGATCCCGCGCAACCGCCGATGAGAAACGGACTCGCAAACCCGAAGTGACCACCAAAGGTTCGTCGCGATTTGGCAAGAGCGTTTCACCGCATCGCGCGCCACCGAGTCACTCGCCTCCATTCAGAGGCCGCCGTGCCTCATGAAACGGAAAGAGGCGAGCATGCTACAGAGCCTCTAGGCCGCAAGAAAGTCTGCGGCCTCATCGCGGGAAGCGTGCGGAATTCAACCTCCTTGACGGACTATTGCCGGTCCGATTCTGCTAACGCCTGTGCCGTCTACCGCTTCACCGATTCCTCAAGAACAGCCGCCGCTCATGCGAATCCGCTATGAAATCACGCTCGAAGACTTGCTGGCATTTAGCCTGCATCTCCACCAGAAGTCTCCGACTCTTCGGCGAAACCGTCTCAGAGCGGCGATTGCCTTGGCCGCGATGATTCTCGGCCTCTGCCTTGTCGCGTCAGAGATCACGAGTGAGCCCGCCTTCTTATGGGTTGGCGTTGGAGGAGCCACTGTCATCGGAGCGATTTATCCGCGAATTTATCGCCGTAACGTGAAGTGGCTCTCATCGAGGATGTACGCCGAGGGGCAAAACAAGGCGTTGCTCTGCGAGCACGTCACGGAACTGCGCGACAATGGCCTGTTCGACGGCACAGAGTTTCTCGAACGCACCGTCTTCTGGAAGGGAATCGAACGCATCGAGTCCCTTCCCGGCCATACGTTCGTGTATCTTTCCACAATGTCTGCTCAGGTGATTCCGGAGAACTCGATCATCGAAGGCAATTACCAGTTATTCGTCGCAGAACTTCAACGCCGCTGGCAACATTCACGCGGCGAATAAACTTGTCTCCTGACTCTCCGATTTGGGACTTGAAACGCCGGCCGCGACTTTCGACTGACCGATCAGGTAATGTCGTGAAGGATCTGCCGGCCCATCCTCCGAAATTCACATGCATCTCATCGCCGCCACCACCTTTGGTCTCGAAGCTGTCGTCTCACGAGAACTCAAGCAACTCGGCTACGACAAACAATCGACCGAGGACGGCAAGATCACGTTTGAAGCCGATGCTTCTGCGATCGCGCGAGCCAACTTATGGCTGCGATCGGCCGAGCGGGTGCTAGTTCAAGTCGGGCAGTTTGAAGCGACCGACTTCGGCGAGTTGTTCGATCGCACGAAAGCGTTGCCGTGGGAGGAGTGGCTGCCGGAGAACGCTTATTTTCCGGTGGAAGGCCGCTCGGTGCGGTCGCAGTTGCATAGCACACCGGATTGCCAAGCGATTGTGAAGAAAGCGATCGTCGAACGGCTCAAGCAACACTACCACAAGGTCTGGTTCGAGGAGAACGGGCCGAGATACACGATTGAAGTCGCGCTGCTGAAGGACCGAGCGACATTGACCATCGACACGACCGGCCCCGGCTTGCACAAGCGCGGGTATCGCAAGCTGGTCGGCGAGGCTCCGCTGAAGGAGACGCTCGCCGCCGCGCTGATTCAGTTGAGCTATTGGAGTTCCGGCCGCATGTTGCTCGATCCGTTTTGCGGCAGCGGCACGATCCCGATTGAAGCCGCGCTGCTGGGACGCAAACTCGCGCCGGGTCTGCATCGCACGTTCGCCGCCGAAGAATGGCCGACCGTGCCTGCCGACATTTGGCAACTCGCTCGCGAAGAAGCTCGCGACATTGCGCTGCCGAAGCTCGAAGGCTCCATCGTCGGCAGCGACATCGACGCCGAGGCGATCAAACTCGCGACGCATCACGCGATGCTCGCCGGTGTCGCCGATGACATGTGTTTCGAGCATCGCGACTTCGCCCGCGTCACGACCGACGAGCTACAACCCTACGGCTGTCTGATCGCGAACCCGCCCTACGGCGAGCGACTCGGCGAACTCGCCGAAGCGGAGGCTCTGTATCAACGGCTGGGGACGTTCAGCCAGCGCCTTAATGGCTGGTCGATCTACGTGCTGACTTCGCACAAAGACTTCGAGTCCCTCTTCGGCCGCCGCTGCGACCGCCGCCGCAAGCTTTTCAACGGCCGCATTGAATGCACCTATTACCAATTCCAAGGGCCGAAGCCGCCCAAAGTAGACGAGTCACTCCGTGACTCGAATCGAGTCACGGAGAGCCTGTGAAGGTTTGGGTAGCTGAAGTCGCCAGACTTCAGAATTCGCCGAGAAAACTGAACTCTGGCGAGTTCAGCTACCAATTCTTTCACAGCCTCGGAGTGACTCGTCTACTTTGCTCAACACATCAGCCGAACAAATCCACCAACGGCTGCCCGCCTTCCATGACGGGGACGGGGCGGCCGAGCGCATCGTGGATGCGAGTCTCCGGCGAGATGCCCAATGCGTGGAAGATCGTCGCGCCGAGATTCAGCGGGCTGACCGGCTTGTCCTGCGGATATGCGGCGTCCTTATCCGATTTCCCGTAGACCGCGCCGCCACGAATGCCCGCTCCGGCCAGCACAGCGGGGAAGCAATAGCCCCAGTGGTCGCGGCCCCAGTTCGCGTTGCCGCGCGGAGTGCGGCCCATCTCGCCCAGGCAGACGACCAAAGTTTCGTCGAGCAATCCGCGGTCGGCCATATCCTCCAGCAGCGCCGAAAAGCTTTGATCGAACCCCGGCAGCAGATGCTTGCCGACATCTTGCGAGTGGACATGGCTGTCCCAACTGTATCCGTCGGGGCAGTCCCACAAGACAGTGACGAATCGCGCACCCGCTTCGATCATGCGGCGGCCCATCAGCATTGATTGTCCAAACAAGTGGCGGCCGTAGCGGTCGCGAAGTTGTGGCGACTCGCGGCGAACGTCGAACGCGGCACGCATCTTCTCAGAAGTGACGAGATCCATCGCGCGTTCGCGCAGCCGACCGAAATCGCGCACGCCGCGCGATTGATCGAGTTCTTGTCGAGCGGTGTCAAATTGAGTCAGCAGACTGCCCCGTTGAGAGAGTCGGTCGAGCGTCATGTCGGCGTGCGACTCGACCCCTTCTACGCGGAAGGTCAACTCTTCGTCGGTGCAGTCGCGGAAGTACGGGTTGTCTTTGGCGTCTCGCTTGGCGACTTTCGTTGCCAGCGGGTTGTAGCTGTGTCCCAGCCAGCCGGCGTACTGCCCCGATCGGTCATAGCCTTGAATGTGTCCCAACCGATTCGGCAGATAGACGAAGCTCGGAAAATCGCGTCGCTGATCGGCCGGCCTCCGCGCGTCGGCTCGTTGATCGAGATATTCCACGACCGAGCCGAATGCTGGCCAATCTTTCTCGGTCGCATTCACGCGAGCCGGGCCACGTTCGGCGGGAGGCATTTCGTGGCCGGTCTGAATGATGTGGCAGGCGTTGTGATCGTTCTGCCCGTGAGTCATCGTGCGAATGACCGCGTACTTGTCCGACATCGCCGCCAGCTTTGGCAGATGATCGCTAACGAGCAGCCCCGGTGAGCGTGACGCGATGGGTTGATACGGTCCGCGAATCTCCTTTGGTGCTTCCGGCTTCATGTCCAGCGTTTCGAGCTGACTAGGACCTCCGAATAAAAAAACGAACAGGACCGACTTGGCTCGCGGATGCACAATCGCGCCGGCCTCTTCCGCCGCCATCAGTTTCGGCAAACTGGTTCCCAGCAACCCGGCTCCGGCCGCGCGAATCACATCGCGACGCGAGAGACCGCTGCAAACTCGTTGGGTCGAGCCTTGAATCGTGAGCATCGTCAGATCCTCGAATGGCATTCAGGCGAGCGGGGCGGCGTCAGCCCAATGGTGCTGACTTTGATTTTGCGTTGGAATTGTCCGGACCACGGCATGGGGTTTGCGCGTAGCTGTCAGAT
>CAMDPX010000157.1 GCA_945905295.1 Planctomyces sp. SH-PL62 | reverse complement strand
GACGGGATAGCTCGGTTGTCGTTCGATGCGATCCCACCAGCCGGCGATACGCTGGCGGCATTGATGCTCCAGTGTCGCAGCGTCTTGACCAGTTAAAGTGGTCGGGTCGAGGTCGGCGAGATTCATGTGCAGTTCCTTTTCGTGAGGGTCATTTTTTCGGTTCGAGCGGCAGACGGATATCCCGGCCATGCAACAAACTGGCCGCAAAAGCAAGTTGACCGATACCTGTAGCGGGGGTGTTCGCAACGACACTGCAAATCGGACGCTCTGAGGTCGTGATACGCTCGCCGCAAGCCGTGCATTGTCTCCGGCGAAGGATGCGGCCTTTCGCGAGCGTGGTTCTGACGACGTGAAAGTTCGACGCACCGCACCGACAGAAAAAACCGAACTTGATTTTCGCTTTCATTGCATCGGCTCCGTTCCTGCGAGTTCGATCGGCGTCGGCAATGGCTCCGGTGCCGGCGGCTTGGCTTTGCTCGATGCCCTGCTCGACAGACCTTCGAGAATCGACCGCATGCCGAAGTCGGTCATTTGGATGAAACTGGGCCGCAGGCTGGTTCTGACGATCCAGCCGGATCGCTCCAGCTCGATCAGTGCCCGGCTTCTCGCCTGTCGGCCGGACGGGCTACTGCCGAGCCAATCGGGATTGACCGCGATGCCAAAATGTTTGAGGTTTTTCAGCGGGGCAATCCGGGCTTGATAGGTTAGCCACGCCTCTCCCGGTTGCTCTTTCGGGTTCAGCATCAAGCAGCGAACCCACTCGGAAAGAATCAACGAAAGCAACTCGTTTTCCGTTTCCGTCATTGTTTGATCCATCAAAAAAAATGTTTGGTCACTCAAAACTCAAAAACGCTGCGGCACCGCTTGGTGTAGGTAGCCAGGGACGTGCGGATGGCTGGAGAACCTTCGATATGGGGGGGGGTATCAGCCAGACGCTCTGGCTGGCCGTGTGCCGCGTCGGCCGCTTCGGTCTCGGTCATCGGTTGCCCTTCCATCGGAATCGACTTGCTTTGTTCGTGTTTGGACCGCCTTTGATAACCTCGATCAGCACACCATCTGCCACGAGCATTTGGAGCGAGCGAGCAACCGCCATGTGATTGGCGACGCCGAGCACAGTCGCCGCCTTGCGACAACTAAGGTAGAACACGCCGTCAGCCGAACGACTGCCCAACTCCGCACACAAGGCAACCAGTCGCCGGTTGACCGGACTGAGAAACCGCATGGCCTCGGGCGGTAGTTCCATCGCATCCGCCGCCGCCATCGCATCCGCCGCCGCATCGCCGCAACGAGCCAGATCGACGTTGTTGAAGGCTTCTACGAAGTCAGCCCATGACTCATCAAAGCACTTGGTGCGGATGAACGGCAGGGCGAGCTGATGCCACTGCTCGACGAGCGGCCTAAGTTCCCGAATCGGCACGTCCTGCATTTGTGGATCGACACGGACACGACGAGCCAACTCAAACAGCCGACGTCGCCGAGTTCCGAAGGCATGCGGTAACGTCGCTTCGATCAATGAGGAATCTGTTACAGATAGAACAGATCGGGCAGATCGAACAGAAGTCGATTCTGTCCTATCTGTAACAGTGTGCTCGCCTGATTCCAGCCAACAGCGTCCGAAGCCCGACTGCTCCAGGGTCAGCGTCGGCACGTCCGGGAGGCTGTTGAATCCACGGAGCCAGAAGTACCGCTTGCCGGACGGATGCACGGACGGCGGACAAACAACGTACTGTCCTTTGGCTCGTAGCTCGCCGTCCTCATAGTTGAGCGCAGGGCAGTCGCTGATCCGAGCGTAGACGTGGCGGCGGCCTCGACTCGTTTCGACTGCCGGGAGCAACTTCTCCAACTTTGGATATTCTCCCGCCCATCGCTGCCAGGCGTCACGAATGTCGAAATCTCGGACGACGATGTTTCCGCTGATACCACCCAGAATGATGCCCAACCCAAGATCGTCGCGTTTATCGAACCAGTCCCGGACCTGCGATTCATCGGCCGGAGACGATTGGAACGACTTCCATTTGATTGATGGTCGCTTGTTCTGAGCAACGGGGATGATGCTGATTCCAATTCTTCGCAGCCGCAGAGCTTCGTCGAGAACCGCGTCAACAACACTTGCATCGAACGTCGGAACGTGAGGGCGGGAGGTCATTCTGCACCGCCTTCCGTGAACTTCGTCAGGTCCACCGTCTTCAATAAATCCTGCACGACAACACGGATCGCCTTCAGCCCCGCCGCATCGTGCTCTTCGGCTCGTTGCTCTGCCTCAAATCGTTCCATGTCGAGCACACGGACGATCGCCTTCCGCAAGAGGTCTTGCAGGTCGGTCGGCTTCAACGCCTCCAGTTCCCAAACGTGCTCACCAAACTTGGCTACAAACTTTGCCGTCTGCTTGGAGCTTGTTTTCGCCGTCATCACTGGCGGCAACTTGCGTGACTTCACTTGAGCAGCGTTCAACGCGAACTTGATCGCCGTGATATTCTTGATGCCGAAATCGTCACGCATCGAACGTGCAAATGACTCGGCAATCGACTCGCCATCACCATCGAAATCGGTGGCCATCAACAGGACGAGACGATCCTTGCCCGACTTCTTGAATCGTTGTGCCATCGCATGACGTGGCGGCAAACTGCAATAACCCTTGCCACTCGTCAACGGGATCGTGAACTCCATGCACACATCACTCAGGATATTGAAGACGGTGTTCTTCTCGCCAAGAACTTCTATATGAGACGGCTGCGACTTTTGAAGGTTTCGATAGTAGCCTTTCAAAAATCCATCAATCTCTTTCGTGATGAACTCCGCTGGCGATGCGTAAACCTGCCACGTCGTCGATAACCGTGATTCGTCACCAATCGCATGGAACGGGATCGTCCCGTCTAAACGCATCCTCAAGAGCATGTCCGTCAGGTCTTTGTATCTGGCCAGATCGTTTCGATAGCGGCTGCCAGGCTTGGACGAGTGCTTGAGCGGCGGAGAGTTCAAAAGGTTGTAATGAATCAATCTGTCGCTCACTGGCCAGAAATCTTCCAGTCCGTTCACGACTTCGATAATCGCATCCCGCATGGCATGTTTTGCCTCAGAGATTTCACAGCGTTTTGTTTCGTCGGAGAGGCAAACGCCACCATGTCCGGGTTCGGACTTTTCTTGACGATACGAAATCAATTCCGCCCGCGATTCAGCGGGGTTTGCGTCAATCACCGCCTCGTGCAGCAACACGTCGATCGACTTGATTCTTTGCCTGTTGTATTCGCGAAGCAACACGACAAAGGCGTCGATGTCATCGCTCCGACGAATCGGATCAAATCGCACACGAACAACCTTCAATCCCGCCAACCTGGAAGCGGCGAATCGGCGATGCCCGCTCAGGATGTAATAGTCCAGAGTGAGGACGATCGGATCGCGGAGTCCACGATCACGGATCGACTGTGCGAGCGCGATGATCGACGGGTCTTTGGGATCGACCGGCCCATAGATTTTGTCGTTCTCATGTGACGGTTCGATTTCCCACCATTCAACCTCGGTGATCTCGATATTGTTGGGGGCTGGCGATGCTGTAGACTCTGACATTGCTTGGCTCCGCTGTGATCGGGGACTTGCTGCTTCGGCTCCGGTGCAAACGGGGCCGTCGCGTTTGGTGGGGTTAGATGCCGGCGGCTTCGAGCACCTTCATCGCGGATTCGGCTTGCGTCCTGCGTTGCTTCGCTGTGATCGCGGGAGGCGGTAACTCGTCGCGGTTCTGCGCGGCGATGAAGCGGGAGATTGATTGCTGGCTGCAATAACGCAGGCCACCAACGACACACGTCTCCAATCGCACGCCACGAACGCCGGACAATCGCCAGCGGTGCAAAGTTGCAAGCGAGAGCCTCTTGCCACCGGGGAACGCGGTGCGGGCTTCAGAGAACGGGATCAGGTCTTCAGCCTCGACATTGATCGACATGCGGCATCCTTTTTCAAATGTGGACGAAGTGAGTTCGTTCAACACGTCTCAGGATGGCGTCGATTGCTGGACTGGGACAAAGCGGGAAAATCAAGTTCCCGCTTTACCCCCGCTTTTTCTTTTGTGCTTTGTCACCGTGGTGATAGCGATGGAGTTCGCGAATCTGCTCGTCCGAGTAGGCATCGGCACCTGCAAGATTGAATTGTTGGTTCACAGTCGCTCTGACTGACTTCAAGGGCGGTCGAGGCGACTGGCAAAGTAGTTCATTGACCCTTGTTGCATGTTCTACTTTCGCGGGGTCGGACTTTCGGCCGGGCACTCCCTTCGAGGCGATATTCGGCGGTGACGAATCATCATGATCTGCGGGCGGCTTGATTGGCGGCGGCAATTCTCCGTCGGCTCGAAGTTTGAACTCGCGCTCCAATGCCGACAGATCATCAAAGAGCTGTCGATATCGCGGAACGTTCCAGTTCTCAACCGCGACAGTCGATAGGTCGGGGCGGTCACACAACAGCGTCGCGAACTGAAAACCAAGCCGCTGCGCCGTCTTGATCTTCTTGACCAACGAATCATCGCCGCGATGCTCGACCGATCGGATTGTTGCGTCCGCCACGTCCCTGATGCGATTCTTGTACGACTCCCGCCAGTCGATGTTCAACGTCTTACCGATTGGATGCGTCGCCCAGCACAACAGGTCGCTCAACAGCTTTGAGTAATTCCAGAACGCATGCTCCGGTTCTGCCGGGATGATCCTCCTGAATGTCGGTGGCTTTGCAGGATCAGTCTCCGATTCGGAGTTTGCCGCTGGCTTCGTGCGTTTGTTCTTCGCCATGATGTCGGCCTCCTGATGCCGAGTCCTGATGAGAAAAACAACGCGGGAAGCCGTTCAGGATGTTCGGCTTTTCGGATGCCTCCTATCCCGCGTCGTGACCAGTGTAATCGTTCAACCGCACGCTGCCGCCGTTGCTGTCGCGAGCGAATCCATCTTGGCCGAGTAGTGCCGGCTCATTTCAGCGGTCGAATGGCCAAGCAGCGATTGCACGTTCTCGATTCCGAGTTGCTCACGCACACGAGTTGCCGCTGTGTGTCTCAACCAATGCGGACTCCAACGGGTGATTTCATGCTTGTCGCAGACTCGCGTGATCGCTCGGCAGTACCCCTTGCGAGTGATCTTGAACAACGGCTTGCGAGGATCATCCAACAAATACTTGGCGAGGATCAGTTGAGCCTTGGGGCCGAAGTGCAGCGTCCGACTTTGGCCGTGATGCGTGCATTTATGATCGGCCAGCTTGGAAAACCAAACCTCTTTAGTCCGGTCGATCATGCTCGTGGTCAACGCCAGCAGTTCGCTGCTGCGAGTTCCGGTCAGCAGTTGCAGGTCGATCAGGTCTCGGACCAGCGGCGTCACATGCTCACGCACGGCGTCGATATCGGCTTGGTCGAGTGCATGACGTGGGGCGTTGTCGTGGGCCTCGGTGCGACCAGCCAGGAGCGGCGACACGGTCTCCAGTCTTTTCAGAACATCGACCGGCACCATCTCGTTCGCGACAGCGTGGCGAAAGACATGACGGATGCGACCGATGGCACCGTTGACCGTAGTCCGACAGACTCCCGATTGAACCAGCTTGGCACGGACGGCCTTCAATGCCAGCGGTCCAAAGTCTTTGGCGGGAATCAGTCCGTACAACTCACGGAGCGGCCGAACGGCTGACCGGATGCAAGACTGCTCGGAGGTCGGTTGACCGTTCTTGACGTAGTGCGTTTCCGCATGGTTCAGAAACGCGACGATCAATTCGGCGACGCTTGGGCCGGGATCGTCGGCTTCCGTTCCAGACTTCGATCGACGGTTGGAAACGGCCAGCGGATCAATCGAGAGTCCACCAGCGGCTTGGCTGATGAGAGTGCCGTACTTGATGCGGCTTTCCTCGCTCCCGTAGGGTCCAAGCAGATATTCGCGTCCGGCAATTCGGACACGAGCTTGGCCAGACGCTGTGTGCAAGAGGTACGAGGGCAGGGCGTTCTTTTTGCGTGGCATAGTGCGGTTCCCCTTCATTTCGTGGAACGGTTCCACGATTGAACTGGCTTTTCACCGCACAGCCGAACGTCGGCTGGTAAACGTAACTCGTTTCGGTTCTGTCTCTTGATAGCTGGCCAAGGGTCACGTTTTGCGACCATTGACGTCCCTTAGCTGGATCATGCGGTCCCTTCAAGGACGGTCACTGCGCCTTGGCCGCTTCCTTCTTCTCGTCGGCCATTTGAGCCTTCAGGTAAGCGATGGCGTCATTGAGTTGTTTGTCGGTGAACTCGAGCTTGGGGGCCGAGCCACCGATGATGTCGCGCTGTCGGCGGTATTCAAGGTAGTCCTGCATCTCCTTTTGAGTGAGCTCGACTTTGCGATCCGGGCCGACACCCCATTCTTCGTCGTCTTTCGCGCCGGGAAACTTGTGGATGTTCTTGCCGTTGGGACGCAGGTATTGAGCGGTCGTCAGCTTCAGCGCGCTGGAGCCACCTTCCAACTCAATCACGTTCTGCACGCTCCCTTTTCCCCACGAGCGTTCGCCGACGATCACGGCTCGTTTGTGATCTTGCAGTGCCGCGCTAACGATCTCGCTGGCCGACGCGCTGAAGCGGTTGACCAAGATCGCCATCGGGAAGCCGGAGAAGGTGCCGTCTTTCTCAGCGGTCCAAACGCGGTTGTCGGTGTTGCGGCCTTTCACGCTGACGATCGTGCCGCTTTCGAGGAACAGGTCGGCAATCTTGGTGGCTTGGCCGAGCAGTCCGCCGGGATTGAATCGCAGGTCGAGGACGAGTCCCTTCAGACCTTCCTCCTTGAGTGATTCGAGCACTTCTTGCAGCTCCTCCGAACTGCGGCGGCCGAAGTGCGTCAGGCGGATGTAGGCGATCTTGCTGTCTGCATCGAGGTAGAAATTCCAACTGTCGTCCGCCTTGTGCGTGTCGCCGAGCACGGTCGAGACTTGGATCAGCGCTCGCGTGATCTTGATCTGCTCGGTCTTGTCCGAGCCGGCGTGCTGGACGCCGATGGTCACGTCGGTGCCGGGCTTGCCTTGCAGCGTCTTGACCGCCTCTTCCAGCGAGATGCCCTCGGACGATTTGCCTTCGACTTCCATGATGAGGTCGCCGGACTTGATGCCCGCCTTGTAGGCCGGAGTGCCGGGGAGCGGTGTCATCACCATCAGCCGGCGCGTCTTCAGGTCCATCTGCACTTGAATGCCGATGCCGCCGAATTCCTGCTCGACTTCCTGATTGAACCGCTTCAGCTCTTCCGGGCTGATGTAGTTGGAGTACGGATCAAGTTGCGTGACCATGCCCCGAATGGCCGCCTGGATGAGCTGCCGGCGATCGACGTCTTTGACGTAGTTCCGCTCGATTTGCTCGAACGTGTCGGCGAAGAGCCGCATCAGTTCGTAGTCTTCGTCCCGTTTGGCATCGGCTTTGGCTTTGTCGTCCGTCGCCTTCTGATCGGCGGCCGGCTTGTCCTTCGCAGGATCATCCGCCTGTGAGGCACCGAGTGAAAACGCGAGTCCGAGCAACAGAGAACTCAGCAACAACCACGAGAGGCGACGCATGTGAAAAGCCCCAGCGAAAGAGGAGAAAGATCGTGTCCTTGATCAAGTCGCGGCGGAGTCTAGGCCAAGCAAAATGTCGAAACAAGCGGGCTTGTAGGTTGGGACTCCGTCCCGACCATTTGGCGATGTCGGGACGGAGTCCCAACCTACCCGCCGCCATCCAGCGACCAAACTTGAATCGAGCCAGCGATGTCGGCGGCCGCGACGAGCCGTTGATCGGGAGACAGCGCGAGTGCGGAAAACCAATCCTTGAATTGCCCGCCACGTGGCGCGCCGAGCACGGCGACTTCTTTGCCGTCCTCGACCTGACAAATGCGGATCGTTGTGTCGCGGCCGCTCGACAACAGATGCTTGCCGTCGGCGGAGAACTTCACGTCGGTCACTCCGTATTGATGGGCGGAGATCGAACGAGCCAACTCACCAGTCTCGGTCTTGATGAGATGCACTTTGCCGGTATCGGTCTCTCCCCCCTGGCCGAGTGCAAACAGCTTTCCATCGGGCGAGCCATCTGCCGCGATCAATCCTGCGGCGATGAACTTGCGCCAGAGTTGCGCGGCCTCGTAGGAACTTTCGTCGGAGCGCAGCTTCGGGAATTGCACCTTCAGCACATCGTGTTTCACGCTGCCGTCAGCGACCGACCACAGCTTCACTCCGGCGGCCGGGATGTCGAAATCGTCTCGCTTATAGCGGTGCTCGGAAACGATGGCCGATTCGCCGTCGGGAGACAACGCGGCGGCGGCGATCCAATTCCACTTGTGGCCCGACCAGCGTTTCAACGGCTGCCGAGTCGCCAAGTCCCACACGATGACCTCGGCCGAGTCATCACCGCTGATGAGCCGCTTACCGTCGTGACTCAGGCCGAGCGATTGAATCCAGTTCTTATGCCCTTCGAGCAGATGCGCCGCCGTCTGTGTTTCGACGCTGACTCCCGGACGCTTCAAGACCTCGTCCTTGCGAGTCTTCTTGAACTCGGCCTGCCGAGCCTCGGCGTCCATCACGACCTCGGCTTTGCCGGACGGAGCCGCGTTCAAATCCCACAAGCGGATCGTGTGATCGAGGCTCGCGGTGATCAACGTCCCGTCGGGCGTCGCCACCAATCGCGTGATGCCGTTTGTGTGACCGTCCAGCCGCCGAATCGGCCAGAGCGTCTTTGATTCGGCCGGCGCGGAAGGCAACTCCCACACGAAGAGTTGTCCGTCTTGATTTCCTGCCGCAACACGATTCGTTCCGATGAACGTCACTGCCATCGGCCACGCACTCTCGCTCTCGAACGGCATTTGCCAGATGAGCGTCGGCTTGTCGATCTTGAGTTCAGGCATAGCTCGTGTTGTCCTGGCGAGCGAGGCGGCGTCATTTGGGACATCATGCGAACAACTTCGTCACCGGTTTGCCACCGTCCACGATCTTGATCGGCCGGCCGAGCGGGCTGATGTTTTCGTGGGCCGGGTTCACGTCGAGGGCTTGGCAGATCGACGCGAACAAGTCGTGGACCGTGACAGCGTCGTGATCGATCGCGCTGCCGTCCTTCGTGGAGGCTCCGATGACTTGGCCACCTTTGATCCCGCAGCCGGCCATCGCCGCGTTGAAGACGCGCGGATAGTGGTCTCGGCCGCCGCGTGGGTTGATCTTCGGAGTGCGGCCGAACTCCCCCATCCAGACGACGAGCGTGCGGTCGAGCAGTCCGCGCTCTTTCAAATCGCTGATGAGCGCGGCCATGCCGGGATCGACGGAGCCGATTAATGTCGCGGTGCGGCTGAAGACGTCTTGATGCGTGTCCCAATTGCCGCCCCCTCCGCCTTGTCCGCGCGAGGCAACTTCGACGAACGGTACTCCGGACTCAACCATGCGGCGGGCGAGCAGACAGCCTTTGCCGAATTCCGAACTGCCGTAGCGCTCGCGAGTCGTGGGAGATTCATCGTCGAACTGGAAACGTTTGACTTCCGGACTGAGCACCAGCTTCGAGGCTTTCGAGTAAAGCTGCTTATGGTTCGTCGCGACGACTTGGCCACCTCGATCCGAAAACTCTTTTTCGATCTGGTCGAGCAAGCCGACTCGGCGATTGAACCGATCGGCGTTGGCGGAGGCGGCGACGTTTTGGGGTAGCTCACCGGGGCGATCGACGACGAACGGTTCGTAATCGACGCCGAGGAACCCGGCTCCTTCGGTGTTGCCGACGGAGACGACGGTCGGCAGATCGCGTTCCAGATCGCCGAGCATCTTGGCGATGTTGCAGCCGAGCGACGGGTACTTGACGCTGCTCGACGGGATGTAGCCGGTGTGCATTTGGAAGGTCGCGCGCTGATGCTGACCTTCCTTGTTGGTCAGCGAGCGGATGAGAGCGATCTCGTTCATCACCTTGGCGACGTTGTCCCAACCGTTGGCGATTTGAATGCCGGGGACGTTGGTGTCGATGGCTTTCGTCTCGCCGGTGACTTCGGCATTGTCCGGTTTTGGATCGAAGGTCTCGAATTGACTGGGAGCTCCATTCATCCAGAGCAGGATCATCGACTTGCCCTGCTTCTTGAGTTCGGCCGCTTGCAGGCTCATCAAGTCCCGCAAGTTGAGCGTGCCGACCGCTGCCGCGCCGGCCGTCACCGTGTGCAAGAACCCGCGACGGCTGAGACCGCGCGCCGAGATGCGAACTTGTTCGTGAAGGCTGAGCATGACTGGCTCCCGCTCGTAGTGACCGCATTCATGCGGTCGAGGTGGTGGCTTGAGATGTGGTGAATTGAGATAAGGTGTTCGGCACGGCCGGATGAATCCGGCCACTACAAGCGCTAGCGTTTCGAGATGAACTCGCTGCTGTTCAACAGGCTCCAGGCGAGGTCTTCAAACGCTTCACGGCGGTTGCCGACTTTCGTGAGATACTCGGTGGCGATGGCCAACTCTTTCTTCGACGGATCGCGGGCGAGGAAGGACATGTACAATTCGGCGATCGCATCCTGGTCGTCTTTGTTGTTGGTCAGGATTTGTCCGAGCCGTGTGTTGCCGTCGGCTCGCAGTGCATTGGTCACGATCGGGAAGTTCATCAGAGTCAGCGCCTGCGGGACATTGCCGAGCAATTCATCCTGCGGCGTCGAAGGGTCGTAGCCAAACTTGTCCTCGAATTGCCCGCGAAGCGTACGGCGGCCACGACCTGCCGGGCCTTCGAAGCCGCGCGGGCCTTCGTCGATGCCTAAGACCTTGATGATCGCGTTGAAGACTTGATCGGATCGCAGTCGCACCGGAATTGCGGAAGCAAACGGAACTGGGTTCTCGGTCGGTTCGTTGTACCGAATCTGGCGTTGATAAGCGTTCGTCGCCGTAATCGTCTGCAGCAGCCACCGCAGGTCGTGGTCGTGCTTGACGAACTCGACGGCGAGGAAGTCGAGAGCGGCCACCATGCGAGGTTTGCGTTCCGGTCCCATGTCGTCGATCGGCATGTAGAATCCCTCGCCAAGCAGTTCGCCCCAGAGGCGATTGACGAGCGACTTCGCGAACCACGAATTGGTCGGAGACGTGATCCACTTGGCGAGCAATTCGCGGCGGTCTTCGTCTTCCATGCCGACGCGGCCTTTCACGTTGGTGGTGAAGAGCGCGGGGGTCATCAGCTTGCCCTCGTCGTTGGGATGCTTGAGATCCGCCATGTGATGCTCGGACTTGCCTCGTCCGGGCTGCATCATCGGTGCCGGCATTTCTTTGGCTTCCGTCAGCGACAACAGGCCGTCTTTGTCTTTGTCGGCGTTCTGCAAGATTCGGTCAAAGATGCGGCTGAGGGGGGAATCGCCGATCTCTTCCTTCGACAATTTGCCGTCTTTGTTGCGATCTAAGAACTGAAATGTCCGTTCGGGATTCTCTCCAAACGGTCCACCTGGTCGGCTGCCGGGGCCGCGGCCATCGAATGATGCGATGGTGAAGCCGGCCGGATTGTCTGGTTCACGTCGCATGGTGATGCGTGGGAAGAACGCCGCCAGAGAATGAAATTGGTCGCGAGTCCATTTGTCGGTCGGATGATCGTGGCAGTTGGCGCACTGCATCTGAATACCGAGGAAGATGCGTGAGACTTCGCCAGCGATCTCTTCGGGATTGGCTTCGTGAATGAAGATCAACGCCGCTTCGCCGTGCTCAGAGATGTCACCCAGTCCGGTGATCAACGAACGTGTGATGTCGTCCCAGCCGGCGTTGGCCTGGAATTGCTTGACCATCCAATCCTCGAACGTCCGAGACATAATGCGAGCCCGTTCGTTGGTGGCTCGGAGGAACAGCACGTCGCGCCAGTAGCGAGCCCAGTTCAAGGCGTAGTCGTCGGTGCCGAGCAGTCGCTCGACCGTCTTCGCTCGCTTGTTGGGATCGGGATCGAGGCCGAAGAGCGTGACTTCTTTCGCAGTCGGGATGGTGCCGGCGATGTCGAAGGAGACTCGGCGGAGGAAATCTTCGTCGTTGACGAGACCGGCGGGAGTGACGTTGGACGCGGCCAATTGCTCGTCGATGATGCGGTCCACTTCGGTCGCGGCAGCCGTCACATCAGCGGGGCTGGCGGTCGAGTTCGGCTGGGCGGCTTTGGGCTCGATCACTTTCGTTTCCGCCGGAGCGATCTTGGTGGCCGGCTTGTCGGCTTCTTTTCCCTGAGCGGCGAATCGTTGTTCCATCACCCTCTTTTTGAGGGCAGCTTTCTTGCCCGATTGGAGATCGAGGCCAAGCTTCTTAGCCCTGGCGGCCGCCTTGCCTTTGGCGGCGGGTTCTTCGGCGTTCGTCCCGGATGTTGCCGAAATGCCTCCGGCCACCAGAACGGCACAAAGAACGGCCCAGAGCCTGTGTTGCCAACCGAACCGCGTCAGAATTGTTCGCATCGGAAGGGCCTTTCTGCCAGAAGGGTGTTTGCCGTCATCGCCGGAAGCCGTTTCAACTCTACCATCACAATCGGACGACGAACAACGAGGGTATGAACCCCTCGGCCCGCCGGAAGGTTTCGTGAGATTTGCCGGAGAGCCGGAACAGCCAAACATCGGCGGAAAATAACGCTGGCTCGGCGCGGCCGGGACCGGTAGCATCCGCCCCTGAAATTAACGTCTGCCGCCTCACGGCGGGACCACGCGGGCGACTCATGACCGCGATGGACTTCGATCGGACACCAGCGGGCCGGTGCTGTCGAAGTGAGTCGCCCTGGTGCCACCCTCTCGTGTTGAGGAGTTGTCATGCGCATTGATTGGCTCGCACGGATACGAATCCGCCGGAAAAAAAATCGACGACCGCGACGGCTTGTTGTCGGCATCCAATACTTGGAAGAGCGTCTGTTGCTCACCACGTTTGTCGTGAACAGCCTGCTCGACACCGCGGATGCAAATCCTGGTGATGGCGTCGCGGCCGATTCGACGGGCCAAGTGACTCTGCGCGCGGCCGTGCAAGAAGCCAATGCTTTCGCGGGAGCGGACTCGATCACGTTGCCCACTGGCACATTTTTTCTGTCTCGGTTTGGAAGTGGCGAGCAAGCGGCCGTGACCGGTGATCTCGACATCACCGACGAACTGACCATCACAGGGGCCGGTGCCGACCTGACGGATCTGGACGGATTCGGCCAGGACCGTGTCTTCGATATTCTCGCGGGCGTCACGGTGACCATCTCTGGTGTGAAGATTCACGGCGGGGCCGCGAACAATTCTCAAGAAGACGGCGGCGGCATTCGCAATCAAGGTGCGCTGACTCTGCAAGATGTCAACCTGAGCAACAACACGGCGGCGGGCGGTGGCGGAGCGATCTTCAGTTTCGGAGCGGGTAGCACGCTGACCATCAGCAACTCGAAGCTCGACTCCAATTCGGCGAATGGTCCGCTGGGTGGCGGCGCGATCTTCAATGGCAGCGTGACGACGATCACGGGAAGCACGCTCAGTAATAATGCATCAGCCTCCAATGGCGGCGCGATTGCGAATTTGGGCAGCGGTTCGCTGGCTCTGATTGAGTCCACCCTGAAGGGAAATAATGCGGCGGCGGGAAAAGGGGGCGGCGTTTACAACACGTCCACGGTCTCGATCGTCCGCAGCACAATCTCTGGGAATTCGGCATCTGACGGCGGCGGTCTCGCGAATGTGAACTTCTCCGTAGCGACGACCGCGTCTTTGTTGCTGGCGACGTTGTCGGGCAACTCAGCGACGAATCGCGGCGGCGGAATCTTCAGTGACGTGGGAACAACCTCGCTGATCGTCGAAAGCACGATCGCCTTGAATGGCGCAGCGGCGAGTGGCGGCGGAATCTTCCAGCAAGGGACGGTGACGATCGGCGGATCAATTCTCGCCACGAACACGGTTGGCACCACTGGACCGGACATTGCCGGCGTGCTCAAAAGTTCGGGGAACAACCTGATTGGCTCGACGTTGGGCGGTTCTGGATACGCGGTGAATGACCTGCTGAACGTGAACCCGAAACTGAGCGCGTTGCGAGACAATGGCGGGCCGACGTTTACGCATGGGTTATTGCCAGGCAGCCAGGCGATTGACGGGAACACCACCACGGCATCGACCATCACCGATCAACGACTGCGGCCTCGGCCAGTCGATGGCAACAAGGACGGGATCGCTCGTGCGGATATCGGAGCCTATGAGGCGCAAGGCACACTGTTGCCGCTCCCCTCTGACGCGACTGATGTCACGATCACGCTCAATGGTTCGAATGTGGATGTCACGGACAATACGACGGGGCTCGTCATCTTGACGGAGCCGCTCGATCCGGTCGGACCACTGACGATCATCGGCACCGCGGCGGATGATTCCGTGACAATTGACTTCATCAGCGGAAACCCAATCCCTGCGGGGGGCCTCAACTTCAACGGAAATGGCTCCGGCAGTGCTGGCGATCAACTGATTCTAAAAAACGGCACATTCGACAGCGTGACCCATGCGTTCTTCAATTCGGCCGACGGTCGCATCACGCTGCAAGCGGGAACGACAACTTCCGTCATCAACTATCAAGCAGTGTCAGCGGCAATCACCGACTTGCTAACCGTCACGAATCGCATCTACCAGTTCTCGGCGTCGAGCGACGTTGTCACGTTGGGCGACAACGCGACTGCGGGGGATGGCGTCTCAAAACTGACGAGCGTTTCCACCAGCACTCCGATTGAGTTCTCTAAGCCATCCACCTCGATGACCATTCAAACGGGGGACGGCAATGATTCGGTGACGCTGTCGGCCGTTGATTCGCTGTTCGCGGCGTCCGTGTCGGTCACGGGGGACAATGGCAATGATCTGCTCGACGCCTCGGCGATGACGATCAAGGTCTCGCTGCAAGGCAATGTCGGCGCGGACACACTCAAGGGAGGCGGCGGCAACGACGACCTGAACGGCAACTCCGAAAATGATTCGATCGACGGGGGAGCTGGCACGGACTCAATCCAAGGGGGAGCCGGCAACGACGCGCTGATCGGCGGAGCGGGCAACGACACGATCCTCGGACAGGGTGGTGACGACTCGGTCACGGGCGGGTTGGACAACGATTTGCTGGACGGCGGAACGGGCACGGGCGACCTGCTGCTCGAATCGGCCGATGCGAACCTGACACTGACGAACACGCAGCTTGTAGGAGTCGGCACCGACACGCTGATCGGCTTCGAGACGGCAAATCTCACGGGTGGAGCGGGGAACAACACGCTCACAGCCACCGCGTTCTCCGGACCGGTAACGCTCAACGGAGCGGCAGGGGACGATACCCTCTTGGGAGCGACTGCGTTCGTGAATGTGCTCAACGGCAATGATGGCAACGACTCGCTCAAGGGAGGCAGCTTCAAGGACACGCTCTCTGGCGGTGTGGGCAACGATTCGCTGTTGGGTATGGGAGACAGCGACAAACTGTTCGGCGAGGACGGCAACGACACACTGCTGGGAGGCACCGGCAACGACACGCTCGATGGTGGCGCGGGGACCGCGGATCTGATTGTCGATTCGGGCAACGTCAACTTCACACTCACGAACACGCAACTCACCGGCAACGGGACGGACACGGTTGTCGGCGTCGAAACGGCCTCATTCACGGGTGGTTCTAGCGCGAACAAACTCGACGCTAGCGCGTTCACCGGCAACGTGACGCTGATTGGCGGCGCTGGCAATGACACCCTGATTGGTGGCTTGGGAAATGATTCGCTGCAAGGCGATCTCGGCAACGACTCGCTCAAGGGACGCGACGGCAACGACTACCTCCACGGTGGCAACGACACCTTGGTCACCGGCACCGACAACGACACGATCAACGGAGGCAACGGAGATGACACGCTGATGGGCGGCATCGGCAACGACGGGCTATCGGGCTTCGCCGGCAACGATTTGATCAACGGCGGAGCCGGGACCGACACGCTGTACGGCGGCGACGGAAATGACATGCTGCTCGGCGGAGCCGGTAACGACACCTGCCTGGGGGGTAACGGGGACGACACGCTCAACGGCCAAGGGGGGACCGATAAACTGAGCGGCGATGCCGGCACGAACACCTTCATCGACATCGCCGATCGCGTGGAGGGATTCGCGATCAATCCGCTGCCGTCATGGGTCAACGCGACGTAGACGCCGAATTCGATCGTCCGCGTTTATCTCGTTCGCCGACCCGCAATTGTTCAAATAGTTCTTGGCGTCCTGATCGTGGCTGATAAACTGTGTTCGCCCTCCCCTTTCTCAAGGGGATTTCCTCACGGATCCAATGACAGGAGGGACAACATGTCAGACCCACCGTGCGAGCCAGAGGGCCGTCCAGGGAAGTGACGGTCCTCGGAAAGCGGAAGCCAAGAATGGTTGATCGCCTTTCGTTCTCTTATCCCGTCGGGCCGCCCAGCCCGGCGGGTTTTTCTTTTTCTGGATCGCTAAAACGCGAGCGGCACCGTGGCTAAAAGTGGAACCGCGTTGACTGCGTGAACCCTGCCGACTGGGCTGTGTGGCTTTGTCGCGGCGAAAGAGGGAACCGCAAGATCGCCGTTGCCTGACAAGTCGAGCGTCAGTAATGTGCCGCCCTCTTGCCCCAGCCGTATTTTCTGTGGCCAAGGCGGATAAGCCGTGATCGGTGAGTTCCGCCGCCACTGGTTTCTGGAATCCCGTTTCACTTTCACCG
Source organism: Planctomyces sp. SH-PL62 (assembly GCA_945905295.1). Taxonomy (GTDB): domain Bacteria; phylum Planctomycetota; class Planctomycetia; order Planctomycetales; family Planctomycetaceae; genus SXKJ01. The sequence goes on along the minus strand of CAMDPX010000157.1, from coordinate 3,239 downwards.
AAGGAGAACATTCGTGGCCAAAGACAAGACTGACGAGACCGAAGTTTCCGCACCCGCTCCCGCCGCACCGCAGCAGACAATGACGGTCGATGATTCCTCGGCCAGCGCCGGCTATGCCAACTTCTGCCGCGTGTCGAGCACTCCGGAAGAGCTGATTCTGGATCTCGGCTTGAACCCGAATCCGTACGCTCAGGGCAACGTGACCGTGCATGTCGCGCAGCGGATCATCATGAATCACTACACGGGCAAGCGTCTGCTGAGTGCCCTGTCGATGGCGTTGCAACGTCACGAACAAGCCTTCGGCGTTCTGGAGACCGATGTCCGTCGCCGCGTCAAGCCGTCCGTCACCGCGACGATGCCACGCAGCTAACTTTCAATTGCAACAACACGGAAAGCCCGACGTCGTTAGACGCCGGGCTTTTTGTTGCGCTCGCAGTCAACGTTTAGCCTTCAGGAGTTGCCGGAGTTGCGTTTCAGACTCCGGCGTGGCGGGATAGACCAGCGGCGGTTCATTCGGCAATTTGGAGAGCGTGACTCGCCAGCCGTCTCGCGACTTGGAGACCGGGATCAGCAATCGGTCCCCGGCCGCAGTTTTTGTCGCGCTCAAATTGGACAGAGCGAGTTGGTCCTCAGAGACCGCTCCCTTCCAGGATTTCTCCACGCGGACCGTCTCGGCTTTTGGGTCTTCGACGACAACGGTCAACACGTCGGTCGCAGAAAGGACTTGATCGCGATTCAGCGTGATCGGGTTCGCAGACAGAAACGAGAGCACACCTAATCCGGCCACCCACAAGCCCGCCAGCACCGTCGCTAGCGCGAACCGCTTCTTGGCAGATGATGCCTCACGAGGAGCAGTGCTATCCGGCGAATCCGTTCGCACGTCGAGAAGTCTCTGAGCGAGTGAGGTCGGGAAGAAGACGCGGCTCAACGCCGGAACGCGGCGGACGTATCCAATTCGTAATTGCGGTCGAACGCATCCTCGAACTCGTACACGTCGCAAAAATCGCTGAGTTGATCGTGGTCCGTCTTGCGCATGCGATCCAGTTCGATCATGTTCCAGACGATACGGCCAAAGTCCTCGGTCGAGGTGATCCCCCAATGCCGCAGCACGGGAATCGTCATCAGGCCAAACTCTTTCAGAGCCAATTCGCGAATCCTATCCAGCAGTTGGCGTCCGGAGATATGCGCATCGTCGGGCGATTTGCCAAATTTCTTCTGCGAAAAGTGCAACGCTTGATCCACAAATTCGTAGGCGGCAGGGTGGTATTTGGGCGCGGCGAGTTCGGCTTGTTTCGTGTGGCTCATCGTGTCCTCCTGAGCGGAGTCAATTTCCGTGCGAAGTCTGTCGAGGTCGGCAGCACTATAGCCGTGTCAGGCGATCTGACGAAACCCTTCCTAACGACACGCTCGCCAACAAAAAGGCCCGACCTGTCTGACAGGCCGGGCCAAGACAATTTCCAGGACCGAATCCGTGCTCTCGACTACACCGCTTTCGTGATGCCCGGTGTGGGAATCTGGTATTCCCAATTCGCATTCGGCTTTGTTGGAGGATCGGCGTCCCACGAGAGATTCTTCGGCATCGTGTCGATGTTCGAGTTCAACGCTTCCTCCCAAGTCACTTCCTTGCCGGAGTACACCACCATGCGTCCGAGGACAGCGGTCAGCGAGCTATTCGCGCCATTCTCCCCTTCGTTGTACGGCGTGTTGTTCCGGATCGCGGCAAAGAGATCGTCGTGCTCGACCTGATACGGATCGGTTCGCTTGACGTTCTTGTCGCGGCGGAAGCTCCACTTCTCGCCGCCGGTCGTGATCGAATGGCCGCTGACGTCGCAATTGCCCTTTGAGCCGTGAGCGTACTCGGACACGCTGTTCCAGACGTTTGGCTGATGGCGGCATTGGCTGAACAACCACGAGCCGTCGGCGTATTGATACTCGACTGCGAAGTGGTCGTAGATTTCGCCATACCGCTTATCGACGCGCACCTGCCGGCCACCCATGCCGCGAGCCATCACCGGATGCCCCTGCTTGACCCAATTGGCCACGTCCAGGTTGTGGATGTGTTGCTCGCAGATGTGATCGCCGCAGAGCCACAGATAGTAGTACCAGTTCTTCATTTGGTACTCCATTTCCGACTTGGCCTGCTCGTGGCTGATTCGCGGCTCCCACACTCCGGGATTGTTCCAGTAGCACCGCATGGCGACGACATCGCCGATCGCCCCGTCGTGAACTCGCTTGAGCGTTTCGAGATAGCCGTCTTGGTGATGCCGTTGCAGACCGACACCGACCTTCAAGTTCTTCTCCTTCGCAACCTTGACCGCTTCGAGCACTTTGCGGACCCCCGGCCCATCGACGGCGACCGGCTTCTCCATGAAGACGTTTTTGCCTTTCGATACGGCGTACTCGAAATGCGTCGGCCGGAAACCGGGAGGCGTGGCGAGGATCACCAGATCGACCCCGCTATCAATCACCTGCTTGTAGGCGTCGAAACCGACGAACTTGTGATCGTCATCAATGGCGACGCGGTCGCCGTGACCTTTCTTCAAATTGTTCAGACTGCCGTTAAGCGAGTCCGCGAAGGCGTCCCCCATCGCGACCAGTTTGACATTCCCTTCGGTGCTGAGAGCTTGTCCCGCCGCACCGGTGCCGCGGCCGCCGCATCCGACCAGACCAACTTTGATGACATCATCGCCTGCCGCATAAACGCCGGACGAGAGGCTGAGTTGGGCCACCGCCGCTGCCGAGACCGCGACCGCCGAAGAAGTTTGCAAAAACTCACGCCGTGACTGAGTGGGAGTGCTCATGAGATGTCTCCGCGAAGAAAAGAGGTAAAGGGGCCGCCCTCGGGCGCTGCGGATACTCCCGCTTCCCGCATGTGGCTCAACCGAGGCGAAGTTCTAAACGCCGAGCGTCGCGGGGAGAAGCGTGCCGCTGATTGACACGGCTGGCCGGGCGCACGACGCACTTTGCGCATGCGGCAGAGTGGGTTAGAAGTCATTGGAAGGAAATCGACGGAGATCGGTTTCGAGAAAGTGGAATTCGGGAGGTCCAAGGATGGCGACTCGCATGGTTGGGAAAACGAAATTGACGCCGGAAGTTCGGCAGCGATTGGTGGAGGTTGCTCGCGAGGCTCGGGAGTTGGTTTATGGCTCGGCGGGGTGTCCCGAATGGGGGACGACCTTCGCCGAGATTGAGTCGGATGCTCGCGAGGTGGGTTTCGAGTTGATGCGGTTGTTGATGGA
>CAMDPX010000156.1 GCA_945905295.1 Planctomyces sp. SH-PL62 | reverse complement strand
GGGGGGCTGACGCCGCCCCGCTCGCCTGAGTATTTCACACAGGCTTTCGTTCCTCAGGAGGATTTTGCGTGGCTGACATTCATCCGTTTCGTGCGTGGCAATACGACTTGGCTCAGGTGGGCGATCTCTCGGATGTCGTGACTCCGCCGTATGACGTCATCGACGAAGCCTTTCGCTCGCGGCTCTACAAACAACACCCGTGCAACGTCATTCGAGTGGACTTCAACCGCGAAGAACCGGGAGATACTTCGCCCGACGAGAAGTACCGCCGAGCGGCCGGCTTCGTCAAAGAATGGCAGGCGGAGGGAGTTTGGTTTCGCGAGAAGGAAGATGCCCTCTACGTCTATCACCAGGAGTTCGACTGGGAAGGCCGCCGCTACTGCCGCAAGGGATTCGTCGGCCGTTGCCGCTTGGAAGAGTTCGGCCAGGGCTGCGTCTATCCGCACGAGCAAACGCTTTCCGGCCCAAAGGCTGACCGGCTGCTGCTGACCAAAGCGACGAAGATGAATCTCTCGCCCGTCTTCGGCCTCTATCCCGATCCGGAGACGAAGGCGCAGACGATTCTGGAGAAGGCGATCGTTGGCAAGACGGCGCTGGAGGCAACGGATTATCTCGGAGTGAAGCACCGCATTTGGGCGGTGACAGATCACGCGGTCATCGACCAAGTCCGCGACGCGCTCAAGCCGCAGCCGATCTTCATCGCCGACGGGCACCATCGCTACGAGACCTCGTGCAACTATCGCCGCTGGTTGATCGAGCAAGGGCAGGACATCGGCGAGAACCATCCGGCCAACTTCGTGCTGATGATGTTCGTCGGCATGGACGACCCTGGCCTCGCGATTCTGCCGACGCACCGATTGTTCTCCGGTTTGCCGGATCTCTCGGCGGAAGATTTGAAAGCCGCGCTCGGTTCCAACTTCCAATTGGAGAACTGCGGCAGCGGAGCCGCCGGTGCGAAAGAAGCGTGGGAGATGGTCACGGCCGACGGCGGCCAGGACGTCTTCGGCTTCGGCACGATGAAGGACGGCCAGTGGCTGTTCGGCCGAGTCACCGATGCCAGCCCGATGAAGACGCTGGCTCCCGATCAAACCGATGCGTGGCGAGGACTCGGCGTCGCGTTGCTGCACAAGCTGGTCGTCGAACATTGCCTGAAGCGGGCGTATCCCGACGCGAACCCGACCTTCAAGTTCCCACACATCCTGGAGGAAGTCATCGAGGCTCAGCAGGCGAAGAGTTGCCAGCTTGCGGTGCTCGTACCGCCAGCCGAGATCACTCACGTGCAGGAGATTGCCAGCAAGTTGGAGAAGATGCCGCCCAAGAGCACGTTCTTCTATCCGAAGCTGCTGACGGGCCTGGTGTTCAATTCCTTGGAATAAACCTCACGAACGAGACAAGCGAGCGGGGCGGCGTTAGCCCCCCGGTTCTGCGATGAATGCACCGGGGGGCTGACGCCGCTCCGCTCGCCAAAATGACGTGCGAACAATCGTGCGAGGAATAACTGACCGATCCATCGGCCAATTGTTCGATCGGAAGAAGACGGCTTGAAATGCCGCCCGCTCTCCAGTCGATCCTTTCCAAGTCACCAGTCAGGGGTCGGGTGTTCGGTTTTTCGGAATTGGCGGGAAGGGGGCTTAGATTGCAAATGACGCTGACACCCCGCCAATTCCGAAAAACCGAACACCCAACCCCGATCGCGTTAAGCCTCTCGGTTCTGCTGCTGTTGCTCGTTGCGTGCGGCTTGAACGCGGGCGAGCTGACCCTCAACTCCGGGATGATCCTGAAACCGGGCACGGTCGAAAACCTGCCGAGCATTTCGCTCAACGCGCCACCGCCGACGGGAGGCGTGGCGCTCAGTCCGTTTTGGATGCTCGATGATGGCATGCGGCGGTACTTCGTCGGCAAACGGCAAATTGCGGTCGTGAATCGGGACGTTGAGCTCGCGCAGTTCGAGCATTTTGAACTGAAGCAAAAACGTTCGTCGGGAGGAATTGGCCCGCTCCAATATGTGGGTCCATTCTTGCAGACGACTCCGTTCGACCGATTCGGGCATCGCCAGGTGACGCTGTTGGGACCGAAGGGCGCTCCGAAGAATTACAACCAAGGGATCACGCAACTCCGTCCGCAATCCTGCACCGTCGTTGGCTTGGACCAACAATGGGAATTCAGCGTGGCGACGAACTCGCTGCGGCGTGAGGAGCTGGTCCCGCTGCTGCAACGCTGCATCAATCTCGAAAAGAAAGAGGATCGCTTCGCCGTCGTGAGGTTCTATCAGCAGGCGGGCCTGTACGACCTGGCGATCGAAGAGTTGAACAAGATCGCGCAAGACTTGCCCGATCACAAAGCGGAATGCGAAGAGCGAGCGTTGGAAGCGCGGCAGTTGCTGGCAAAACGCTTGCTCATGGAATTGCAGCATCGCCGCGCGGCGGGACAACATCGGCTGGCGGCCGAGTCGCTCCGGATGTTTCCGACCGACAACCTCGCCGCCGACATCGTGCGCGAGCTGCGGCGATTCCAAACGGAATTCACCGAGACCGACGAGAAGCTCGAACGTGTGCGGCATCTGCTCGGCGATCTGCAAGCGGGTTTGAACAAAGAACAGTTGGAACAAGTCGCTCCGCTCCGTGACGAAGTGTTGCAACAACTCGATGTGGAAACGCTCGCTCGGCTGGAAGGGTTCCTCAAGCTGGAGAAAGACGAATCGCTGTCAGCGACCGAGAAGCTCGCGCTGGCCTATTCCGGCTGGGTGGTCGGCGATGCCAACGCGACGACGGATTTCGGCAACGCCGTCCGCTGGTGGCAGGCACGGTTTCATGTGATGCAATACCTGCGAGCAACACATCCATCGCTGCGAGGCTCGGCGCTCACAGACCTGGCCGCGACCGAAGGGGTCGGCGTAAAAACTGTCGAACAACTCATCCGCTTCTTACCGCCGGTGCTCGACACGCCCGGCCTGCAAGCCAGCCGCGTCGCGACGATCACCGTGCATGACCCCGGCCGCTCGCGCGAGGACGACGACAGCCCGACGGCGTTTCGTTATTCGGTGCTCGTGCCGCCAGAGTTCAATCCGCATCACACCTACCCGCTGATCGTCGCGCTGCATGAAGGGGGTTGGACTCCGGAGCGTGTGCTGAAATGGTGGGGCGGCGACGAGGCTTCTCCGCTGCAATCGCAACGGCACGGCTACATCGTGATCGCGCCGGAGTACCTGCCTCCCAAACCGGGCGATCCGCTGCCGGCTCCCACCGACACGATCGTCTGGGAATGCCTGCGCGATGCGCGCCGCCGATTCTTGATCGACTCGGATCGCGTGTTCCTGAGCGGTCATGGCCGCGGTGCGGAAGCCGCGTTCGATGTCGCGCTGGCTCGGCCCGACTTGTTCGCCGGAGTGATTCCGATTTCCGGTGGCTTCTCCAATCGCGACTGCAAGCTGCTGCGAGAGAACGCGCGGCTGCAAGCCTGGTACGCCGTGATCGGAGAACTCGACTTCGGCCTGTTCGACAAGCACGCGCAGTTCTATGAAAACCTGATGCTCAACGGCGGCGACGTGTTAGTCACGCAATACAAGAGCCGCGGACACGAGACGTACTACAGCGAGATTCACCGGCTCTTCGAATGGATGGAATTGCATCGCCGGTCCGCCGAGCCGAAAGAATTCAAGTTTCTGAGCCTGCGCACGACCGACGTCCGGTTGCACTGGGTCCGTTGGTCTGATGCGACGCCAAAAGCGAAGGGCAACATCAATCTGGCCGCAGCTCCGCTCAAGGTCGCTCCGCCGATCAACCTCTCGGCTCACATCTCCGCCGGAGAAACCGACCGGAAGACCATCACGCTCGGCGGCCGAGGCTCGGCGACCATCTGGCTCAACGCGAATCTCATCGACCTCGACAAAAAGCTGAGCATTAAGATGGGGGACGGTCAGCAGAAGTTCAACGACTTCCTCAAACCAGAGATCGAAGCGGTCCTCGAAGACTTCCGCCAACGCGGCGACCGCCAACGCCTGCACTCCGTTCGCATTCATATCGACTGACTGTCGTAGGTTGGGACTCTGTCCCGACCCGATCGAATGAGTCGGGACGGAGTCCCAACCTACTTCAACCAATACTCCAGAAACGCGAGTTCCAACTCCAACGCCTCGGCTGTCGGGATGTGACCGCTGCGAGCCGTCATCGTCACCCGCTGCTTGTGTCCCAGCAGTTCATTCACCGCGACCAGATGATTGAGCGCCTGCCAGTTGCGTGGCGGATCTTCCGTGCCTCCTGACACCAACACCGGGCGCGGAGCCATCAGCGCATGAAAATCGACAAGGTCTTCGCCCGCGTCGACCAACTCCTTGTACAAGCCGGTGCGCGGATTCTCGGCTGACGGGATGCCGGGTTTTCGCTTCGCCGTGGGGTCGAAGCCCAGATACCACGGCTCCCAGTAATTCACGTTCGCATTCTTTTCGTTGAAGACGATGCCGGGGTCCGACCAGACGGCGCACGCGAACTTGTCGTACAAGCACGACGAGAACATCGACCACTTGCCGCCGTAGGACAGTCCGATGACTCCGATGCGCTGCGGATCGACCTCCGGCATCTGAGCCAGTGCGGTGTGACAATTCGCCGACGTGTAAGCCAGCAGCGTGAGCGGCTGTCGGCGTTGCTCGACGCCCGATTCGACTAATAACTGTCGCGTGTCGAGTCCGATCTTCTCGACCGAACCGGGCGTGCCGATCGACAGCGTCACGAACCCGCGCTTCACCAGTTGCAGTCCGTAATCGTGAGTCCCACGTCCCTTCCCTTGTGGTCCTTCGCCGATGCTCGTCAGCGGCTCGTAAAACGGCACGAGCACCGCCGGGAACGGCCCCTTGCCCGGCGGCATCAGCAAGTATCCGTCTGCCAGTTTTCCTTCAGGCGAGATCTGCACATGGACGTGATGTTGGACGAAGCCAACTTTCTCAACCGTCTCCAGTCGCTTCACCGTTGGCCGCTCGACCAACGGCGGCCAAGGACCAAGACGCTTATGCCACGTCTCCAGAATCTCTTTGCGCCGCCGCGGCCAATCTTCCGGAGACCTGGCCGATGAACCGTCCGCAAACTTCAGCGGCGAGCGGTACGGCCCCAACTGCCCGGTGAACTCCGCCGGCGGCTGCGTGTGTTTCTCCAGCCGCTGCCAAAGCGCCGCTCGCGCTGGCGAGTCCTCAGCGCGAATGCTTGCCGAAACACTTAGGACGGCGACAACCAAGAGGAAAATGTAGGATCGATGTTCAAACAATTCAGAATCAGTCCTCGCAGTCATTCAATGGTTCTCCTATCAACGCTTTGATTGTCTGACTTCGCAACGGGCGCTGAAGCGTCTGCAGCGCGTGTCAGGCGAATCGAAGCCGCTGACAGAATGAGGATGGTTGCGAGAGATTGGATCGTTGGCAGGTGGTTCACCTTGGGGATGGGCGATTTATTGAGCCGCATCGGTTTTGGCGGCGGCGGCTGGAGCTTCGGACTGGTCGTCGGCTTCGGGGAGAAACGTTCGCACGCTTTTGAGGATGCGGCCTTGGGGTGGCTCGATCATGCCTTGTTGCATGAGGTTCGCTTCCATCGCTCGCCCCTGCTGGAGCTGTGGTTGCAGCAGCTTCCATTGCCGGTCATCCAAAAGTGGTTTCAGTTTGGCGTTGGGCAATTTCGCGAGGCTGTAAAACACGAAGTACTGGTCGTACTGGCCGAAGGTCAGCGGCGGTTGAGTCTCCTCGATGATGAGCTTGAAGATCGCCTCGTGCTGGTCGTGACTCAGAGCGATGGAGTTGGAGAGGGTGTGCAACGCGACCTCGGCGGCGGCTTGGTAGCGGAACCGGCGACGATCATCGAGGACGACCTGGTACTTCGCGTGTTGCTCGCGCGTGAGCGTGTTGCGGACCGTCTTGGCGAAGAACGATGAGTCACCGAACAAGCCCGCCGCCTGTTTCTGTTGCAGCGGACTGATCTCTTGCCAGATTTGGTTGAAGGCGTTCTGATCGTTTCGCACTTTGAGGAATTTCCGGCGAACGACCTCGACATCCTCGAAGAACTGCCGCATATCCCCTTTTGCCGCGAGCGAGAGTTTTTTCGCTTGAGCGTCCGTCAGTTCGCAGACTCGCCGCAGTTCCGCGAGCTTCATTTTCACGCTCGACTCAATCCGAGCTTTCCCGGCCGCCGCATTGTTGTTCCCCTGGAAGACCCATTGATCGAAGTTCTCTTCCCGCATGAAGAAACCATTGTTGGCCTGAGCGGCTGGGGCCGGAGGATCGTCGTCGTCCTCGTCGGCCGCGAATGCGAACGATGCCAACAGGACCAGCGGCAACGCGAGCAGGCGGAGCCAATGAGTGAAAGTAGCCTTCACCGCTCCGCGTGGAGTGAGCCGATTGTCGAATGACGAGTTTCTCCGATGATTTGAATCGTCGGCGGTTCGGCTTTCTTCACGCGGAGCGGTGAAGGCTACTTTTTTCGGGCACGACATTGTTGGTAACACGAGCCACCTCCGATTCCCGTTCGTCATCACGACAGTTCCACGTTCACTTCGTGTCGTAGCTGAATTCGCCAGAATTCAGCCGTCGGGGGCAACGCTCTGAACTCTGGCGAGTTCAGCTACAAGAGCAAATCATTCCTTCGGAGCGTCGGCTTTGGCGGGTTCAACGCCCCACCAACCATCGTCCGCTTCGGCGATGCCCCCTCCGCCGTAGTAGCCGAAATCGACTTTTTGCAGGCCGCTCCAGACCGACTTCTGATCGGCATCGAGATGCGTCACGACATGTTGGTCCGGAACCAACGGGAAGTATTGGTCGCCGTAGACGGACAACATCAGCCACTGCTCCCACTTGTCCTGCCAGCCGGCGGTGATTGACTGAGAGATCTTGTCTCGCTGATCGGCGGTCAGGCACAAGGTGCCGTCGAGCCGAGCGACGACGCAACGGATGGCAGCTCGTTTGCGAAGTGCTGTGCGCTGAGTTGCCTCGGCCTTGTACTTCGCCATTTGTTCGGGAGTCAGCGTTTCCTGCAACACCTTCGCGATGGATTCGCGAATGGACCGCTGAGGGTTCGGCTGTTCGTTTTGCACGCGCACGCCGCCGCGCATTCGGCCTCCCTGCAATTCGGCCATCTTGAGTGCGGCCTCTTTCAGACTCGCTTCGCCCGCCGTTTTGATCTTTGGGCGTTGTTCCGGAGTCAGGTCGCAGACTTGTCGAATGAAATTCAATTCCGTCGTGAGGATCGGGCGGTACTGCTGCGTAAACTGAGGGATCCACTGTTGGACCTGGGCATCAATTTGAGCTTCGCGCGCATCGACCGCCTTCTTGGGCTCGGCCGGCTTGTCGGCTTTCGCTTCTGCCGGCTTTGCTTCGACTGCTTTTTTGACGGCAGGTTTTGGCTCGTCCGCGCGAGCGTGAATCGGCGTGAGGGTCAGAGCCAGTCCCGCGACGAGGAGTGCATTGCGATGTGTTGTTGTCATGGCTTCTGGACACCTTCATTTTCAAAACTTGTTGCAGTTGAGTCACGTTTTGTGATTCATTCGCGCTCCGTTTGATTCGCGCGGCAAAAGTTCCTGAGCCGCGCGAATCAAACGGAGCGCGAATGTGGAACAGTTCTGACGCGAAGCCTCGCTGGATTCTTGGTGGCGGTTTGACGTTTGGAATGCGAGTCGCGGAGCGGACTCGCCTACGTGGGACGACTCACCTCGTGCTGATGTAGACGAAGGTCTTGCCGTCGCGGGACCAACTGACTCCGACATTGTTGCGGTTGGCGGGTTGTTTGGCGTAGCGCTCGGAGGGTTTTTCGTTTTTGTTTTCGCCGTCGGGGTCGATGACGTGGATTTGTGATTTCGTCGCACCGGCCGGGGTTCGCGGGAACATGAGCCGCTTGTCGGCGAGCCACGAGAAATCCGACGCGAAATCCTTGGCGTCGCAGAGCACTCGCAGCTTCGGGTCGCTGCCTGTCGTGTGGACAACGCCGACCTCGACACCGCCCCCCGCGCGATGCCCTTTGAAGCAGATTCGTTCCGAATCGGGAGACCATGCGAAGTTGTGTTCGATGTGCTGAAACGGGCTTTTGTTAATGTCGAAGAGGATTCGCTTCTCGTTGCTGGCAACTTCGCGAATGACAAAGTTGTTGTAGTTGATGAGGTAGGCAAACTTCCGTCCGTCGGGTGAGAACTCGATCGCCCAGCCTTGACGGTCGATCGATTCTTCTTCGGAATCCAATTCGAAATCGCGAACGAACACACCCTGGTTGTACTTCGAATACGCGATGCGTCGTCCGTCGGCGGACCAGTGTGGAATACAGCCGATGCCGAGATCGCGAACCTCGTCGGTCTCCAAGCTGGCGATCAAGATGTGAGCGGCGATGTTGTTTTCGCCGCGTTTCCAACCGTCGACGGCCACCCACTTCCCGTCGGGCGAGATCTCCGGCGAGAAGACGACCGGGTAATCGGGGATCGTGATCGCCAGCACTCGGCCGTCGGCGAACCGAACGCGGATTTCGTGCGGCGGCAGGTGAGTCGTCGTAAACGGGAACTCGGTGAGCGTCAGCGACTGATCCTGATTCACATCGAGCCGCCGGAAGTACTCGGCGCTCAGAGCCGCAAGCGCGACTCCCGGATGAAAGCGAAACTCTGCCGGCTGCAACAGCCCGTCGTCGTCGGCATCGTGAGCCGCTTGCCATGTGGCCAGAAAATTACACAGCGGAGTCAGTTGATACTCGCGCAACGACAGCCCGCCGTCACGATCATCGTCGAAGCTGGGAAACATGCAGGTCGCGATCACCTGTTGGTCGGCGGTCAGCGTTTCCAATTCTTTTGGGCTCAATCGGGCATTCAAATCGGCATCGAGTTGCAGAAACGTCGACACCGGATCGGTGCGATGATCACTCTTGGAGAACTCGGCAAAGTCGAACTTGCCGTCGCGATTCCGATCGGTTGTCTCGATCCACCGCTGCCTGGCGGCATCTTCCAGCGGGCCGAGCGCTTGCGAGTAAACGTCAACCGCCACAAAGCCCTTGGCATCGGGCGTGAAATTGCGGAACAGCCGCCAATCGACCACGCGGCCGGACGGCTCGCGCAACAGATGCCCCTCCGGAGTCCGCACTCCGAACGCGATGTCCAACAATTTCTTCGCATCGTCGCGTGAGACTTTTTGATCCCGATCAAAATCCCAGTCGCTGAACTTCGTCGCGCCGAGACCTCGCACCTGCTGCCCCACTTTGGCCGCGTCGAACTCTGTGACATTCAGCACGCCATCTCCATCACTGTCCCATTCGCCCCAGCGATCGGTCAGCTCCTTGAATGCCTTCTCGGACAACAGCACGACGGGATCGGGGATCGGAGCACGCTGCGCTTCGGGAACCCAAAACGGAATCGTCAGAAACTCGGCAAGCGTCATGCGGCCATCCGAGTCGGCGTCGAAGACTTTGAAGTCACGGCTCAGTCGATTCGCCGGAAGGCTCCCCTCCGCCGTGAACTCGGTCTCGGTCAAGTGGCCGTCCGAGTTGGCATCGAGCAGCACAAACTTCGCACCGGCATGAGTCGTGTGAAAGGGCCACTCGGTCAGCGACAGCGATTGATCCTGATTCAAATCGAGCCGCCGAAAATACTCCGCGCCGAGCGCCGCCAATGCCGGAGCCGGCATGAATCGAAACTCGTCCGGGCTGAGCTTGCCGTCACCGTTGCTGTCGTTCGCCGCATGCCACACGGCCATCAAGTTGATGTGCGGGATCAACAGGAACTCGCTCAGCGAATAGGTTCCGTCTTTGTCGTCGTCGAAACCGGCAACCCAGTTCTTCCCCGGCGGTCCCCAAGCCGGCAGCCCCGCCAATTCCGCGAGAGTCAAGCTGCCGCTGAGATCGGCGTCCATCGCCAGAAACTGTTGCACCGGATCGGTGCGATGCGAACTGGCCGAGAAGGCCGTGATGTCGAACCGCTCATTCTCCGCCGCGAAGATCGTCGGGAACCACGTCTCCGGCTTCTGATTCGGGCCGAGAGCTTTGATGTAGTCGTCGCGTGAGACTCGCCCGTTGGCATCCGGTTTCAGCGCGAGAAACGTTCTCCAATCCACAACCCGCCCGATGTTGTCCCGCAACAACTCACCGCGATGAGCCCGCACGCCGAACGCGATGTCCAGCACACGAGCCGCTTCCTCACGCGAGACCTGACCATCCCGATTCAAGTCCCAATCGACAAACGCCGTCGCTTCCAACCCACGGACCTGAGCCGCCACGTCGGCTCCCTTGAACTCGTCCGTCGACAGCGAGTCATCTCCGTTCTTGTCCCAAGCCTTCCACTCCTTCGCCAACCGAGCCATCGCCTTCTCGGACAACAACACCACGGGATCAGCCAACTTCCCACGCAGTTCATCCGTCTGCCCCACCGGCACCGTGACGAACTCCGCCTGAGTCATCTTCCCATCGCGATCAATGTCGAAGACTTTGAACTCCCGCAGCAACACGGGCTGTTCGCGGCCAGTCCGTTTCAAATACTCCGCCTCGGTGAGCACCCCATCGCCGTTCGCATCGCACGCCTTGAACTCCGCGACGATCGCGTCCTCGGCCAGTGACGCAGCGTCCGACCAAAGAACAAACAGAAAGAACGCGGACAAGAAAATGCAGAGACGAAACGAAACCGCCTTCATCTTTCTGTCCCCATCTTTCTGTCAGCCAACCTCACCACCCGCCGCATCTCTCCGACAGCTCACCTTCAGCGAGAAGCGAAAGATTGGAGAGCGACATGCGACCGACGCATCCACTTGTAATCGCCTCGCGATCCTTGGCGAAAGCACCACCGCAAATTCGGCTGGAGCGAGTGACTCCAACGATTAAGAACGAGTGCTTGTTTCGATTCATTCTTTTCGGCAAGCAGCACTTCGACGACATCACGCCCGCGTGGACGGCGACACCGGCTCATCTCACATCAATCAACTCCACCAGAAAGTGCAGCGTGGCTTTCGGAGGAATATCCGGCGGTGCTCCGCGGTTGCCGTACCCGAGGTCCGACGGGATCTGCAACTCGATCATCCCGCCGGCACCGACAAGCTGCATCCCTTCCGTCCAACCTTTGATGACCTGGTTCAGACCAAAGGAAATGTCTTCGTTGCGCCGGTAGGAACTGTCAAAGACCTTTCCGTTGTCCAGCCAACCGTGATAGTGGACCCGCACGGTGTTGGTCGCCTTAGGAGTGGCCCCTGCCCCCTGACGAAGGATGCGGTAGCTCAGCCCGGACTTCGTCTCCGTGAATTCCTTCGTGGCGTCTTTGTCAATTTTTCCCGCCCCTTTGGGAAGCTCGGGAAACGGAACGTCTTTGGATTCGGAAGTGATCAAGATGGACTCCTTAAGAAGTGGGGAAACTCGATCGGATAATTGTGGTGAATTGTTGCCTGAGTTCAATGTCCTTGGGAAAAACGAAAAGTGGGAGGTGGCCGCAATGCTGCGCCGAATGGATGAAAAGCCTCGGTTAGGGGGGCGAGGAAAAACAACTCCGCGTTTTCTCTGTGCTCCCCGCCGAGGAATTCGACTCTCCTCAGCATTGAGCGATTTCGAGATTACTATTGAAAATCCGAACCGACGACTTTGAGCATCGCAGCCGCCGAGTCTCTCGCAGACTTCTTCTGAAAGCAGTCGGACTACACGGATCGCGGCTCTCCCGACCAGTGTTCGATGCGCCGAGTGAGCAGGCGCAAGAACGTCGCGGTCACCATGGCCGACACCAGCGCCACAAACAGGCGGATTGCGGGTGGTCCGGGCAATCCTCGCAGGATGCCGACCAAGAGGACGCCGTGCAGCAGGTAGTACTCGTAGGACACATCCGCGATGAGTCGAATGAGCGGAGGTGCTCTCGAAACTCGCAGCGCCAGGCCGACCGCGATCAGCGACAGCCCGGCTCCGAGGAAGAGCGGTTCATGAATGATCCCCCCAGCGACCGCCAAGCTGCCGAGCAACGTCATCAGTTTGGAAACCAATGTGCTCGGCACCATTTCGGCCACCACAAAGGCCACGCTGAAGGTGCAGAGATGAACGACGAAGGAAGGATCAGGCACCCAGAACGAACTCGCGAAAAGTCCCAAGCTGCTGACCACGCCGATCAAGACGGGAGCTTTTAAGAGCCGCGCAACGAAGACGCCCACATAACACACCAGCAACAGTGAGATGAACCACGTCGCCGTGTTGACCAAGTGGTCGGGATGCGTGAAGAAGCCAAGGCCCAGCATCTGCGAGATCACTTGATAGGCGTCGAACTGCTTGTAGCCGCTCAGCCACGTCAGCCAGAAGCAGACCACCATCACGAGCCAAAGAGCCGGATAGATGCGCCGCATTCGCTGGACGAACCACTGCCACGCGGGCTGCCGACTTTGGCTCGCCAAGAACCCGCTGATCGCCAGAAAGATGGCGACGCCCACCTGTCCGAAGGTGACTCTGCCCCACGTCATCCGAGTTGTGTTGCCCAGGATTGCGGCGGCATGTTGCATCGTCACCAAGAGCACCGCGATGACTCGGAGGTAATCCAATCCGCCGAGGATCGGTCGCGAGGGCTGAGCGTCCGGTGCCGTCATAAGTGCGGGGCCTTGACCAGAGCGAACCTGTTGATGGAAACGGGCGGGATTGGAAGCGGAACCGTTCAATCTCGCAATGCCTTCTAAAAAACGCTCGGAAGTCGACCGCGCGGACCGCGTTCACGACGACTTGATTGACAACTACGGCCGCTCGATCGGCATGGCCAACTTGCGGCCTTGACCGAAGTATTCGCGGATGAAGTCCATGCGATCCCCCTCGTGGCGGATCAATCGGACGAGCGCGAGCAGTTTTTCTTGATCGCGCCGCAGCTTGATGGCGAGGCGATCCCGATCCAGCAATTCGTCCGGCAGCGCTGACAGGACTTCGAGTTGCAGGGACTCGTCGTCCCAGGTTCCTTCGATGACGCCGTAGCGTTCAAGCATTCCGAGCACGGTCTCCAATCGGTGGTCGTGTTTATGCTTGGCGTGTAGTTGGTCGCGCAACCAGTCGAGACCAAAGGCGGTGGCTCGTTCGTGATCGTGAGCCACGAAATCATAGACACGGTGATAGAAGTCCGCGTCAGGGTTGCTCCAGCGGATGAATTCCATTTGGGTCGTGAGGTCCGCTTCGTCGTACAGCAGCAGGCAATCGGCGGCGAGACCATCACGGCCGGCGCGGCCGATCTCTTGATACCAGGCTTCCATCGAGCCGGGAATCTCGGCGTGGAGGACGAACCGAATGTCTTCCTTGTCGATCCCCATGCCGAACGCCGGCGTTGCGAGCACCAGTGGGCAATGTCCCTGCATGAATTCGTTTTGAATGCGGCGGCGTGCGTTGCGTTCGAGATCGCCGTGATAGCAGACATGCGGCACTCGCCGCTGACGCAGCAGTTCGCTGAATCGTTCCAGCGTGCGGATCAGTGTGAAATAGACAATCCCGCTGCCGGTGGAAGCCGCGTGCCGATCATGCGCCGCGAGGATGTGTTCCAACTTCTCGTCATCGCCCCAGACTTCTTGAACGTTGAGCCGCAAGTTGGGCCGCTCGATCCCTTCGTGAAAGAGTTCGATCTCGTCAGGGCGCAAACCGAGCTGCCGCACGATGTCCGTCTGGACGTCGGGTGTGGCGGTGGCCGTCAAGGCGATGGTCGTTGGCTGGCCGAGCAGCTCACGAATCTCGATCAGTCGCGAGTAGTCCGGGCGAAAGTCATGGCCCCACTCGCTGATGCAGTGAGCTTCATCGACGGCCAGCAACCGCACGTTGTGCCGAGCGATGACCTCCAGAAACTCCGGCTTCCGAAACCGTTCCGGCGTGACGTACAGCAACCGATACCGGCCCGCGGCGACTTCGGAGTATCGCCGCTCACGCTCCTCGCGTGAGAGAGACGAGTTGATGTACGTGGCCTCGATGCCCCTCGCTCGCAGCGCATCGACTTGGTCCTTCATCAGTGCGATCAGCGGCGACAACACCAACGTCATCGCTCGTCGCTGCGATGGCTCATCGTCGCACGCAATCAGAGCGGGGATCTGATAGCACAGCGACTTTCCCGCTCCGGTCGGCATGATGACCAGCGCGTGCCCGCCGCCGAGCACTCGTTCGATGATCGCTGCCTGCGACCCGCGAAAGGACTCAAAGCCAAAGAATTGATGAAGTGCGTCTTTCGGGTTCATAACCTCAGCCCAAAACGACTCTCGCCACGCTGTAGTAGATCACACCGCCGCTGATATCGACCAACGCGGCGATCAGCGGATTGGACATCATGGCCGGGTCCATGCCGAGCTTCTTGAACGCCAGCGGCAGCAACGTGCCAGCGATCGAACCCATCCAGACCAGCATGAAGACTGTCATCGCGACGACCATCGCTTTCGACGGATGTTCGAGGAACATCGCCAGCAAGAACGCCTCAATCATGAGCGCGAGTCCGAGAATCGTGGCCATCAGCAGTTCGCGGCAGAGAAGCCGGATGCAATCGGCTCGCGTGAGCGTCTCGATCGTCAACGCGCGAATCACCAGGGTCGCCGATTGCGACCCGCTGTTGCCTCCGCTGGCCAGAACCAGCGGCAGGAATGCGACTGCCCATTCCGCTTCAGTGGCATTGGGGCGGAAGTGCTTGAGCGCGGTCGCCGACAAAAAACCGGTCGCCAGCAGCCCCACCAGCCACACCCCGCGCTTCCAGACAATCTGCTTCAACGGCGTGGCGAGGTAACTGTCTTCGAGGGGCGACATGGCACCCGCGCGATACACGTCTTCCGTCGCCTCTTCTTGCAGCACGTCGATCACGTCGTCGTGCGTGATGATGCCGACCAGACGGTTTTGATTGTCCGTCACCGGAATCGCCAGGAAGTCGTACTTCGCCATGACCTGGGCGACCTTTTCCTGATCGTCGTCGACTCGCACGGCGAAGACGTCTCGCTCCATGATTTCGTCGAGCTTCGCATTCGGCCGCGCGAGGATCAGCGTACGGAGCGTCACGAAACCATCCAGCTTGCGATCGTCATCCACAATGTAGATGTAGTAAATCGTCTCGCGGTCGGGGGCCTGCCGGCGAAGTTGATCGAGAGCCTCGGCCACCGTGATGTGCTCCGGCAGTGAGGCGTAGTCGGTCGTCATGATCGAACCGGCGCTGCCGTGCGGGTACGACAGCAGTCGGCGAATGTCGTTGCGTTCGGCCTGAGCCATCAGCGGCAGCAGAGCATCGACGTGTTCCGGGTCCATCTCTTTGAGCAGGTCCACGCGATCGTCGGGAGCCATCGTCTCGATCAGCTTCGAGAGATGCGCACGTTCGATGCTCTCGACCAATTGCATCTGTCGCTTGGGCTCGAAGTAACCGAAAATTTCCGCCTGCTTCTCGAACGGCGCGCTGGCGAGCACCGACCAAATCTCGGCCGGCGTGACTGTGTCCAGCACTTCGGCGCAGGTCGCGGGGTGCAACGCATCAAGGAATTCGCGCAGCCCAGCCGTGTCGTTGATTTGCAGCAGCTCACGCAGTTCGGGGAGCAACAATTGTCCGAGCATGGCGGACTCCGTTCGTAGCCTGACTCTCCGAGTCGGGTGGCTTCGCAAAAAAAGTGCCCGACTCAGAGAGTCAGGCTACGAGGGCGTGAAGGACCAACAAAATCGCCCCGCGGGAAGACCCGACGGGGCGAGAAGTGAATTGATTCGCAGGCGATTCGCGAAGTCGATCAACGCTTCGAGAACTGGAAGCTGCGGCGAGATTTCTTGTGTCCGTACATTTTGCGTTCGACCATTCGGCTGTCACGAGTCAGGTAGCCACCATCCGCCAGTGCTCCGTGCAGCAGTGGGTTCTTGGCCTGCAAGGCGCGGGCAATGCCAAGCATCACCGCTTCAGCCTGTCCCGTTGGACCGCCACCGTGAGCAAGCGCCGAAATATCAACCTTGCCAACCAGATCGGTCGCCTTGAGCGGCGCGAGAACCGAGTTGCGGTCCCGTTCGCCAACGCAGTATTCCGCCAGTGGCCGACCATTGATCGTGACCACTCCGGTGCCGTCCTTGAGTCGCACACGAGCGACGGCTGTCTTGCGACGGCCGGTGCCCATTGCGACACCGTTCTTGTCGATCTTGCCACGCACCAATTGGGGCAAACGTGGCTTCACTTCGTCCACGGCGACCGGCGCGCCGGCTTGTCCAAGGGTCAGGTCGGCAGCCAAATCGGTCACGACCGGAGCGGCTTCAATGACTTGTTCTTCAACGACTGAATCTTCGTTTTCCATGAATCTCGATCCGATAAATCCTGCGGGGGTTATTTCAGAAAGGCCGGCAACTCGGTCGGCTGTTGAGCTTGATGCGGATGGGTCGGCCCGGTGAACAGCCTCAACTTCGCAAGCATGTCTCGGCCGAGCTTCGTCTTGGGCAACATGCGTCGCACTGCGTTCATCAACACGTCGTCCGGCTTCTTGATCAGCCGATCCGCGGCGGTCATGGTTTTGCGACCGCTGGGAAAACCGCTGAACCGCTGGTAGAGCTTGGTCGCCGTTTTATTGGTGAAATACGGAATCGAGGGGTGAGTCATCTGCCGCCCCGAGAACCGCACGCGTTCAATGTTGACGACGACGACGTAATCGCCGCTATCGACGTTCGCTGTGTAATCGGGTTTGTGCTTGCCCATCAGCACGGTGGCGATCTTGGTGGCCAACCGTCCGACAATCTGCCCGTCGCCGTCGACGACGAACCATTTCTTGTTGCTGGGAGCCGCTTGCTCCACAGTCAGAGCAAAACTCTGGTGGTTTGGGGTTTTCAGACGCTTGATGGCCGGTGTTCGGGGAGTCGCGGTGGTCACGGAAGAATCCTTCAAAAGCCCTGCACAACATGTCACAGCCAGCCAGTTTTGGACGAAACTACGTCCCCAGCCGGGCGTAAGGACGCGGCAAAGTAGCGACTGACTGCGGCCAGTTCAACCTCGCCGCCAGCGTTTCGTTGGTCATCACTTTCTTTGTCACTCTCTTTGTCGCAACTCGCAGGTCGCCACCTGACTCGCCACCTCCAGCATGAAGGACGGCAGGAACCTCAAAAACAAGCTGGCGACGTGTTCGGTCGTGCCGACGGCATCAGCAATTCCATCATCGCAATGATGGGGAGAACAGCAGGCAGAGCCCGGCTTGTACGCAAAGTGCGCCACGGCCGATCTGTGCGACCGAGCTTGCTGGCAGAAGACGCGGTTGGGACAACACGCACGATGGCGCTCAGTCGCAACGATGCAGCACACTCGATTTCCAGGAGACCCCAACGATGCCGAATTCAATCACCCAACAGGCGACATTCGGCGGCGGGTGTTTCTGGTGTTTAGAAGCGGTCGTCGAGCAGCTTCGCGGAGTTCACCAAGTGGTCTCCGGTTACTGTGGCGGAAACGTTCCGAATGCGACCTACGAACAGGTCTGCGGCGGGGGCACCGGACATGCCGAGGTGATTCAGGTCACGTTTGATCCGGCCGAGATTGCGTTCGCCGATTTGCTCGACGTGTTCTTCGCGACGCACGATCCGACGACGCTCAATCGGCAAGGGGCCGACTGTGGTACGCAGTATCGCTCGGCGATCTTCTGCCACGATGACGAACAGCAGCGTGTGGCCGCCGCCAAGATTGCTGAGCTGAATGCGGCGAAGCTGTTTAGCCGACCGATCGTCACACAGGTCGCGCCGTTCGAGGTGTTCTATGCGGCCGAGGACTATCACCAAGGCTACTTTCGTGCGCATCCGGGGCAGGGATATTGCCTGGCGGTGATCTCGCCGAAGGTCGGCAAGTTCCGACTGAAGTTCGCCGATCGTCTGCGCGGCCACGAATGAAACAGGCGAGCGGGGCGGCATCAGCCCCCCGGTGGATTCGCCGCAGGACCGGGGGCTGACGCCGCCCCGCTCGCCAAAACATCACACGCCCCGCTTCAATTCTGTTGGGAGACCTCGACTGATGCGTCGCTTGCTCATGATTCTCGTTGTCGTCGCCTGCGGATTCTCGTCTCTGCCGGCCGCCGAATTGTTGTTCCCGCAGGAGCGGCAGGCGTTCTATGCGTTCGAGCCGATTGAGATCGCGGTGGCCGGATTACCGGAGGGTTCGACGGCGAAAGTCGAAGTCGTGCCGACGCGGGCTGGTGTCGCGCCATTGGTATTCACAGTCGTCGGCAAGACCGGCACGACGACGGTCGAGCTGATCTCCGGGTCGCTTGCGCCCGACGTGTACGCCGTGAAGCTCGACGGCCAAGAGATCGGCAAGCTGACGATCAGCAACGGCGTCATCGACTCGACGCTGCTCGTCTCGCAGACCGCGAACCTCAACGAGTTGAAGGCCGGCGGCGCCAATTTTCTGCTGGGAAACGCCTTCAGTTATGGGCGACTCAACCCGCAGCAGACCGGACCGAGTCTCGCGCCGCGCGGAATCAAGACCATCGGGATGCGTGTGTTCGAGGACGCCATCGCCGCGAATCTGCCGACCGTCGTCTACATGTATTGGACCGGCTACGTGACTCACAAACCGTTCGGCTCGATGAAGAGCTGGGCGGCGGCCGACATGAACAACGCGACGCGGCTGCTGAGCTTTCACACGTCGCAGCGCTTGCGGCGGTTCGCGCCGAACATCATCAGCATCGGCACGCTGGACGAGCCGGGCCTCGGCTGGGGCAAGACGCCCGCCGGTGGCACCGCCTCCGGATTCCCAGATTGGGACGAGCAGGCGTGGTACGAACAGCGCGGCTGGCAATTCACCGACAACCCCGCGGCGCGATCGAGCGACGACTGGCTCAAGTACATGACGGTCCGCTGCGAAATCATGAAGGACTGCCAGCGGCAAGCTCGCCGAGACATCAAGCTGGCCTGGCCGCAGGCGACATTCAGCACCGACTTGTACGCCCCGCACGCGATCATGGACGGGACCGACCCGCTCAATCAGGAGGTCAACGATATCCCGGCGTCACACGTCTTTGTCGATTGGGGCATCGACCGGCTGGGAGCGTACTCCGGAGTGCAGCTCGAAAAGTCGCACGATCCGACTTCGCGCATGGCGCACGCGATGAACGGCCAGCTCTTCGGCGATCCGGTTTCGACGCCGCAGCAGACGCACGCCTATCGCGTCTGCATGAACGGCATGTTGGCCGCCGGATTGACCAGCAACTGGTGGCTGAACACGACGGCGATGAAGCCGGCGGATCTTGCCGAGGTCAACAACGCCGCCAAGAAGATCGGCCCGGTGCTGAAAGAAACGCTGCTGACCGGCCACGACGTCGCAGTCTTGTGGAGCTTCACCGAACTCGCGATGCGTGAGGAAGACATCACGCTTCAGGAGGCCAGCAAGAAAACTGGCGAGCAGATCAAGCTGAAGATCGCCTCGCTGCCGGAGAACTCCGCGTTCAAAAGCAAAGAGATCGACATCAACGCCTACAACGTCGGCGGCGATTACAAAGAGTCCGTGCTGACCGCGCACTACGCTCTCGCGCGAGCCGGCTATCCGGCGCAGATCATTCACGAACGGACGCTGCCGTACGGTGCGCTCAAGAACTACAAGACGCTGATCATCGTCGGCCAAACGTATGAGCTCCCCGATTTGATCGAAGAGCATCTCAAGAAGTTCACCGACGCCGGCGGTCGCATCGTCGTGGACAAGAGCACGACCATGAAGTTCGACAACGCGACTGTGGCCGACGTCGATCTCAAGGGGCTGTCGTACCGCTGGAACGTCCTGTTCCAAACTGACGCCAAGCAATTCAAAACGGCTCGCGAGGCCAGTCTCTACCAAACCAACCACTTCATGGACGAGCCGGTGCGCAACGCCGTCGCACCGTTCAAAGCCGCACTCCGTCAAACCGCCTCGACCCCTTGGGTCGAGACGGACTCCAACGAACTGCTCATCGAACATCAGCGCGGCGGCGAAGGGATCAT
>CAMDPX010000155.1 GCA_945905295.1 Planctomyces sp. SH-PL62 | reverse complement strand
ACAATTCCGACAAAGTCCGGGGGCTAACGCCCGCCGGCTCGCCTGAGATGCTGTCGGTCAAACTTCCGGCGTGCGTCACCGCATCCTGTCGCCCCGCGACAATCGACCGCTATTCGATCTCAGTCGAGAAAGGCCAACGAGTCGCGTTTGAGGTCATCGGCAATCGGCTCGGCAAGGACTACGACCCGCTCGTGCGAGTTCGTGACTCGAATGGCAAAGTGGTCGCCGAGTGTGACAACTCCGTCGGTCTGTTCTTCGACTGCCGATTCGCTCACACATTTGCTGAGGCCGGGACATACACGGTTGAAGTTCGCGATTCGCGGTTCGAGGGGCATCCGACGTGGCACTACGTCTTGCGAATGGGTGACTTCCCGGAAGCTCGCGTGTCGATCCCTTCCTCCGTGCAAATCGGCGAGCCAACCACGCTGACTTTTCCGCAAGTTTCCGGACTGCAATTGCCGGTTCAGTTCCCGGCAGATCGACCGCTCGGCAGTTTGTTTCAGGAGGTTCGTCACTCGCCGAATCGACTGGCCACCTGGATTCCGCTGGCCGTCAGCGACTTACCAGCCGCGATTGAAGTTGAGCCGAACGACACGCTGGAGACGGCGACTCTCGTCACCGCAAAAGTTCCGGCGACGTTGAACGGAGTGCTCGGCAAGCCGGGGGATGTCGATTGGTTCGCGTTCGAGTTGGCCAAAGATCAGAAGCTCAGCATTCAAGGGCTTGCTCGCACGATTGGCTCGGCGGCGGATTTGGAGTTGGTGATGTTCAACGCCGATGGCCGTGAGGCACGGCGTGTGGACGACACGGATCTCGACGAAGCCAGCTTCGATTTCAAAGCGGACAAAGCTGGGACGTATCGCTTGCAGGTGCGCGACCTCGCTCGAGATGGCGGGCCGGAGTTTGCCTATCGCATCGACATCAAGGAGGGTGGCCCACAGTTTCAATTGCTGGCCGAAGCGGCCGACCTCACGGTGCCGCAAGGGACGTATCAGCCGCTCTCGCTGAAGGTGACGCGGACGGAATTCAACGGGGAGATTCTTCTGGAACTTCGTGGTGCTCCCACAGGCGTGACGCTCGAACCCAATGTGATCCCCGCCGGAGCCACCGAGTTCGTGGGAAAGATCATCGCCGCGCCATCAACGCCCGAAGGATTGTTTACGTTGCAGATCAGCGCTCGTAGTGACCGCATTCATGCTGTCGAGGGAAACGATCCAACCAAAGAACAAGACTCGATGAATCGAGTCACTACGAGCGTGAAGACCAAGCCGCTGGTCGATCGGCAACTCAAGAACGTGGACTTGATCCCGTACGCGCTGCGCGAGGATCAACGGCACTTACCGCCGTCACTGACAAACCAGATCGCGCTGATGATCGCGCCGCCGCCACCGTTTGATGTTGAGCTGCCGGAGCCATTGATCCGACTCACTCGTTATCAAACCGCCGAGTTCCCGATCGTGACGAAACGGAGCGCCGGCTTCACATCGCCGATTACGTTCGCGGTGACCGGCGGCCAGATCGGCGTCGAGACGGAAGAACGCAATCAGGTCTACGCGCGATTCACGCCAGCAACGGCGGAACGGCTGACCGCTTCCGGCACGTTCTTCAATCGCATTCTCACGAATCTCGCGAAACACCGTGTCGATCTCACGGCGACCGCCGACGTCAACGGCCATCGAGTCAATCTGATTCGCACCTTCACGCTCGAAGTCCAAAGCGCATTCAAGCCAACGATCGAGCCGGAACTGCCCACCACCGATCCAGGAGGCACCGTCAAAGTGAAACTGCTCGCCAACCGAGTCGCTACGTTCGACGGCCCGGTGACATTTACGCTCGGGCCTCAGTCTGGGTTCACGTTTCCGGAAACCGTTACGATCCCCAAGGGGGCGGAGTCTGTTGAATTCGAACTCAAAGCCGATCCGAAGCTGAACCCTGGCCGCCACAACCTCCGTCAGCAAGTCGCCGGCTTCGTCGGTAAGTACGAAGAGAGCTTCAATCTGCCCAACATCCCGATCGAAATCAAAAAGCCTGTGACGAATAAATAGAGGGGAGCCCGACGAATGTAAGGAGACGACGAATGGTTTTGCGGCTGTTCAAATTCGTCGTCTCCTTAGATTCGTCGGGCACCTTCTGAAAAACCATTTTCATTCGACAATCAGAGTCATCAAAACCATGCGTGTTGATCCTCACTTCATGATCTGCCTGATTCTTTCGATGAGTGCGCCGACGCTGATCGCTGCCGAACCAGCATCGGCACTTCGTGTCGAACCGGCAGAGGTCGCGCTGCACGGTCATCGTGCTTCGCAGCAGTTGTTGGTCAGTCAGCCGCAATCGGGAGGCGCGATGGCGGACATCACACGGGATGTCACTTTCGAGAGCGTCGCTCCGGCGATTGCGCTGATCACGCCGAGCGGCCGGATCGTGCCGCGAGGGCACGGCACCACGGAGATTGTTGTGCGGCACAGTGGGCAAGAAGTCCGCGTGCCGGTGAAAGTGGTCGGTTACTCGAAAGCGGACCCGGTGGATTTTCAGACGGACGTCATTGCCGCGATCAGCAAGGCCGGCTGCAATCAGGGAGCGTGTCATGGATCGCCGCAGGGCAAGGGTGGCTTTCGGTTGAGTCTGCGGGGCTTCGATCCGGTGCTCGACTTCGCGACGTTGACTCGGGAAGAGTTCGGTCGGCGCACGAATCCGAACTCGGCGGACGAGAGTTTGATTCTGCGGAAAGGTCTCGCCGAAGTGCCGCATCAGGGGGGCGTGCGATTCAAACAGACGGACGCGGAGTATCAGCTCTTGCGAGCCTGGATTGATGAAGGTTGCCGGCCGTCGTTGATTCCGACGCAAGCTGCGCCGGCGACCGGGAACAATGCTAAGAAGCCTGCCGTGCCGGCGGTTCCGAAGTTGGTGCGATTGGAAGTGCTGCCGGGTGCGCGGCGACTGGCGGAGAATCGTCCGCACCAGCAATTGATTGCGATCGCGCATTTCGACAATGGCACTGTGCGCGACGTGACCGATCTGTCGGTCTTCTCGACGAACGAGAAAGAGGCCGCGTCGGTGAACCGCGACGGGCTGGTCGAATTCTCTCGAACGGCGGAGGTCGCGTTTCTGGTGCGGTATCTCGATCGGATCACCGGCGTGCGGTTGTCTTACTTGCAGCGCGATTCGGAATTCGACTTCAAGTCTCCGGCCGAGTCGAATGCCGTCGATCGGCACGTCTTCGCGAAGCAACGTGAGCTGCAATTGCTCCCCGCCGAGTTGGTTCGTGACGAAGTCTTCTTGCGGCGCGTTTCTTTGGACGTGACCGGTGTCTTGCCGACTCCCGATGAGGCCAAGCGGTTTCTGGATTCGACCGATCCCAACAAACGAGCGAAGCTGATCGACGAATTGCTGGAGCGCGATGAATACGCGCAGCTCTGGGCGTTGAAATGGGCCGACTTGATGCGTGGCAGCGACGTGACGATCAGTCGTCGCGGCGTGCATAGCTTTCATCGGTATCTCGTCGAACGTTTCCGAAACGATCGGCCGTTCGATGAGTTTGCTCGCGAGACGCTGACCAGTCTCGGCAACACGCTGCACAAGCCAGGAGCCAACTTTCATCGCATCGCCCGGACACCCGACGAGGCGGCTGAGGCGATGGCTCAACTGTTTCTCGGCGTGCGGATCGGCTGCGCGAAGTGTCACAACCATCCGTTCGAGGCGATCACTCAGGACGACTATTACGGCCTCGCCGCGTACTTCGCTCGCGTGAAATTCAAAGGGAAGCAATTCATGGTTGATGACGAGATCATCTATCTCGACCGTAACAGCGAAGTGCGGCATCCGACCAAGAACGTCAACCTCGCGCCGATCGCGCTCGGAAGTCCGGCCTCGGAGATGCCGGGCTACACGAGTCCGGCCGGCGAGTTGACTCCCGACGATGACCGCCGCGAGCGGCTCGTCGCTTGGCTCACACGGGCCGAGAACCCGTACTTCGCACGCTCGACCGCGAACCGTGTTTGGTATCACCTGTTCGGCCGAGGCATCGTTGAGCCGGTCGATGACTTCCGCGACACGAACCCGCCGTCGAATCCAGAACTGCTCGACGAACTCGCGCGGACGTTTGTGGCCAGCGGCTACCGCATCAAGCCGGTGCTGCGACTGATCCTGAATTCGAGCACGTATCAGCTCGACGCTAAGCCGGTCACGAAGCAATCGAGGTACGCGGCAGCCGCCGATCCATACTTCACGCATTCCGCCCCGCGCATGTTGACCGCCGAGCAATTGCTTGACGCCGTCTGCACCGTGACCGGCGTCCCCGAAGAATTCCCCGGCTACCCGCGCGGCACACGAGCCATGGAGATCGCTGAAGGGGCGATCGAGCACCCGTTCTTGAAAGCCTTCGCGAAACCGGTTCGCGACGTGACTTGCGAGTGTGCTCGCGAGGACGACCCGTCGCTGAGCCAGGTGATCCACCTACTTAACAACCGGGGCATCGTCGACAACATCAAGTCCTCGAACAGCCACGTCAGCCAGTGGCTCGCATCCGGTAAGAGCGATGATGAACTCGCCGAATTGATTTACTTGCTGACTCTCAGCCGCCGGCCAACCAGCGGCGAGCGCGATTTGATCCGCGCGCATCTCGCGAAAGTCGGCAACCGCGCCGCTGGATTCCATGACCTCCAGCACGCGCTGTTGAACTCCAATGAGTTCCTGCTACGGCATTGAGTCCTGCGCTTGTAGTGACCCCATTAATGGGGTCGAACGTTTGATCCAGACCCGATCAATCGGGTCACTACGAGCGTGATGGTTTCCGTTATCGCAGTACGCGAGACATCCCTCGAAGGACCGTCGGTGGAAGTCCGGGAATCTCAGGATCAGCGGGATAATACGGTCGTCGCACGTTTTGGAAGCGTGTGTCTCGCAGCGTGGCGGGAGTCGGTCCGGGAGTGTTGAGGATGAACTCGCCCTTCGCGATGTCGCCGTAGGCCATGCTGTAGTTCATGGGGTTCTTGACGACGACGAACTTCGCATCGCGAGCATTCAGGCCCAGCAATTCGTATTGCTCGCCGCACCATTCATAGGTGCCGTGTGAGGCGACGGCGATCTGAAGGCTGCCAACTTGCAGTGCGGCGGACGGTCCCATGTTTCCCGCTTGGCCGTCCCAGATGCCGCCGCGATACCGGAAGTGGCCGTCACTGAGTTTCACCACTCGGCCAGTGACCGCGACAGGTTCGCCCCATTTCGGATCGACATGGTGTCCGAGTTGAACGGAGACCTCGGCTCCTTCGCCTGCTTGATGACATTGCGCTGCGACGATCGGATCGACGATCGGCACGAGACTGGTCTGATCGACGTTCGCCGCCAGCAAGGCAACCAGCGAAGCCGCGCTGTCGCCGGCCGCTCCGCCGCCGCAGCAATCGGCCGTTTCGACGAGCAGCACGGGACCGCCTTCGATTCGCAGTCCTCGCGCGATGGCGTCGGCGGGCGTGAACACTGGCGGTTCGAGATCGAATCGCTTCTGCCAATACAGTTCTGCAATCTGCCGCGCGAGCCGTTCCGCTTGGGCGAGATCGCCGTTCGTGATGACTAGCCCGCCACCACCCATGTCCGGCAGATCGAGGTACGGATGAACGAGAAACGCGCTCGTGGAATAGACGCCGTCAATTCGCTCCATCGACTTGGCCAAACGCATCACATCCGCGAACGGCCCCGGCCCTTCGGTGTGGCCGAGGACTCCGCTGACCAGCACCGGCACCTTGGCCATCACCATCGCCGGCCGCAGCGTGCCGTCCAAAATATCCAACAACGCTCTTGCACCGCGCTCGCCGGTCGTGAGGGCATCCTTGTGCGGGTACGTCTCCCATGCGATCAGCGCGTCAGCGCAGCGAACCATCGGCTCGGTGACGTGTGCGTGCAGGTCGAGCGTTGCGACGACCGGAACCTCATCACCAACCAGTTCGCGCACCGCCTCCAGCAGATCGCCTTCGAGATCGCCGATCTCCTCAATCGCCGCTGAGCCGTGCAACGCCAGCAGAACACCGCTGACCGGCAGGGTTGCTCGCAAGCGGCCGAGCAACTCGGCTTTCAACTGGCGATAGCACTCCGCCGTTACAGGGCCACTGGGGCACGCGCTCGCGACGAGCAGCGGCCGGATCGTGACCGCTCGGTCCCGCAACACGCCGAGCATCCCACCGACCGTACCTGCCGTGCGGTCGAGCACCTCCGCGTCGTAGAAGAGTTCGCTGCGACGAAAGCTCTCGATGTCGGCAGGGATGCCGCCGAAGTGATTGCACTCGATGAAAATCGAACCGATGGCGATGGAGTGATTCATGCCTTCAGGCTATTCGTCGCACTCCAGACAAACAACGACTCCCAGGGAACTCAGGCAGGAACAAGCTGGCGGAAAATGAAGGGCGGAAAATGGAACAGTCTCCTGGCCTTCATTTTCCGCCCTCCATTTTTCGCCAGCTCTTCGTTTTCTGGCTCCGAGGTGACTCCAGAAAGTTTCCGCTGTCGGAAACAATGTTCGAGAATCCCAATCACGGAAAGGACCACATGAAAATCGACCATCTGGGGCGAAGTGACGCAACTCCTTCGGAGTGAAGACACGGGCAGTTCTTCTGCCGACAATCGCCTCACGAAATTCAGACTTTCAACGATGACAGATCCGAGAAAACGCCACCGTCGATTGGTATTCCGCCACTTTGTTGTCCGCTTTCGGGGGATGTTTGCATGACTTTGCGTTTGGCTTTGTTGTTGATGTTGTCCACAGCCCCGCTTCTGGCCGAAGACCTCGACTACCGCGTCCTCGATCCGGATTTGAAAGTCGTGCGGCTCGATTCTTCGGACGACGATTCGTTCCTGTCGGTGCGGCTCGACACGGCGGGACGCATCTTTGTCGGAGGCCGCAAGACGCTGTTCGTCTACGACCTCGACGAGGCCGGGCGGTACAAGCCGCGGCAGTTGCTGTTCACGTTTCCCGATCACACTTGGGTCAACGACATCGAGATTCGAGGCGACGACCTCTACGTCGTCACGGTCAGCGCGGTCTATCGGCTGCCGGGTGCGCGGTTGAAGCGAGACGGTGTCGCCATCGAGCGGCTGCTGTGGGGCGTACCGAACGGTCACGTCCATCAGTGCTTTCATGCCTGCGCGTGGGGACCGGAGGGAGACCTCTACGTCTCGATGGGCGATCCTCTGTGGTACTACGGCGACTTCACACGACCGGATCACTGGGGACATTGGACGATGTTCTACAAGCCGAATTCGGCGGTGCAGAATCCTCAAGGCGAGCGGGGCGGCGTCAGCCCCCCGGTTGATCGCCCCAACAACCGGGAGGCTGACGCCGTCCCGCTCGCCAAGGCTGGTGGCTTGAGCAACCACAATCAGACGGTTCGCATCGGCGACAAAGACTGGGCGAAGATGCCTTACCACGGCGTCGGCGGAGTCTTTCGCATTCGGCCGGACGGGACCAATCTGCGGAGCTTCTCGCGCGGCTTGCGAAACCCGTGCGGGTTATGCTTCGACAAGCATTGGAATCTCTTCACGAACGACAACGATCACGAGGGGCTGCCCTCGGCTTACGTTCCCGGCCGGATGCTGCATGTGTCCGAAGGCTCGTACTTCAGTTGGCCGCGTGGTTGGTTGCAGAGCAAATCGCCCGACCGCGCGGACATCCTGCCCAGCCTCAACGAAGAGTTGGGGCGCTTCGTCCCGGTCCTGCAAACGTATTACGCGGACGGCTATCTGCCGGAGAAGTACGAGAACAATCTGCTCGTCGCCCGCTGGTGCCGCCGGCAGGTCACCCGGTTTCCGCTCGAAGCCAAAGGGAGCACATTCACCGCGAAAGAGCATGTCCTGTTGGAGGGCAAAGACCAGGCTCGGCCGGTTGGCGTGTGCGTCGGTCGCGGTGGCCGAGTCTTCGTGACGATCTGTTACATGGCTCAGAACGAAGGCTCACCCGTTTATCGCAGCGACCTCGCCGTCATCACGCGCAAGGACGATCCCGACACGCTGCCGTTCGACGGATACGACGCGACCAGCGTTAAGCCCGAGAAGCTCCGTGAGGAACGTTTTCGGGCCGAGTGGAATCGGTCATCGACAGCCTTTGCCGAGCTGCTCCGTCGCTGGCAACAGTCGCCGAAAACGAGTCCTCATCCTGGTCGGCATCCACCTGAATCCGCTCGACCTTTGGGGGAAGCTCTGACGATTGCGATCCTCGGACCAATTCTCGTGGAGCCTCTCATGAAGTCCCTGGCTCAAGGGTTTGCCGAGTTGAAACTTGAGGAGTTGATGGCGGACGCGGAACGTGATCCGGAAGGGATGTTGAAGCAGCATCGCCAAGACTGGAAAGATGGAAAACGCGAACGAATGGTTGAAGGTGAGATCGACGCCAATTTTGTGCGGGCTTGTCATGTGCTCTCGGGTGTCGCGTTGCCGAAATTGACAGCCGCGTATTGCCGAGCCCCCGAACAACCCCTTCGCATGATGGGTGTTCTCATCGCAGGTTTCCGGCTCACAATTCCTCCCGTCGATGCCAAGTTGCCGGAGGCCGCGCCGCTCGCGCCGCAGCAGAAGGAGGAGGCGAACATCATCCTCTTTGCGGACGAGAAAGAGCCGATCGACCTGCGCAAGTTCGGCCGCGTCGGCAACTACACGGTGGCCGAGCATTGGAAAGAGCTCAAGCACACGGCCGAGCAGGAACAACTCTTTGCGCTGCTGGTTGAGCGACTCGGTGATGACAACGACAAGGTGCGGTTGCAGGCGGCGCACTTCTTGTCGCTGCTCGACGATCCGCGCTCCGAGCCGAAGATCGCGACGGTCACGGCCGATGTGCAGGACAAGCGGCTCAACCTGCAAGGAAAGCTGGAGCATGTCAAACCGCAGGTGTGGATGCTCGGACCCGTTCCGGATGCCGATGGCTTTCAGACGGTACATGCGGTCGAGACTGCGGCGATTGATCTCGCCGCCAAGTACGTCGTCAACGAAAAGTCGTTCGAGTGGAAGTTGACGAAGACCACCAGTCCGGATCGGCCGCTGTTCAACTTCAACGCGCTCTTCGGTCCGTCGCCGAATTCGTCGGTCTATTCGCTGGTCCGCTTCGACGCACCGTCCGCTCAGCGCATGCAATTGCTCGTCGGCAGCGAGGACGGCGTACGCGTCTGGCACAACGGCAAGCTGGTCTTCACCAACGACGCCGTCCGCCCGCTGCAACAGCTTGATGATGTTGTGCCGCTCGATCTGCTGGCGGGGAGCAACGACATTCTCGTCCGCGTGCGGATGCAATCGGGACGCGGCGGGCAATATCTGCACTTCAAACATCTCGGTGACGTGAAGTTGTCTTTTCCAGAGAAGCCGGACGGTCTGTCGCTGGCAGACCGATTGAAGTCGGCCGGAACTGGCTCGCAGCCGATTGATCCGAAGTTCTTCACGGTCGATTGGACCGCAGCGGTGAAGACCGGCGACATCGCGCGCGGCAAGAAGTTGTTCGGTGCCGAATCGCTGGGCTGCGCGAAGTGTCATGCGGCGACCGCCACTCAACCCGGCGGCGGCAGTCCCAGCTTGGCCGATGCGGGCAAACGCTTCTCGGTCGCCTACCTCGTCGAATCGGTGCTGGCTCCGAACAAGGTGATCTCGCCCGTCTTCAAGTCCTCGACGATTGAGACGACCGACGGAAAGATCATCACCGGTCTGATCGTCAGTGAAACGGGCGAGAAGCTGGAAGTGCTGCTGCCCGATACGAAGCGCGTCTCGATCAACAAGTCCGACATCGAAGCGCGGAAACTCGCGGACATCTCGGCCATGCCGCAGGGAGTCGTGAAGACGCCCGAAGAGTTGCGGGATGTGATCGCATACTTGCTGAGCAACCCGACGGACTCGGCGAAATGAGCGAGGGGGTCGGGAGTCTTTTTCATGCCGCAGTTGAGTGTGGTCCGTTGGTTGGACCCGTGTCGTGCGGCATGAAAAAGACTCCCGACCCCTTAGCGAGAATCATTTCACGATTTTCACGGGCTCGCTGGATGCTCCCTTTAAGAGCTTGGCCAAGTCGAAGTCGAAAGTATTTTCGCCGGTCTTCACATCCACCGAGATGCCACTGGTATCGAAGGTACCAAACTGGACCGGGATGTCTTTCGCTGATTCGGGCTTCTTTGTATTGCCCGACATGAAGTCTTTATATCCGTCAGTGCCGACTGGCGCGGCTGGCGGCTCAGGTGCTCGAACCATGACCTGATAACGCCCCACGGGAATGCCAATGGAGCTCACGGCGGGGGTTAAAGTGAACTTCCCCTGCGAATTGACTTGGCCAGCGGCCGTCGCGTTCTTCTCTTTGCAGTAAAACACAACGCTGCTGTCGGGTGTCACGTTTGTGCCGTTGTAAGTGATGCTCCCGGAAATCGATCCTTGCGGATCCGTGGGCTTGGCCTCTCGCTCTCCGCCGCAACCGGCTGCGGCAATCGCGCACGCCAAAAACAAAACGCCGGCAAATGGAGTTCTAGCGGATCGGTTCTTCAAAACAGCAAAGTGGTGCATCAACGGAACTCCGTGATCTCTGACAAGGGTGATGAATTTCTGAACGACACTGAGAAACGAAACCGGGCTCCGCCGAGGGAGCCCGATTTGCTTTGCCAAATTGCGCACTTAGAAGTTGGAGACCGTACCTCCGTCATCACGAGTCATCAGGCGGCGATAGGTCAGCATGTCGATGTTGTTGTTGATAAACCGCACGGTCCCATCTCCCAGCAGCCCATGCACGCCACCGGTGTGCGCGGAATTGAGTGGCAGGTTAATGCCGAAGTTGTCACTAATTCCCTGCCACGCGGCATTATTGTCGATGGCTTGGGCATTCGGGGCGTAATGAACCGTCAAGAGATTGAACTGACGCTCGAACATGCCGCCTGGCGCGGCCTCAACACGAGTAAGGTTGGGACTGCCCATCAGGATTCCGTGAGTGCCGGTGACTTGAACCACCTTGCTGCCACTCGCATCACGAATGAAGTCGGACGCTTCACCGACCACGATGATGTTTGAGGTTCCATCCCGCATGCTGGCGATTGATCGGGATTCTAAGGGGCCGAACATCCCGCCGGCGGTGATGAGGCCGGTCGCGGCTTGTCCACCGCAGCAGCCACAGCAATTTGCTTTGCGGTTCGCGAGGTTCAAAAAGCCGTTGCCGTCAGTCGCTCCCATGATCCCAAAATAATGAGCGTTTTGCATGGTGTGTCTGGCCGCAACGTCGCCCGCATTTCGCTTGGATGCGAGTGGGCTCGACGGACAAAGCACATAACTGAAAGTCGCTCTTGCGATTTCCGTTGCGTTGGAGTCACCGGCTGCATCGCCGCTCCACGCCCACCCAGGGTGGACTCCCCTAAACGTCAGCTTCTTGAAGACCGGAGCCTGGTCCGTATAAGGCATAATGAAGATCCACCACGATGGTCCCCAGCCTCCCTGAATTGATGCGACGTTTCCCGGCGGGTAGAGCCCCTTTGTGACCTCCGTATAGTTGGCTAACGCCAAGCCGACCTGCTTCAAATTGTTTTTGCACTGGCTCCGGCGAGCCGCTTCGCGTGCTTGCTGCACCGCTGGCAGCAAGAGAGCAATCAGGACCGCGATGATCGCGATCACGACCAACAGTTCGATCAACGTAAATCCACGACGGCGCATCTCACATCTCCAAAAAACGTAGTTCAAAAGACAAACAGGAATTTGCTCGGTTACCCAAAACATTCAAACAGCAACTCTCTACTCGATCAATGCTTAAGAAGGGATGAAGAGTTGAGTTTCGGATTTTCAGGCGAGCCATGTGTGGGGTTCAACGGTGGAAAGTTTTAGTCCGCTGTTTTCTCTGACCCAGGCGCAGATTGCGCGGCAGGATCAAAGCGGTCGTGCGTTCAAAATTCAAAATTGGTGGGGTGTGGCCACGTGAGATGCTCAGAATCGTTCAGCCCGCCAATTTTGAATTTTGCTGACACTAACGAATTCCAGGTGCGGCCACCGTCGGGCCTGTCCCGGCGGAGCCATGAATGGATTGCTACCAGAAATGACTTGCGGATCTCTGGCTCTCCGTGGGGCTTGTCCCCACGGGAGCAACGATTGTGAGCTCAACAGCCATTCGCTCCGTGGGGACAAGCCCCACGGGGGCGGAAATGCCGCGAGCGGCTCATGTAGCTGGCCAGTCAGCGCTCCGCCGGGACAGGCCCGACGGTGGCGAACTCGCACCTGGAATCCGTTGGTGTTAGGAATTTTGAATTTTGAACGCACGACCCTTTCAATCTTTTGGGAATTGCCGTTGAGGCATCGCTTCCGACTGCCCCTCCACCAAAAGGATTTCCTGATTGGTTCGCACGTCGTTCCACTGCTGATGTCGCCCGCCGGGCCAGTCCACATCAAGTCGAACCGTCTGGCTTTCTTGAGGCACCGCAAACGACAAAAAGCGTTCGTTTGTGGCCAAGAATCCGTCTCCCCCCGTCAGAAACCGCACGATCTGAGAACGGTCGGCATGGACCGTGACTTTTGCTCCGATTGGTTCGCGGCAGCCGCTTCGGCCAATCAAGCGGACGGTGAGCAGTCGGCCTGCGGGAGCCGTGCGATTCGTCAGCAGAGCGAACGGCGCGTGCAAGTGGGAGATCCCAACATCGGTTCGTCCGTCACGATTCCAGTCGAGCTTTGCGAGGCCGCGACCCAAATAGCGCCCCTCAAAAAACGCTCCCAACGATGCGCCCGGAATTTCCGCGAAACTGCGTCCCTGCTGGTTGTGGAAAACCTGCGGAGGGAGCCGATCGGAGTCGCCCCGCGCCGCAGTCCGATCGACGTGGCCGTTGGAGATGATCAAGTCCTCCCAACTGTCGCCGTCCAAGTCGGCGAACTGACAGCCGAAGCCGAGCATCGAGAGACTCGCGGCCCGGAGATTCATGTCACGAGTCTGTTCCTCGAAGAAGCCTCCCGATCGCAGCGAGAACAACGTGCTGGACTCTGCGATAAAGTTGGTGATGAACAACTCAATCCGGCCGTCCCCATCCGCGTCTCCGGCGGCCACGCCCATGCTGGCGGTGGCGTGGCCGTCTTGATTAAACGCGACACCGCGAATGACCCCTTCTTCCTGAAAATGGGGGACGCCTTCGGAGTCGGTTCCCTGATGGACCCACAGAAAATTCGCGGAGGTGTCGTTGGCGACAAAGATGTCCAGCAAGCCGTCGCCACTGAAGTCCCAGACCACGATCCCTAACCCGCGACCTTCGGGAGCCAGAATGCCCGCCGCTTCCGAGACATCGCGAAAGGTGCCGTCGCCCCGATTGATGTAGAGCTTGTCCTGCTCGGAGGGGAGTTGCCGCGGCGTGCAAGATTTCAAAGTTCCCTGAGCGTCTCGGCATTCCTTTTGAGTCGTCTCTGGAATCTTCGTGTAGTTCAACACGTACAAATCCGGCAGGCCATCGCCGGTGAAGTCCGCGAAAACGCTGCTCGTGGTCCATTCGTCTCCGGCGACTCCGGCCCGGACGCTGATCTCCTCGAACGTCCCGTCTCCGTTGTTGTGGAATAGCCGATTCGGTCCCTTGTTGCCGACGTAGATGTCTGCGAAACCGTCTTGGTCGAAATCTCCCACGGCCACACCGTGTGAAAAATTCAACTCGCTGATCGAGGTCAACTCAGTGACGTCCTCGAATCGCTCGCCAGCGACGTTGCGAAACAACCGATCGCGATCTTCCGGACGGGGTGTCGTCTCGCGCCAGTTGTTCGCTTGAGCCAAATACAAATCCGGCCAGCCATCGTTGTCGAAGTCCACAGCCCCCAAGCCGCCCCCCATCACATTGAAGATGTGTTGCAGCCGGTTCTCTTCCGAAGATCCCTCGAAGTAGTTGAACTTGATCCCAGCGTTCGCCGCGTCGTCGGTGAAATTCCACGCGAGCTGATTGGTCTGAGAGGTCTCTTTGGAAGTGGATTTCTCCTGCGGAGTCGGCCAAGACGGAGTTGGAAAATCCTCCGCTCTGAGCGAGCGAATTGGCGACTGGCCCGTCGCGTTGGGAACATTCTCACGGCGAGCCAATCGCAACCAGCGTTGGAGTTCGCGATGCGGCGACTCTTGCGGGATGTCGAGTCTCGTCAAAATGTAGGCCCAGCCGGCGGCCTCCCAATAACGCCCGATGCCTCCCAACTGCGGGATGAGTTTCGCAATGACCTCGGCGTCGATCTCGACACGCAAGAGATTCAAATTGGCTTCGATTTCAGACATCACCTCGGTT
The DNA here is from genome assembly GCA_945905295.1 of Planctomyces sp. SH-PL62. Classification (GTDB taxonomy): domain Bacteria; phylum Planctomycetota; class Planctomycetia; order Planctomycetales; family Planctomycetaceae; genus SXKJ01. Next base: position 5,712 of record CAMDPX010000155.1, on the reverse strand, counting down.
TGGCGAGACAGTTCCCTGGCGACCTCCTTCTGTCCCACCTTCGCCAGACTATTGGCGAGCTGAATGTTCGCATTCAAGTTGTTGGGCTGTCGCCGCACCGCTTCGAGGAAACAGCGGACGCTCCCCGGAAGCAGACCGAGCTGCCGTGCCTTCAAGCCTTGAGCGAACCAAACTTCGGGATGATTGCGAGCCTCATCGGGAAGGCTGCCGCGCCATTGCAGGAACTCGCCGAGGTCGCCCCGTTCCACAATCAAGCGGCCCAGTCGTCCCTGAGCTTCTCCCAACTCTGGCCGAACGGCCAACACCTGCCGCAGCGATTCTTCGGCGGCCGACGGCTGGTTCTCCAGCAGCAATCGGCGTGCAGAAGACAACGTCACCAGCAGATCGGGGTTCGCCAAGTCTTGATTGTCCCGCTCCAATTGCTCGTCGCGCCGAAAGAAAAGTTCTGCGGTCGCGATGCACAGCAATTCGTCCATGTTGCATTGCCCGCGCAAGATCGGAATGAAGAAATGCGGCGCGGCTTCCCAGACTCGGCCAGCCACTTGCAAGATGTGACCGAGTTGCTGGTTGGCCTCTCGATGCGACGGATTGATCTGCAACGCCCGGCGAAAATGTCGCTCCGCTGGAAAGACTTGACCGAGCACCGCGTGTCGGCGACCGATGCCAAACTCGCGCCGGAACTCCCAGCGTCCACCATCCTGCGGCAGTCGCTCGAAGAGCTGGATTGCCTCAGCGTGCTGCTGCTGAGTCGCCGCCGCCTCGGCCGCGAGAGCCAATCCCACCACGTCGTCCGGGAAGTCTCGCACATGCTGTTGAGCTTTCGTCCAAGCCTCCGGCAGCCGGATCAACTGTGCCCGCACGATCTCGCGCCGCGAAGCTTCTCTGGCTGTCGGAGCCACAAATGGACGGACGCAAATGCCCAGTCCGGCGACAAACACGAACAGCAAAACAAACGCCACGAAGTCGTCACGTTTCACGGCGGAAGCAGACGACGGGGTCATGACAAACTCCTCTCACGAATCACGGAACTCTATCCGGCAGAGACCTTGGACTTGTCCCGGAGTTCACTCAGCAGACCCCAAATCAGCAAGATCGAACCCAGAGCGAGAAAGACGACCGACGCCGGAATCAGAACCGCCGTGGCATCATCGTGATTGGGAAACTGAGCCAGTTGCGCGTGCGCGAAGGCTTGCTCCGCCGCGAGCAACAGGATGGTGCCCGACAGCAATTTCATGGTGTCACTCCTCAGCCGCAGTCTCATCGCCGCCTCGTCACCGTGACGGCATCGGCCAGACATGAGTTTCCTTCAGCGGAGGTTGAGTAGAACTCAGCACGAGGCAGCGATCAAGGCCGTCGTGCGTTTGGTCGATTGTGCGGTTTGGATTCTGAGATTGGCAGCCGCTACCTTCCCGTCGAAGTCGCGTGAACGAGTCATCGCGGCGAATGGTTTCTCATTCAGACGGAAGCACGATGAGCGCAGACGGTGTGACGGCAGGTGATCACGAGACCTATTCGCTGACCGGGGCAATCGCGACTGCGAAACCATTGGTGGTCGGCGTGCTGCGTGAGACTTTTCGCCGGGAACATCGCGTCGCGTTGGTCCCCGCTTCGATCGCGGCGCTCAAGAAGGCCAAGTTGGAAGTCGTCGTTGAATCCGGTGCCGGAACGTCGGCCGGGTTTGTCGATGCGGCTTACCTCGCGGCCGGCGCGGAAGTGCTGGCACATCGTGAAGAGGTGTGTTCGCGAGCGGATATCTTGTTGCAAGTCCGCACGGCCGGAGCCAACGCCGATGCGGCGGAGGCGGACATTGCCGCGCTGCGGCCGGGGCAAGCGGTGATCAGCTTGTGTGACCCGCTCGGTCGTCCGGAGTTCATGAAGCGGGTCGCGGAACGCGGAGCATTGGCGTTCTCGCTGGAGTTACTGCCGCGGATCACTCGCGCGCAGAGCATGGACGTGTTGTCGTCTCAGGCGTCGATCGCCGGTTACAAGGCGGTGCTGCTGGCGGGTGAGCGGTCGGTGAAAATGTTTCCGATGATGATGACGGCGGCAGGCACGATCACCGCCGCGCGGGTGTTTGTGATCGGCGCGGGCGTCGCCGGCTTGCAGGCGATCGCGACCGCTCGGCGATTGGGTGCGGTGGTCAAAGCGACGGATGTGCGATCGGTCGCGAAGGACGATGTGATGAGCCTCGGTGCTAAGTTCATCGACATGGGCTTGGGGGACGCGGCGGGCGGCGGCGGCTACGCGAAAGGGATGGACGCGGACTTCTATCAACGTCAGCAAGCGGCCCTGTCGCCGGTCATCGCCGAGAGCGACATCGTGATCACGACGGCGGCGGTGCCGGGGCGGAAGGCTCCACGATTGGTCTCGGCCGAGATGGTACGGTCGATGTCACCCGGTTCGCTGGTGATCGACTTAGCGGCAGAGCAGGGGGGCAACTGCGAATTGACTCGGCCGTGGGAAACCGTCGTCGAGAACGGCGTGTCGATCATCGGCTGCGTCAACTTGTCAGCGTCGGTGCCGTTTCACGCCAGCCAGATGTTCTCACGCAACTCGACGACGTTCTTGCTGTCGCTGATCAACGACGGCCACTGGGCGATCAACCGCGAGGACGAGATCGTGCAGGGGACGCTAGTCACGATCGACGGCCAAGTCGTGCATCCGAAAGTGCATGAACTGCTGGCATCCGACGCGGGCGAACGCTGACGGCGCTCGTAGTGACCGCATTTATGCGGTCGAACGACCCGATAAATCGGGTCACTACGAGCGGTCAATGCCCGTCGCCACCGGCGAGATGCTTCGCCAGTTCACCAACAACCGCCTTTGCATCGCCGAAGAGCATGAATGTGCGGTCTTGGAAATACAGCTCGTTGTCGATCCCCGCGAAGCCGGGACTTTTGCTCCGTTTGATGGCGAAGACGGTTTTGGCTTTGTCGGCGTCGATGATCGGCATCCCATAAATCGGCGAAGACTTCACCGATCGAGCGGCCGGGTTCACGACGTCGTTGGCTCCGATCACCAACGCAACGTCGCATTGCGGCATGTCGGCGTTGATCTCGTCCATCTCGATCAGATCGCTGTAGGGGATCTCGGCCTCGGCCAGCAGCACGTTCATGTGGCCGGGCATGCGGCCGGCCACCGGATGAATCGCGAACTTGACCGTGATGCCCGCTTTGGTCAGTTGGTCGTAAAGCTCGCGCACGCGATGCTGAGCCTGTGCGACCGCGAGTCCGTAACCGGGAATGATCACGACCAGGCTAGCTTGCTCCAAAACCTGAGCCGCCCCTTCGATCGTCTCCGACTTGTAGTGCCGCACCTCTGAGTCCACCGCGACCGCTTGCACTTGACCGAACGCTCCGAAGAGCACGTTGGTGAAGGAGCGATTCATCGCTCGGCACATCATGATCGACAGGATCAAGCCGCTGGCCCCATCGAGCGCACCGGCCGTGATCAGCAACTTGTTGTCGAGCACAAAGCCCATCGCGACGGCCGAGAGTCCGGCATACGAATTCAGAATCGAGATCACCGTCGGCATGTCCGCCCCGCCGATCGGGATGATCAACAGCACTCCGAAAGCCAGCGCCAGCAGAATGACTCCGGCAAACAGGAATCCCGCGCCGGGACCGGTCGGGTTCAGCACCAGCAAGACGCCGAACAACACTGCCAAAGCGAGCAAGCCGATGTTGCTGACGTTTTGAAACGGATACGTGACCGGCCGCTGCGGAATCCATTTCACCTCTTGCAGCTTTCCGGCGGCCATCAAGCTGCCGGTGACGGTCAGAAATCCGAGCAGCACTTCCAAAACAATCGCGGCCATCCGGAACTGAGAGAGTTCCTCCGGTTCATAGACCGACCACAACACAAACTTCGCGGTCCCGACCAATCCTGCCGCGAGTCCGCCGAACGCATGCGAGATCGCCGTCCGTTGCGGCACAGCGGTCAGCGGCACTTTCGAGAGCGGGATGCCGACCGCGATTCCAGCGATGATCGCCGCCAAGATCCAACCGTGATGGGTGATCGACGGCTGCGCCCAGGTCGCTGCGATCGCGAGCGCCATCGCGAGGATTCCCGCCCGCACACCCCGTCGAGCCGTCTTCGGATCGTTCATCCCGTGCAACGAGAAGACGAACAGCACGGTCGCGACCAGATACGCCAACTGCACGAGATGGTGCATCATCGTTTCGACTCCCCGCTCCCGCCCGGTTGCTTGAACATCTTCAACATGCGGTCGGTGATGAGGAATCCGCTGACGACATTGGTCATCGACGCGAACAGCGCGATCGCTCCCAAAATGCGAATGCCCAGCGGGTAGTCTTCATGGCCCGTGACGATGATCGAGCCGACCACCGCAATGGCCGAAATCGCATTCGTCAGCGACATCAGCGGCGTGTGCAGCAACCGCGAGACGCGGACGATCACGCCAAAGCCCAACAGCGATGCCATCGCGAAAACAAACAGCAGCGACCAGTAATCCACGGAAGCGACGGCGTGTTTGGTCGCGATTTCGGCAGTCGAGGTCGCGTCAGCCAACAGCAACAGACCCACAATGCCCTCCTTGTTGAGTCCCATGAGCGGGCGGATTGTGGGGGCGGTCGTCGGGCTGTGCAAGGAGATGCCGAAAGGGGGCGGGAGTCTTTTTCAGGTCGGGCAAATTGCCATATTGCGCTCAACACGAATCGATCGTCGAAGGTGACAACCCCGACCTGAAAAAGACTCCCGACCCCGTCAGACGACATCACGCAGCCGCTTCGAGTCCCGAATCGAACACGGCCTTGCCTTGGATGATCGAGTTGGCATCGAAGCGTTCGCCGAAGTACAGCCGACGGGCTTCCGGGTTCGCCAGAACCTCCTTCGCGTCGCCCGAGGCAATCACATGTCCGGCGCAGATCACATAGTTGCGATCCGTGATCGTCAGCGTTTCCCGTTCGCGGTGATCGGTCAGCAGAATGCCGATCCCTTTGTTGCGCAGGCGCGCAATGATGTCCTGAATGCTGTGAATCGTGACCGGGTCGATGCCCGTGAACGGCTCGTCGAGCAGAATCAACACCGGATCGGTGGCGAGACATCGCGCGATTTCCAGTCGCCGCCGCTCGCCCCCCGACAGCGTGGAGGCGATCTGCCGGCGCTTGTCCGTGAGGCCAAACTCACCCAGCAGTTGTTCGATCTTGGCCTGCCGCTCGTCGCGCGTCATCGGCAGGAATTCGAGCACCGCGAGAATGTTTTGCTCGACGGTCAGTTTGACGAAGATGCTCTCGTCCTGCGGCAGATAGCCCATGCCGGCTTGAGCCCGCTTATACATCGGCCAGCGAGTGACCTCGACGCCGTTCAGGAAGACGTGCCCGACCGTCGGCGCGATCATCCCGCACGACATCCGGAACGACGTCGTCTTGCCGGCTCCGTTCGGGCCCAGCAACCCGACGATCTCGCCGCGTTCGACGCTGAAGTCCACGCCATCAACGGCGCGCTTGCCGGGGTAGTCCTTCACCAATCCGTGGCATTCCAGCAGAGCCATGACGTCCTCCTTGACGTTGTGAGTTCAAATGCGTGTTACCGGCATTCCGGCTTTCAGCCCCAAGGGGCAACGCCGTTAAGTATTTTGAAACGAGGAAATCCGAGGTTTACGTGAATTGGAGAATATGAAAAAAGCCAGACTCCCCCATTAACCCAAACTGAAAACGCTTCAGCTTGAAAGGAGTCTGGCTGAGATGAAAC
>CAMDPX010000154.1 GCA_945905295.1 Planctomyces sp. SH-PL62 | reverse complement strand
AACCTCAAAAAGCTGACGAGCTGCGACCACCTCGACGACCTGGTGAGCTACGTCTACAAGCCGAACCAAAAAGCCCTCGGCCCCAAGTACGGCAAGCTGCTGGGAGCGATCACCCAAACGCTCGCGGCCACCGACCCCAACACGCTCGCTCCGCTGCGTCGGGGGGAAAGCGTCACGCTGAAGGTCGCCGACACCGAGGTCGTGCTGCTGCCGACCGACATCGTCATCACCACTCAACAAGCCGCCGAATGGGTCAGCACCGACGAACGAGGCGTCCAAATCGCGCTGAGCACGCATCTCACTCCGGAACTGCTCCAAGAAGGAATCGCCCGCGACTTCGTCCGCCAAGTCCAACAACTCCGCAAAGACGCCAACCTCGAAATCCAAGCACGGATTAAAGTCTGTTATTCGACGGACAACGCCGACGTGCTCGCCGCGCTGCAAAGCTGGGGCGAGTACATGCAGACGGAGACTTTGGCGAACTCAATCGAATCCTCAGCGTCGATTCCGTCCGAATCCAAGCCAGTTACCGTTGGTAACGCCAAGGTCACGATTTGGATTGAAATCGCGTCCTCGTGAAGCCTCACAAAATTGGAGATCACAAATTGTGATCTCCTTTTTTACAAAAAGCCCGGGGAAACTGCGGTGTCTGGGATTGGAGATCACAAATTGTGATCTCCAATTCGATGACGAGTCGATTGCGAGAATGTCTCCTCTTCGGCTTCGCGTTTCCTGAGATTACGGATTCAAGACTCTCCGCCACGCTGCGGCGAGAAAACGCGGCAGATCGGATGCAATGAGTCCCGGTTGTGACAACTCCGCTGCCGCGAGGTCGCCGGCGAGTCCGTGCAGATGGGCTCCGAGTTGTGCGGCCTCAAAGGGCGACATGCCTTGAGCCAACAATGCGGCGATCAAGCCCGTGAGCACATCTCCGGAGCCGCCCGTCGCCATGCCGGAGTTGCCCGTGCGATTGATCGCCACTCGATCGCCGTCGGTGATGACGGTCCCCTGCCCTTTCAGTAGCACGATGACTCCGTGAGTCGCCGCGAATTCAGCCGCCAGCTTGGCTCGCTGACCTTGCACGGTCGCGATCCCGCTGCCGATCAGCCGAGCAAATTCACTGGGATGCGGTGTGAGAATGCGCGGCCCGCCTGTTCTTGATTTGTCAGGCTTCTGCGAAGCGAGCACGTTCAACGCATCCGCATCTACGACCATCGGCTGAGGCAGTTCGGCATACAGCGCGGCGACGATGGCCGTCACTCCGCGCGATGTTCCTAGGCCAGGACCAATCGCGATCGCGTCTTTGCCTTCACACGCCTTTCGCAGTCCCGTGAGTCCATCGGCGGAAAGGCAACCATGTTCTTCGTCGGTGGCCAATGGAATCGTGAGATAGGATGGCTCGATCGCGGCGACGATCGGGAGGATCTCGCTGGGCACGGCGACAGACACGAGCCCTGCTCCACCGCGCAAGGCTCCCAAGCCGGATAAGCTCGGAGCGCCGGACATGCCTCGGCTGCCGCCGATGACGAGTACTCGCCCGAATGTTCCCTTGTGGGCCGAGGCCGGTCGAAGCGGGGGAGCAGGAAGTGTGTCGATCATCCGCATGAATAGTTCTGCCTTGCTAATGCCGGAAGGTGCCCGACGAATCAAAGGAGACGACGAATGATCTCACTGTCCTTAACAACTCGTCGTCTCCTTTCATTCGTCGGGCTCTTTTCTTCGTCATGAATTCATCGAACCGATTGCTTCGCAATCAGCCCCGCCACATACCCCGCTTTGAATCCCGCGTCGATGTTCACCACAGTCACGTTCGCCGCGCAGCTATTCAACATTCCCAAAAGCGCCGCGACGCCGCCGAATGAAGCTCCGTAACCAACGCTGGTCGGCACCGCGATCACCGGACAGGAGACATACCCGCCGACGACTGACGGCAAGGCCCCTTCCATACCGGCCACGACGACCACCGCGTCGCAGTCTTGAAGCTGCGGAACGACGGCCAGCAAGCGTTGCGGACCGGCGACACCGACATCTTCAATTCGCTCGACCGCGCAGCCCATCCAACGCAGCGTCTCCAGTGCCTCTTCCGCGACTGGCCGATCTGACGTGCCAGCGGTGACGACCGCGACTTTGCCAATCGAGGGACGCACGGCCGCCACAGAAACGCGGATCGTGCGCGCGACGGCGTTGTTTTGCGCGTGCGGAAACTTTCGCAGGATCGCAGCGGCTTGATCGGCTGAGGCTCGTGTTCCGAACGCCTCCTGACCGGCGGCCACCAGAGCGGCGAAGATCTGCTCGACGGCTTCAACAGTCTTGCCCTCGCAGTACACAACCTCTGGAAATCCGCAGCGGCGCTGGCGATCTAAATCCACTCGTGCGGAGTCCGTAATGGCGGTATCGGGTGAGGTCACGCTGTGTCTTCCTGATTTCTTTTCGACTTGGAGCCGCAGTCTATCGCTTCGACGAAATTCATGCAGCCGCAGCGGCGCAGCAGAGATCAGCTTGTTCGTGCCATTCGTGAGCGATGTTGCGCATCAGCAAGGCACAGTCGAATTCGATCGTCCCTTTGGGGAACAGAGATTCGTTCTCGAAGAAGTTGGAGTGAACCTCTTCGACGCTCAGCGGATCGACGTGCCATTTCTGGCAGCGCAGTTCGAGTCCTTGAAACCGCGAGTCCGTCGGCGTCGCCGAGTAGCCCAACGAGCCAGCCTCAAAAAACGCCGACGCCTCTCCGAGCGACTGAAAGATCGACGACTTCGGCCAGATCGGAGTGAGATGTCCGCTCACCGACAAATTCGTCTGGCCGTCGTCGCTGCGCATCGAAACGGAAAGTTGCTCGGCCGATTCACGAACGTCGAACTTTGCGTGATGATGAAAACCGGGAAACAGCCGTCCGCCCGTCAATGTGTTGAGCCACGAGTTCGTGTCTCGGCGACGGACATAAACTCCTTCGCGAGTGATGCCGTTGTCATCCCAGACCACCGCCGTGCGATGCGCGGCGTTCTCGGAAGAGAGCCCCAGCCACGCTGGCAGGAACGCCGGCCGCAATTGCTTCAGCCGGATCAGGCAGATGCCAACCAGTCCCATACCGCGAAACAGCTTCGGCCGGAACGGTGCTGGCAGCAGCGGCTCAATCACCGAGGGATCAGCTCGATAGTTCACCAGAATTCGGCGGTCGATGACGCCACGCACAACGGGGAGTCGCATGATGGGCCTCACTTCAACGGCAGCAGCTTGATGTTCTTGTACCAGCAATCGCTGCCGTGGTCTTGCAGGCCGATGTAGCCTTTTCGGGGATGCGTTTTGTAAGCGACGTCGAACTTGTGAGCGGTCCCGTCGGCGCGTTTGTTGGGATCGGGCCATTCGTCGAGATTCATGCGTGAGACGGTCTCGCCATTGAGTTTCACCGCCAAGATGTTGCGGTCGCTGGTGATGACCATGTGGTTCCATTCGCCGACGGGCTTCATGGCGTTCTTGGTCGGCTTGACGAGATCGTAGATGGCTCCGGTGTCATGGAACCCGGCGGTCTTCGTATCGTCGACGGCGATCTCGATACCGTTGAAACCCACATCCTTCCCCGGTCTCGGCGTCAGCGGAAACGTCCTGACGAAGATCCCGCTGTTGCACTTGGGGCTGATCTTGAAGTCGAGCGACAGCTTGTAATTCTCCCAAGCCTTCTCGGACGTGAGCATGTACTCGCACGGATGCGGGTTGAAGCTGCCGTCCTGCACATGCTTGTCGGGCAGCGGCATCTCTTTGGTCGTCATCCAACCTTTGGTCGACTGTCCGTCGAACAGCAGCAGCCAGCCGTCTTTCTTCTCTTGCTCTGTGAGTGTGTTGTCGGCTGCAAACGACGCCGACGCGAGAAACAAGCAAAAGGCAAATGAGGTGAGTTTCATTAGTAATCTCCGGACGAATCGGTCTTCTCAAAGTGAGCCAAGTTCACATGGTAGTGCCAAAGAATCCAAGATAACCCCATCACACCAACGATCACGATTAGGAGCCGAACTCCCCAAGTCAGATAGGGCATTGTTGAGTAAACGGGCCAAGTCGCAAAAAAGTGATTCGTCCCTGGTGGACCGAACTTATGGATTTGGGCGAATGACCATTCCGTGTCTATCAGAAATGCGATCGCCGTGAGCAGCGCTGTGAGCCAAAGAGCCAATTCCGCCTGCCGGCTTTCACGCAGACTGAGACGTAAGGCAAATAGAAACGCCGCAAGCAACACCACACAGTTCGTAAACGGAATTACGACCGCCTCGAGCATCGCCTGTTTTGGTAGCTGCCAAATCCCAACTCCGACCCGAGGGAAGAGCCAGCCAAGTAGAAAAACCCAGCAGCCAAGACCAATGACAAAATGAGCGACGCCAAGCGCCGAGATTAATGTCAGACTGAAACGACGCTGAGTCATAACGTCCAACCTTTGCGATATTCGGTGTGAACGTACTGATTCAGTTCCGGAGCGTTCTTCACCTTCATGTTCTCGCTGTCCCATTCGAACCGCGTGCCCGGAGACCGCAGCGACAACACTCCCAGCAACGCAGTTTCGGTCATCGGGCCAGAATAATCGAAGTTGGCGACCGGGCGTTTGCCACCTTTGCAGGCTTGATACCACTCGTCGTAGTGGCCGGGTGAGCGATCCATCGTCTTCGGGACCGCTTTCGCCGCCTCCATCAACGTACCGGGAAGAAGCTGAGGCATTCCGCCATGCGAGCCGTGATACATCTTTCCTTTGCTGCCGACATAGAGGACGCCATTGCCCGGCAGACGTTGACCAGCCGGCATCTCGATCGGTGTCGGAGGAAGCAGGCCGCCGTCGTACCACGTCATCGTGACGGGAGGCAGCTTGCCTCGCGCGGGGAACTGGTACGTGATGACCGCGGCGATCGGAAACGTCTCAAAGTTGAGCTTGTTCCCTGCCAGCAGCGTGCCATCGTGCGTCGTGCTGGCTTCGACGGACGTTGGTGCTCCGAGTTCGAGAGCCCACACCGGATGATCAATGATGTGACACCCCATATCGCCGATCGCTCCGGTGCCGAAGTCCCACCAGCCGCGCCAGCCGAACGGCGCGTAGGCCGGGTGGTACGGCCGCTCTTTGATAGGGCCGAGCCACAGATCCCAATCGAGCGTCGCGGGAACCGGCGGCGTGTCGGTCGGACGGCCGATGCCTTGCTTCCACAATCGTCCCGCTCGATCGGACCACGCATGAACTTCTCGGACTTCACCGATCACTCCCGCTTGAATCCATTCGTTCGTCAACCGCGAGCCTTCGCTGGCGTGGCCTTGATTGCCCATCGACGTCATGACCTTCATCGCGCGCGCCGCCTTGGTCAGCTCGCGGCACTCGTGCAACGTGTGCGTCAGCGGCTTTTGAACATAGACGTGCTTGCCCGCTTTAATCGCCGCCATTGCGGCCACCGCATGAATGTGATCCGGAGTGCCGACCGTGACCGCATCGATGTTCTTCGCTTCCTTGTCGATCATCTCGCGAAAATCTTTGTAGCGCCGCGCCTTGGGGTGAGCGTTGAACGTCCCCGTCGCGCGAGCTTCATCGACATCGCACAACGCCACAAAGTTCGCACCAAGTTTGGCGATGGTCGCGATATCTCCGCCACCCATACCACCACAGCCGATGCCCGCCACGTTGAGCCGTTCGCTCGGAGGGGTCTGCCCCTGCCCGCCGAGGACATGCCTCGGCACGATCGTGAAGCTGAAGGCCGACGCAGTTGTCGCGGCCAAAAAGGCTCGACGAGACGACTTGGAAACCGACGGCAATCTTGTTGTTGATCGTGTCTGAGATTCTGGCAGGCTCTGATCATGAATCATGGCGGTCTCCGGAAATCGTGATGTGGATGAATCGCTCGGCACAGTTCGGCGTTTATCGAGACACAAATTCGGCCAAGTGAGTTTGAGCATAGGCAATCAATTCCTCTTCACAAGACGCCAGCGGCTCCTTGTCGAGGTCAGGCAACCGCGAGTTCTCACGAGCTTCCTGATACTTCTCCAAGAGTTCGTCGAGCCGATCCGTTTGAAAGTTCGCCTGCTCGGTCTCTTCGCCAAAGAACGATTCGATCGCCTTGAGGGCCAGCCGCAGGTTCTGCTCATGCCGCAATCGGCGATAACCCTCGACGACCATGAAGGCAAATTGGCCGCGTGTATTCCAGAAGTATTGGTGAAAGCCGCCGTTGTTGACTTCCGCTTCAAGCTGCGAGATCGCGTGGATCATTTGATGCCCCGGGGACAGCTTGGAAATGGCGTCGTACTCACCGTCGGTGGTCAGCACGATGTGATCACGAATCACCTCCAACAAACGCGGCCCATCCAATGATCGCAGCAGGTCCAGCGTCAGACGTTCGTACTCCGGTCGCGCCCGAACGCTGGCCAGCCACTTCTCGACGTTGTCGATGGACTCCTTTTTCCAATGGGCCTCACGCTGCTGAAAAGCGAGAAACGCACGCACGGAGGGCAGACCAACCACGGCGATCGCGGCAACGACATGGATCGAGGCCAAAACAATCTCTGGACCAAGCGTGGCAATGAACAACATCAGAATTTCAGCCACAGAGGACTTCGCCAGTTTTCCCAGCATCCAAGCCACTCGTGCGAACTGCGCGACAAGCACGAGCCTTGTGACACCGTTGACAAGATTCACAGTGCAAAACAGCCATTTCCAAAACTGATCGCCGCACCACCAGACATAACCGGCAATCAACAGGTCGCCGCCGACATGCAACGTCTTTCGCCAGCCGACGCTCGCCCAGCCGGAAACGTACAAGTTGATCCCGTGGTGAATGAGTCGATCAGTGACGATCGCCGTCAGCAGGACGAGCAAGATCATTCGGCCGCGTTGAGCCAATGGAGACATCGGAGAACTCGACAGGGGCACGGAACCGAGCCAAAAACAGACTCGAAGCATCGTGGTGATTTCGCAGGACAAACTCCAGCGTGATGACGGAGCTTGCCGGTTGCTGGTGAATCCAGAAGCAGACGTCTCTAATGGGACCATTCAGGACGATCCACTGAGAGCGTGCGCAACATGATTCGAGTTGAAGGCTACGAGAAATCCTATCGCGAGACGCTCGCGGTTCGCGGTCTGAGTTTTGAAGTCCCGGCCGGCTCGATCGTCGGATTGGTCGGACCGAACGGGGCCGGCAAGACGACAACGCTGCGAGCACTTGCGGGCATTATTCCGCCGACTCGCGGGCGGCTTTCGGTCGCGGGGCATGACATCGTTCAAGACCCGATCGCGGCGAAGAGCCGATTGGCGTTCATCCCCGATGATCCGCAGTTGTTCGACGTGCTGACGGTTTGGGAACACCTCGACTTCACTGCGTCGGTCTATCGCGTCCCGGCCTTCGAGGCGGAGGCGGAGCGATTGCTGACTCAGTTTGAACTGACCGAGAAGCGGGACACGATCGCACAAGAGTTATCGCGTGGGATGCGGCAGAAGGTGGCGATCTGTTGCGCATACCTGCATCAGCCGGAAGCGATCCTTTTCGACGAACCGCTGACCGGACTCGATCCGCGCGGCATCCGGACTCTGAAGGAATCCATTCGCGAACGAGCGGCGGCTGGTGCGGCGGTGATGATCAGTTCGCACTTGCTCGACTTGATCGACGACCTGTGCAGCCACTTGCTGCTGATGCATCGCGGCCTGTGTTTGTTTCAGGGGACGATCGCCGAGGCGAAAGGGAAATTGGCGGAACTCGGCACGGATGCTTCGTTGGAGGATGTCTTCTTTCAACTCACGGAACGTCCCACATAGGTCAGGCTTTCCAGCCTGACCCGAACGCTCACACCAACATCGCTCCTTCACCGAGTCCGGCTGGAAAGCCGGACCTACAAACTATGTTTCACTCTGCCCTCTGGAAATTGATCCGCATGAAATGGCGTGGTGGGTTTCGCCAAATGTGGCGGTCTATGAAGACGCTGCGCGGAGCGGTGCAGGTCGGGTTCATTCTGTTGATGATGGCTTACGGAATTGGCTCGATGTACTTCGTCGGACACATGTCGGCGTCGGCACCGGCGGCGGCCTCCATGGTGATTGACCGCATCCGGGATGTTGTGGCGTTCGCGCTGTTCGCGTTCACGACTTGGGCGATGTTGTTTTCCACGGGCGAGGCGACCGTCTATTTCACGGCCAGCGAGGTCGCGTTCCTCTTTCCGGCTCCGTTTCAACGCCGGCATCTGCTGACTTACAAGCTGTTGCAAAGTCTGTTCGGAGTGACGTTTCTCAGTCTGATGTTCTCGTTGATGTTTGCTCGTAGTGGCATCGCGTGGCTGGGTGGATTCGTGGGGACGGCGCTGACGCTGGTGTTCATTCAATTGCTGACCATGAATGTCGCGTTCGTGCGGCTGGTCTTGGAGGCGAAATTCAACGTGCTGATTCGCCGAGTCCTTGGCTACAGCGTCAGCGTGTGGGTGTTGATCGCGGTCACGCAGATGGTGATGAATGCTCCGAGTGGCGACTTCGCGGCGTTGGCGATTTCGTTTCGGAGTTCGATGGCCGGACGTTGGTTGCTCGCACCGTTTGACGTGTTCGCCCGGATGATCTTGGCGAGCGATCTGGCCAGCTTCAGCATCTCGACCAGCCTGGTGCTCGTCGTCGATGCGAGTTTGCTGGCGATGGCATATCGGATGGACGGTCTCTCGCTGGAGGCCGCTCTCGCCATCAGCGAGAAGCTGACCGCGCGAATCAAACTGGCTCAGACGAAGGGTGCCTGGCACATGTTCGGCTCGCCGACGTCGCAGGTGGCTCGACGCAAGATCCGGCGGCTTCCGTTCTGGAAGGGGATCGGCCCCATCGTTTGGCAGCGACTGACGACCAATCTCCGGACTTCGCTGAAGCTGTTTTGGTTGCTGGGTGCTGCCGTGGTGCTGGGAGGAGGGTTGGCGTTCACGATTCATCACAAAGAACCGGGACAGCCCTTGGCGGCCGCAGGGGCGGGGGTCGGCGTGATGGTCTATCTCAGCTTTTTGATTTCAATGTCGTTGCAAAATGACATTGAGCGAGTTGGCTATTTGAAATCACTGCCGCTGCGTCCGGTTGTCATCGTGTTGGGAGAACTGCTCGGATTCGTGGGTTTGTTGTCGGCCGTGCAAGGGACGTTTTTCCTGGCCTTGTGCGGCCTGCTGCCGTCGATGGCTGGCTGGTTGATCGGAGCGGCGGTCCTGTCGCTGCCGCTCAATTTCATGCTGTTCGCGATCGACAAGTTGATTTTCTATCTCTACCCCACGCGGATGGCGAAGGGGGCTCCCGGCGACTTTCAAAATGCCGGCCGGCAGATGTTCTTTGTGTTTCTGAAAATGTTGCTGCTGTTCGGTAGCCTGACGCTGGTCGGTGTCGCCGTCATTCCTGGAGCGATGCTGAGTTCACCTCTGCTGGCCGCGATTCCGGCCGTCGCCGTGCTGCTCATCGAATGCGCCGGCTTAGTTCCGCTGCTGACGTACGCGTTCCACCGGTTCGATCCGAGCGTCGATACGCCCGCGTGAAAGTAGACGAGTCACTCCGTGACTCGATTTTTCCGGTCACGGAGTGACCGGCCTACTTTGAAGGCACTCGCACCGTACTTGCAAATCGTCGGCCGATTGCCATACTGTCATAGTCGTCTATGACACGGAGACAATCATGTTTTTGCACGTCGATCCGGATAATGGGATGGCGATCTACGACCAGATCGTGAGGCAGATCAAATTCGCGGTCGCCACCGGAGCGTTGCCTCCCGGCGAGATGGCTCCGTCGGTGCGCGAGTTGGCTCGCGAATTGGCCGTGAATCTCAACACGGTCTCGAAGGCGTATCAGCAGCTTCAGGTGGAAGGGGTGCTGGAAAGCGTGCGTGGCATGGGGCTCGCTGTCGCTCCGGGAGCGCTCAAGCAATGCCGGGGCGAGCGGGTCAAGCTGGTGCAGGAACGACTCCGCGAGACGCTGTGGGAAGCTCGGCAAAGCGGACTCGATTTGGACGAGATTCAAAAGCTGATCGCGGCCGAGATGCCGGCGATCGACAAGAAACTGGCGGCGAAGTTGAAAGGGAAATGAGTTCGTATTCACCTTGTTCCCACGCTCCGCGTGGGAACGCAAATTCGAACGCTCCGCGTCGCGATCGCTCACTCACTCAACTGGCGAGTGAGTTCATTCATCGGGACGCCGAGCGTCGGGGCATGCGTTACCACGCGGAGCGTGGGAACGAGGAAGTGACCTCTGACCAAGGATCAATCATGGCAACGACTGGCGATACTCCGGTGATTCGGCTGGAGAATGTGACGAAACGGTTCGGCCGCGAAGTGGCGCTCGATGGCGTTTCGTTTGAGGTGCCTCGCGGCGTGGTATTCGCGCTGCTCGGTGAGAACGGCGCGGGGAAGACGACCGCCATTCGGGCGATGCTCGGCTTGGGACATCCCGATACGGGGCGGATCGAGGTGCTCGGCATAGACAGCCGGCAGGACGGGCTGAAGATTCGCGAACGGGCGGGCTGCGTGTTCGAGAAGCCGACGCTTTACGAATGGATGACCGTGGACGAGATCGGCTGGTACACGGCCGGCTTCTACGGCGAGGGGTTTCTGGAGCGGTATCGCATTATGGCCGCTCAGTTTGATCTGCCGGCAACGAAGAAGATCAAAGAGCTGTCGAAGGGGATGAAAGCAAAAGTCGCGCTCGCGCTGTCGCTGGGGCATGACCCGGAGTTGCTGATCCTCGACGAGCCGACGTCCGGACTCGATCCGATGGTACGGCGCGAGTTCCTGGAACGGATGGTGGACCGCACGGCGACCGGCAAGACCGTGTTCCTGTCGAGCCATCAAATCCACGAAGTCGAACGAGTCGCCGACATGGTCGCGATTCTGCGACATGGAAAACTGCTGCTGTGCGAATGGCTCGACCGGCTGAAGGACGAGATCACTGAGTTGACGGTGACTCTGGCCGAGGGCTTCGCTCAACCACCGGAGGTTGCCGGCGAAGTGTTGCGTCAATCGCGTCGCGCTCGGCAATGGCAGATTCTGACTCGCGGGACCGCGCCGCCCGACATCGAGAGTCTGCGACTTCACGAATCAGTCGCGGAGGTTGCCGTTCGCAAGCCGAACCTCGAAGAGATCTTCACGGCGTACATGCAATGACCCGTAGGATGGCCGCCCTCGGCCGTCCTGTTTTGAAATCCCAAATTTGAAATCTCAAATCTCAAAAGGGACGGCCGAGGGCGGCCATCCTACGTTTCCGGGTGAACCATGTTCTCAGACACCAAATTCTGGCGCTTGGTCTGGAAGGAATACCGCACGCAGCGAGCGTTGTGGCTGACGCTGTTGATCGGGACTCCGGTGTTGCAGGGGGCTTTGCTCGGACTGTTGTGGTTGTCCGATGACTACCCGAAACCGGGCCGTTGGCCGGATCATGTCCTCTTTCTGTTTGCCATCAGCTACTTCCTGTCGGCGATTTATGTCCTCGGATGTGCCGCGACGATGTTTTCGGTGGAACATGAAACGGGCACGTTCGACTTCCAACGTGTGTTGCCGGCCAATCGACTGCGAGTCCTTTGTGCCAAAATCGGATTCGGTTTGATGAGCAGTTCGGCGCTGGTTCTGCTTCTGTGGGGCCTCACGATGGCTCTCTTCGGCCCCGAATCGCAGGGGAAGGCTTCCGTCAATTGGTTCAGTGGACTGGGCCTGTTCTACTTAGCGGAGGCTTTTGCCTGGAGCGTCGTGGCATCGCTTTTGATTCGTCATCCGTTGTGGTCGGTGATTCTGGCGTTGTCCGCGCACTGGATCATGAATTACGTCGTTCTGACCACGCTCACCAAGACGAGCGAGATCGTCAACTTCTCGCCGTTTTATCCGACAACGCGGATGCTGGAGTCTCGCATCGCCGTGCTGGTGATGCTGATCGTTGCCGATGTCGTCTTGGGATACCTGTGGTTTGACGATCGCTTGCGGTTGCCGCGCTGGCGTTTTCGTTGGCGACGCGATGTCTCACCGAGTTATTCCGCGAAGGCCGAACTGCCACCATACGTCGGCGAACGTCAGAGCGGCTGGTCGCGAATGCTGTGGCTCAGTTGGCGCGATGGGCGCTGGTTGATCGCAGCGTTTCTGGCTTGGTTCGGCAATAACTTTTACGAGTTACACCATCTTCACAACTGGGAAATGCTGGTTCCGCCCGCATACCTCGGAAGCTTCGTGTTCGGACTGCTGGCGTTCGCTCCCGAACAATTGGGCGGCCGGTTCCGCTACATGGCCGAGCGGGGTTGCTCACCGCGCAAGGCATGGCTTTGTCGGCAAATGATCTGCCTGCCGCCGATGTTGTTGATCTGCGGTGGGATGGCTTGGATGCACTCGTTCGAGCCGCTGCGAGACCCTCGATTTGGTTGGAATGCCTCGCATCGAACCATGATGGCTGACTTCGCCCCGCTGCTGTTTTATTCGGCCGGGCAATTGGCCTCGATGCTGTTTCGCAGCACGGTCCTCGCGATTGCCGTGGGCCTCGTGCTGACGGTGTTTGGAATCTTTTGGGGGAACGGGATGAGCTCGTGGTTGGCCCCGCTGTGGTGGTCGGTCGGTTCGTTGCCGGTGATCGGTTTGTTCGTGACATGGCTCAAGGCGAACGACTGGATCGAAGAGCGTCGCGACCGAGTCGCTCGCTGGCGGCTCGTGTTGGGGTTGGGGATTCCCATCTTCTTGCTGCTGGCCACCTGCGCGACGTACCGCGTCGTGCAGATTCCGGTTGTGCAATTGCCAGCGGACTGGGACCGGGTGGACGACGCCGAGTCAAAGCTCAATCCCGCCGAGAAAGAAACACTCCAGCTCTATCGCCGAGCATTCGCCGAACAGTTAAGGGCCAGGCAAAAACTCTCTGTGGACTCCGAAACACGACGCCACGAGCTTCAACGAGCCCATCCAGAGTGGGATAACAATCAGCGACACAACGCGGATGAAAAAGTGTTTCGCGAGCAATGGCGATCGGAAATGGCTCCGGTCATCGCTCTGTTGGCGGAGGCTCATTCGCGACCAGCCGTAGCGTTGGAGTTCTTGAACTCCGAATCACGGCCGGCGGTGGAGGTGGCGTACTTGAACTCCGAACCATCGCGTGGCGGTGGTATCGGTGGTGCTGCCACCACAATGCAGCCGGATGCTTGGTCAGATTTCCCTTCGATAGTCGCACAACACGCTCGTCACCACCTCAGCGAAGGGAATCTCGATGAGGCTTGGCAGACCTTCGAGATCGAGTGGGAGTTGCTGCGTCGGGCTCAACTGCGCGTCACGGCGAATTCTGTCGATCCGATTGCTCCTTACGAAGAATGGTTGCGGGAAGCGATCGTGGAATGGGGCCGTCATCCGAAACAGTCGCACGATCGCATTCTGACGGCGATCCGCCGGCTGGAGGCCGTCGCACAACAAGACGTATCGCGGCACGAGATCCATCGGCAGCTCGTGACCACGCTGCCGCTGGTGGAAGACTTTGAACGGTGGCGTGAATACGTCGCAAGACATTTCAGTAATCGCATCTACCTTGGCGGGGCCACAGCCTGGTGGATTCAATGGCGAATGCAGCCTTGGGAGCGATGGCGTTTCGAGCGTGGGCTGCGACGGCAAGCATTCTTTGCTGTCAGCAATGCCGATGGTTTGAAGCGGCAGTTCGAGTCGCATCAACCGCTGTCTCTCACGGAATTGAATGTCGATCTTGGTCCGTACCCGCACGAGGGGACGCTTCTCGAAGACGCCACGCTGCCACCCGATATGCAGGGCGGATTCCAGTTCACGGTGTTTAGCCAATTCCTCAGTCGCGCCGAAGCGTTCCGAGCGACCGTACTGCGTTTGGCTCTGTACGATTTTCATCGCGAGCATGGCGGCTTTCCGAAATCGCTGAGCGAGCTGGTTCCGACGTATTTCGCAGAAGTCCCGCGCGATCCGAGCAGCGGCGGGGAGATCGTCTACTTTCCAGAGGGCGTGAGCGAGGACATCACTCGTTTTCCGAAACAACACGGTGCCGTCCCGATCGACTTGCCGAAGGGGATTCCGTTCCTGCTGACAACCGACGGAACCGGCTCTCCACTGTCACGTCAGGGACGCGACGGAAATTGGGAGTTCACGGATCTCAGCGGCAAAGAACTGACCATCGAAACCGCTCTGAAAAACGCTCGGTTCTGGGTGCTCGAGCCGTCCCAGCCGAGCAGCGAATGATTCTGAACCCGGAGGGTTCTCAGCAATTAGCCGGTGGTCGCCGCAGGCGCACCACCGGAAAACTGGCCAACGCACATTTGCATCCCGGAGGGATGCCAGCAAATCTGTCGCTGGCATCCCTCCGGGATGCGAGACCAGCAACACCACATTTCCGGTGGTATCGCTTCGCTCAACCACCGGCTAATCGCTGTGAACCCTCCGGATTGAATCGCATATGCGCAACGTCAACGAGGGCGAACGATTCAGAGCGCTTCGCTGCGAATCATGCCGGTTGAGCGTTTGCCCTCGCTGACGCTTCGGGTTAGTCGTTCAAGCGGCCGGCTCGGCCGGCGCGGGCTTCGGCGACTTCGTCGGCGAATTCGGCTTTTCCGTCATAGAGCTTGATGATGCTCCGCCAGGTTTCCTCGGCGGCGTGCGTCTGGCCGCCGAGGAATTGCTCGCGCGCTTTCTTCAGCGAGTCGTTGACGATCTGTTTGCGATCGATCTTGCCGTCTCCGGCGTTTTCCAAGATCGCGAGTTGCCGTTGGGCGAGGTTGCGGTAGGAGCGATCCTGATCGCGATCTTTGAGCAGGTCGATCATCGCTCGGTATTGCTCGCGGGCCGAAAGATTGTCACCGAAGCGTTCGAGTTCGCGAGCTTGCAGGAACAATCGCTCGGCCTCGTGCTTCGGGTCTTGGCCGAGCTTCAGACGCGTCTCGATGCCTCGCTCGGTGCGGTACATCTCTAACTTGTCGATCAACTCGCGAGCTTCATCGGCGTGCTGGCCGTTCGGAAAACGATCCAGCAGCGACTTGAGGTAGCGGTCGTTGGCCTCTTGCCATTGAACGGGATTGTCGGACTTCATCAGCGGCAGAGCGTGAGCGAACAACTTCTCTTCCGACGGCGGCAGCAGCGACCACGCGACTCCGCCGAGCATCACGGTCAAGCAACTCGCAAGGAACCAGCCCCGCTCCCAGATTGGTCCAGTCTGTTTGCGTTTCTTCCTTTTCTTACCGAGCAGTTTTTTCAATTGGGCCGCGTCGGGAATTTGCGAGATGTCGATCGCGGTTTGGCCGACCCCCTCGGTCATCTGTGACATGGTGCTGGTTCTGGCGGCGACTCGTTCGAGAACTTCCTCCAGCGCGACTTGCACCATCAGCGCGTCGTGCGGCCGTTTGTCCGGTGACTTCGCCAACAGTTGCAACACGACCTGTTCGAGGAACACCGGACAGTCCATGACCTCGGCGCGGATTTTCGCGGGCGGCTCGTTGATGTGCTTGAGCAGCGTTTCCATCGCGGCGGCCCCTTTGAACGGGACTCGGCCGGTGAGCATCTCGAACATCACGCAGCCCAGCGCATAGAGATCGGTCTTGTTGCTGATCGGTAGCTTGCCGGTGATCTGTTCGGGAGCCATGTAGGCGTGCGTGCCGACGGTCGAACCGGTGCCCGTCAACGCCGTCGCGTCAGAGTCGCGGGCGATCCCGAAGTCTCCCAATCGCAGCTTGCCGTCTTGTCCGAGGAACAAATTCGCCGGCTTGAGGTCGCGATGTACGATGCCATGCTCGTGAGCGTGTTCGAGGGCTTCGCAAATCTGCCTGCCAAACTCGACGACCTGTTGCCACGGCAGGCGGCCTTGCTCCTTGAGCAGTTCCGCCAGCGTGCCGCCGTTGATGAACTCCATCGCGTAGAAATGCTGACCGTCCTGCTCGCCGCCGCCGTAGAACTGCACGATCCGCGGATGCTTGAGCTTCTTCAGGATCGCCATTTCGCGTTCAAAGCGTTCGACGAGTTTCGCGTTGGCGGTCAGGACGAGCGGCAACACCTTGAGCGCGACGTCGGCTCCGTTCTTGGTGTAGTTCGCCTTATAGACGACCCCCATGCCGCCGACCCCGAGCCTTTTTTCGATCAAGAATGGCCCGATCAGGCGATGGATGTCCGAGCTGGGAGCTTTCTTCGCGGAAGCCGGTTTGGTTCTAGCGGTCGGTTGCACACGGTTCGCCGAGGGCTTCGTTTCCGGGACCGTTTCCGGCCGAGTCGCCGGCTTCTTCCTCCGTGGCTGCTCAAGCAGCGAAGCATCTTCCACATGACTGGCGGGCATGTCCGACTCCTGTGAGGGCGAGAATTGCGTCTGGAAATTGTGGGAGACCCTGGCCGCGGTCGAATGCGGCCTCTCAACCTCCGTCCGTGTGACCAGCTATGGGACGCGGTGTGCCCCTGAGACTGCTATTGCGGCAATTCGCAGGTTCCTCAGGAGGCCACGCAGACGGTTGTCGTGGAAAATCAACACCTCCGAATCTGCGGAACGATTCGCCCGACAACAGTGTCCCTGCGGTTTGTGATCAAGTAGGGTGTTGCGTCGCTGAGGATCATTTGGGCATAATTTCAGACAAGTTGTCATAGCTATTCCGCCGCTTGCGGCCACTGAAAACTGGGGCTGTTTATGAGCTTCGCTCCCCGACAGATTCGGCTGGTATTGTTCGTGATGCTGGCACTGGGGTTGACCATGCGGCCCGCGTTGGCCCAACCCAAACGAGCGGTCATCCGCTCGGAAGGGGGAGGCATCCAAGTGATTGATGGCGCGGTCCCGGCTCAGCCGGGCGTGCCCGGTCAGCCGAACCCCAATGCCAAACCGGGCGATGCGAAGCCGGGCGACGCCAGCAAACCGGCGGACCCCAATGCTCCGAAGGAGGGTGAGAAGAAGAAAGACGGCCCGTCGCCGCTGACCACTCGCCCCGCCAAGCCACAGCGGCCGCCGAACCCCGACGAATTGAAGAACCTCAAGCCGGACGCGGATGGCAAAGTGAAGTTCAACCTCAAGGGACAGCCTTGGCCGGATGTACTCGACTGGTTGGCCGAGACCTCGCAGAAGAGTCTCGACTGGCAGGAACTTCCCAACGACTACTTGAACCTCGTCACGCAGCAGAGCTACACGATTGAGGAAGCTCGCAACTTGCTCAACCGGCAATTGCTGTCGCGCGGCTTCACGATGCTCACGCATGGCGAGCAGATCTCGGTCGTCAGCGTCACAAAGATCAATCCCGGCATGGTGCCCCGCGTTGAACCGGATGATTTGCAGACGCTCCCAGATTACGACTACGTGAAGACGTCGTTCCCGCTGGCCTGGCTGCTCGCCGATCAGGCCGAGAACGAACTCAAGCCGATGCTCAGCCCCAACGGCAAGCTGACGCACCTGACCAATACGAATCGCCTGGAAGCGATGGATTCGGTCAAGAATCTCCGTGAAGTCTGGATCGTGATTCAGGAAGAGCAATCCGGAGGCAAGCAAGAGCAACTCGTGCGCGAGTTCAAGCTCAAGCACACGAAGGCGGGCGAAGTGCTCGACCAATTGCACATCCTGCTGGGCATCAACAAGCCCAGCACACGCACGAAACGCAGTGGCAGCAGCAGTGGTGGCGGTGGGATGGACCCCAACACGATGATGCAGTTTCAGCAGCAGATGCAACAGATGATGCAGCAAATGCAGCAGCAAGCTCAACAAGGTCAAGCCGCCGGCGCTGCGGCAAAAGCCAAACCCGGCGAGGTCCGGCTGCTGGCCAACGAGCGAGAGAACAGCATCCTCGCGACTGCACCACCCGACAAAATGGCGATCGTTTCTCAAGCCGTGAAGACGCTCGACGTGGTCTCTTCCCGCGGCGAACACTTGCTGCAAAACGTGCAGCGGATGCAGGTCTATCGGCTCAACGGCATTGATCCGCAAGCACTGACCGACCTGCTCGACGACGTCGGCAATCTCGAACCGACGACCAAGGTGCAGGTCGATACCAAGAACAAGTCGATCGTCGCCTACGCCTCGCTGGCCGACCACATGACGATCAAACTGCTGGTCGAAAAACTCGATGGCAGCAGCCGCAAGTTTCAGGTGATTCCGCTGCGCAAGCTGGAAGCTGACTATGTCGCTGGGTCCATCGAATTCATGATGGGCGGCGGCGAGAAAGAGAAAACTCAGACCCGCAGCAATCCCTACTACTTCGATTACAACCCGTACGGAATGAGGGGTCAGACTCAGACGGACAACAGCGACAAGTTCAAGGTCGATGCGGACGTCGAAAACAATCGCCTGCTGCTGTGGGCCAACGAGATCGAACTGCGTGAGATCGAAAACCTGCTGATGAAGCTCGGTGAAATTCCACCGCAAGGGGGCAATCGCAGCACGCAGCGATATCTCGAAAACCTCGACCCGGAAGATGCCGACCAGTTATTGGAGCGAGTCCGCAAGATGTGGCCCGGCATCAGTCCCAACCAACTCATCATCGAAGACGCCGCCCCGCCGCGCAAACCGCAACGTCCCGAACCGACCGAGTCGCCGGACACCACGCCGCCGCGCGATGAGTCCTCCCAAGAGAAGTCGCCCAAGAAGATCAACGTCCCGAAAGCGCAAGCTCCACAACCGAAAGCTCGCAAAGTTCTGTTCGCGATGGCCGACGATCCCGTGGGGCAGGTTTCCAACCTGCCTGGCCAGGAGGACGCCGATGAGACACCGGCGGCTCAGCCAAATCGAAGCTCAACGCGGAAAGGTGACGGGCAGGTTGAAAACCTGCCCCACGAACGGACGCCGCCTCCGATTCGGATTCGCCGTGGCCCGGATGGCAAACTGATTTTGGAATCCCAGGACACTGCGGCACTCGATCAACTCGAAGACTTGATGCGCGAAGCCGCGCCGCCGAAACGGGACTACAAAGTCTTCTACCTCAAGTATCCGACCACCTGGGCCTACTCGGTCGAACTCAGCCTCAAAGACTTCTTCGAGGAAGAGAAGAAAAAGAGCGGCAGCAATTACAACCCGTATTTCGGTTTCCGAATGGGTGGCGGTGACGAGAAGGATTCCACTCGCCGACTCTCGAAACGCAAGGCACTGAAATTCATCTCCGACTCCGACAGCGGCACGATCATCGTCCAAGGGGCGACCCCGGAGCAGCTCAAGGTCGTGGAAGAGTTGATCAACATCTACGACCAACCCGTCGCTGGCGACGGCAAGCAGGTCCGCAAGACACAGGTCTTCACGCTCAAGTATTCCAAGGCCACGGTCCTCGCCGAGGCCATCAAAGATGTCTACCGCGACCTGCTCTCGGCCACCGACAAGGCGCTGCAAAGCAACCAGCCCGGCAAAGAAGGGCAAAAGCCGCCCGAGCGCAACTACACCTTCATCTACGGCGGCAGTGAAGGGGAAGACAAGGGCAAGAACAAAGAGACCCCCGTCAAATTCAAGGGGCTGATTTCCGTGGGAGTCGATGACATCTCCAACACGATCATCATCTCCGCCCCGGAGAGCCTGTTGGAGAATATCTCTCAGTTGATCGACCAACTCGACCGCGCCGCTCGTCCGACCAACTCGGTCCAGGTCGTGAAATTGGACGGCAAGGTGAACGCCACCGAACTTCAAAAACGGTTGAGCAAAATCTTCACCAAGCCTCAACAGCCACGTCAGCAGCAACAGAAGCCCAACCAACCCCAACAACAACAGCAGAAAGCCGCCGAGAATGGCGAAGAGCCATTGATCGTGCCGTAGCCTAACTCTCCGAGTCGGGAGTCCGTAAAAGCCTTTTTGGCGAGCGGGGCGGCGTCAGCCCCCCGGTGCATCCGCCCGCATGACCATTGGGCTGACGCCCAATGGCACTTACTTTGAGCGGTATGGCGCTAGCCACCGGTGAAATGGGCTCGATATCCCCCGCGAAATACCGGCGGCTAGCGCCTTGCCGCTCACTAAAGTAAGTGCCATTGGGCTGACGCCGCCCCGCTCGCCTGTCGCATTCGCGGTCTTGTTTCGGAAATTCGGTATCGCTGCCGTCTGACCACAGACGTTGATACTTTGGATGCTCATCACGACAACGCTTCCAACGTCGTTGCCACCCGGAGCATCCCGCATGACTGAGAAACACCTGCTGTTCGCCGTCTTGGCCTT
>CAMDPX010000153.1 GCA_945905295.1 Planctomyces sp. SH-PL62 | reverse complement strand
CGGCGTCAGCCCCCCGGTTCGTTCATTGGGAAACCGGGGGCTGACGCCGCCCCGCTCGCCAAAAATCTCTGACACGAAAATCATGAACCTCTCCAAATTGTTTCAGCAACTCGCGCGTGACATGAAAGCCAGCGCCGCCAAGACGGGGGTGCTGGGAGTGTTGTTGCTTGTCGGGTTGTATTTCTGGGTGCCGCCATTGCTGAGCGCGTTCTCGGGAGGCTCGACGGCCACAGCCGCCACGCCTGCTACGGTGCCGAGCAGTTCGCCGGCGGAGACAGGCAGGGCCAGTTCCACGCCGAACCTCACCACGACGGCCAAGCAACCGCACGACAGCGCGGTGATCACCAAATTGCTTCACGAGCATCCTTTGATGCAGACGGTCAGTGCCGACGAGATCCCCGAGAAGCCGTTCGGTTTGGACTACGAATCGATGCCTCTGCCGGTGGAGATGGTCGAGGACTCGCTCGTCGAACCTCCGCCACCACCGTCGAAGCCGAAGCCCCCGCCGATTGAGAAGCTGGATGGGCTCACGCTGAAGAGCACGCTCCTCGGCCCGACTCGTCGAGCGGCGATGATCAACAACCGGCTGTTCCAAGAGGGGCAGATGGTGCCGTGGAAAGACAAACAACTGCGGCTGGAGTCGGTGACACGCAAATCGGTGACGCTGACAGACGGCTCGCAGAGTTGGCAATTAGCGTTGAAGGACTCGCGCGGCGAGTCGAATGAATAGACCAGAATAGGCCTCAATCCAGCGATTTTCGCAAACCCCACCGAGCTTGCCTCGGTGGATTTGGGCTTTTGCACTACGCGGCATTTCACTCGAAATCATGATCGACGTAGTGCAAAAGCCCGCTAACCACCGAGGCAAGCTCGGTGGGGTCGCTTGTTTGAGGACTAGGCCCAGTCAGGGACGACGGCGGCATGGCGAATACACCTCTCAAGACAGCCTCGCGAGCAATGTGCCTCGCCACGCTCCTCGTGGTGGGCTTCTCGGCGTGGGTGCTCACGACGCACGGTTCACCTCCGCGCGCCAGCAGCGAGCCAGCCACCGACGGACCGCGCAACGTTTCGTTCGCCGCGGTGACTGCGGCCGCGCCGGCCGACATGCTTCGTGCCAATGCGAAGACGAGGATTGAACCGCGCCGTCGGCTGGATGCGGACATCGCTCGGCCCGAACTCGAAAGAGTGGACGATTCGTTTTTCGACGAACGTCCAGAACCTGCGCGGATTGCCAAAACCGAAAGTCGCTCGCAGCCGCGCATTCAGCCGGACCTCGCGAAGTTGTCCAATCGTCAGCAGGACTCTGCCGCGCACGATTTGCTCGACGAGCACGACGCGGCGGCCGACGAACCCATCCGTCAGCCGCGACCGGCAAGACCCGCGGCCGTCTTCCGTCCGGCAGACGCGTTGCCGAACACCGAAGTGTCGCGCGTGGAAACGCAACTTTCCGCCATGCAGCGTCAACTCCTGCAACTCGCGCAAGCGCAATCCGAACAAAAGTCGGGAGACCAACAGCGCGCGCTCGAACTGCTGGAACAAATCCAGCAGCAGAAGCAAAGCGATCGAATCGACAAGCTCTTGCAGGAACTCGAAGATTCCAAGCAAAAAGCTCCGGCCGATTCCGCCAAACCCGGCGCTCCCAAGCTCGGCGCAGCGGCGGAAGACAAGACTTTGGAACCTCCCGCGGACGAGCAGGCAGCACCCCCGAGGAAGGCCGGCTTGATGCAGGCCAAACCGGCCGGCGGCAACAACGAGCGGTTTGAATCCATCGAATTTCAAGACGCGGACATCAGCGAAGCGCTGGCCATGCTCGGCCAGCTTTCGGGAATGAACATCTTGATCGGCCGCGGTGTCTCCGGCCGGGTGCCCGCCATCAATTTGCAAAACATCACCGCCGAACAAGCGCTCGACGCGATCACCAAGTCGCTGGGCTACGTCTACGAACGGGACGAGAACTTCGTCTTCGTCTGGACCATCGCTGATGCGGCCGGTCGGAAGCAGGCGGCACGCAAGACGATGTCGAAGGTCTTTCGCCCGCGCTACGTCAGCGTCAAGGATCTGCAAACGCTCGTGACCCCTCTGCTTTCCAAGCCCGGCGGATTGATCGCGGTTACGAATCCAGCGGAGGCAGGATTGGAAGAATCGAAAACGAAAGTCGGCGGCAACAACTTGGCTCAGACCGACGCGCTCCTGGTCATCGACTTCCCGGAAGTGATCGCTCAGATTGATGCGATCGTCTGCGACGTCGACATCCCACCGGCACAGGTGGTCATCGAGGCGATGATTCTGAGCGTCAAGCTGACCGACTCGATGAAGTTGGGAGTCAACTTCGCCCTGCTCGACAAGCAGAATAAGCAGCTCGTCACGTCCGGCAGCGGCGCGCAGATCAACAGCAACGTCGGCTTCCCGGGCAAAGATACGATTCTGACGACTGCGGGGACGGCGATGGGCGAATTCATTACCGGCACCTCCGGACTGAGATATGGTTTCGTGCAAGGCGACCTGACGGGGTTCATCGATGCGCTAGAAACTTTGGCCGAAACCAGCGTCGTCGCGTCGCCCAGCGTCCGTGTGCTCAACAAGCAGCGAGCCGAACTCATCATCGGCCAACGCCTGGGCTATAAGACCGTCACTCAAAACGGCGCGCAGTCGGTCGAGAACATCAACTTCCTGGAGGTCGGGACAAAGCTCTTGATCCGGCCCTTCGTCGCACAAGACGGTTTAGTCCGCATGGAAATCCACCCCGAACGTTCCGACGGTCGGATCAACGAACAGGGCTTGCCGGAATCGCGCACGACCGAAGTCACCTCCAACGTCATGGTGCGTGACGGCTCGACGATCGTGATCGGCGGACTGATCGAAGAGCAGGCCAACCAGACCCAATCGCGGATCCCCGGTTTGGGAGCGCTGCCGGTCGTCGGCAATCTCTTCAAGAACAAAGCCAACGACACCAATCGCACCGAGTTGATCGTGCTTATCACGCCGCGCATCGTGCAGGACGTCGATGCCGAATACGAGGGGGATCTCTCGCGCTCGGAGAACGAGCGCCGGCACCAGGACTTCCGCGACAAACTCTCGCCGATCAATCGCAACAACTTGGCCCGCGTCGAATACGAACGGGCCGCACGCTACTTTGAAGAGGGGGACGCGAATCGCGCCAAACGCCATATCGACGAATCGCTGCGACACAACCGCAACGACCTCGACTCGATTCGCCTGCGCGATCAGATCGCCGCCGCTCTGACCGACAAGAACTGGTTCAAGAAACTCCGCCGCAAGCCACCGACGGATTATCACCGAGTTCCCTCGGCACCCACTTCGTTGCCCGCATCGCCGCCGAATGGCGAAGCGACCTTCGAGCAAGAGATTCCCGTGCTGTCGCCAGCTCCTCTCGTGCCGGTCCCACCGGTTCCCGCGGCGACTCCGGAAGCACTCCCGTTACCTCCACCGCCGGCCAGTGACGCCGCTGCCGCGAAGGCCGAGTAGTCGCAGGAATCTTGCCGGGTGTCACGAGACCGGTTTAAGCCGCGCACGGGTACGAATGGCACAAACCCCACCGAGCTTGCCTCGGTGGAAACGGGCCTATGCACTACGAGTGAACTCCCTTTCGACTTCGTAGTGCAAAAGCCCAAAACCACCGAGGCAAGCTCGGTGGGGTTTGTGTCAATGTCCCCCGCGCTGGGTTTATCATACGCCGCCCAACGCTGCGGGCCGCGGTCGCGTAAACACGCCAGCCAACGCCCGGGCCGAACCCGAGTTCGGGCGAGTTTCAACATGGAGAAAAGGAAAGGTGCATTATGCAACGGCTCAGCACACACGTTTCTTGGATTGTGGGAGTGGTGGGAATCGTCTGTCTGGCGATCAATTTTTCGGACGTGCTACCGCGCCGCGTGGTGACAGCGGCTCCGGGAGCGGCCGATGCACGCAAATTGTCGGTGACGTTCCGCGAGGTGGCACGCGAGGTGTTGCCCAGCATTGTCGCGATTGAAACAAAGGGCAAAGCGGCAGCGATGAACGGGCTCGATCCCGACGACGAAGAGAACCCGCTCAATGAACTCTTCAAACAGAACCCCCAATTCCGCGATTTCTTCCGCGAGCGAAAGGGACAGCGCGAGGCTCCGCGAACGACGCGCGGTATGGGTTCGGGATTCATCATCGACGAAGCGGGCATCGTGCTGACCAACAGCCATGTCGTGCGCGGCGCGGACGAGGTCAACGTCCGACTGCATGACGGGCACAATTACATCGCCACCGAAGTCAAAATGGATGACAACTCCGACATCGCCGTGCTGCGCATCAAGGATGCCAAGAATCTCAAGGCGCTCCGTCTCGGCGACAGCGACATGGCCGAGATCGGCGATTGGGTGCTGGCGGTCGGCAATCCGTTTGACGTCGGCATGACAGTCACGGCGGGCATCATTAGCGCAAAAAGCCGTGGCCTGGGGATCGCTCGCCGCGAAGATTTCTTGCAAACCGACGCCGCGATCAATCCCGGTAACAGCGGCGGGCCGCTGCTGAATCTGGACGGTGATGTCATCGGCATCAACACCGCCATCAGCAGCCGCAGCGGCGGCTCCGAAGGGATCGGCTTTGCGATTCCGGTCAATATGGTGAAATGGATCAGCCAGCAACTCATCACACACGGCAAGGTCCGTCGAGCCTATCTCGGCATTCAGATTCAACCGCTGACCTCCGCCCTGTCGCGAAGCTTGAAGCTCGACGGCGTTGATGGTGCGCTCATCGCGCGGATCGGACCAGATTCGCCAGCGGCCAACGCCAAGCTGCAAGAGGGTGACGTGATTTTGGAACTCAACGGCCGCAAGGTCGCAACCACCCAGATGCTGCAAGCCGTGGTCGAACGGCTGGAAATCGACAAGACGTACAAAGCTCTGATCGTTCGCGACGGTGCGAAGCTGGAAGTCCCGATCACCGTGCGCGAGATGCCCGAAAACTTTCTCGCGGGCGGGGCTCGTCCCGGCAACGGTGGTCGGGGACGTCAGACTCCGCAACCCAAAGAAGAATCCTTCAACGCGCTCGGCTTACAGGTCAAAGATTTGACCGAGAGCGCGGCGAAGGAACTCGGGTTTGACGACAAAGTCGCGGGAGTCGTGGTCAGCGGCGTAGAACCCAACAGCGCCGCCGCTCAAGCGGGCATCGCTGTCGGACAAGTGATCGAGAAAGTCGGTGGCAAGAAGATCGCCTCGCTGAAAGAATTCGACGAGGCTCTCAAGACCGCGTCGCTCAAGGACGGAGTCACGCTGCTGATCAGCAGTCCGACCGGCAAGTCGTTTGTTGTCGTGCAAAGCGATGGCAAGTAGCGGTGTCTGGCAATCAAGGCTTCGCACACGGATGCGAGAGACGCACACGGATGAAGGCGGGGCAAACAGATCGTTCATCCGTGTGCGCCTCTCGCATCCGTGTGCGAAGCAATTCGCGTTCAAAACCTCGCACTAATGCTTGGCAAACACAGGATGCAGATTCCCGTCCGCATCAAACGCCATGTCCGCTGGGCCAGACAACACCGTCAGGTCGGAACGTTTCTGGATCTCTGGTAGATACGCTTCGCTGATGAGCACTTCGCTCAGATGCAGCGTGTTGGAGATGTGAACGATCTTCGCATTCGGTGGCTCAACCAGGCCGAGCGTCGGCAGTGCGGCATTCAGCACTTCGCGGTCGGTATCGCAGGCGATCGGCAGCATCGCGGCGGTCGGGTGGCCGCCGGTCAAACAATTGATGGCCGTGATCTTCCGATCGACTTGCTGGATCGTGCGCGAGTTCGTGAACTCGGCCAGTCCGATACCGGTCGCATTGCCATGCGTTTCCTCGGTCAGCCCGCGAACGAAGATGCGTTTAACCGACACGTCATCCTGATCGGTCGCGGCATGGTCGTTGTACTTCCGGCCGATGACGTTGGTGTCCATGCCGGTGCCGCTGATGTTCTTGCCGATCTGGTCGATGATCAGCATCTGAATGCTGCTGAACGGCAGCCGTGGCAGCCATGTGCGAGCTTGCGTCAGCAACTCACTTTCGCGTTGAAAGAATTCGGACGGCGGAACGGCCGCGATCATTCCTGTCTCGTCGTAGGCGTTCTCAACGATGGCCAAGCCGGCGACCACTCGGCACTTTTGCAGCACGACGTCGGCGACTGCGCGGATGATTTCCAGGAAGTTGAAATCCAAAATCGCGCGGTGATAGATCTTTGCCCCTTCGTGCTTGCCCAGTCCGATGAGCATCATCTTGTGCAATCCCGATTCAACCGGCCCGACGAAACCGGTGTGTGGTTTGACTCGGCCGACCACCATGACGTGATCGCAGTTGAAGGCATGCTTGTCGAAGTGAACCGGGATGCCTTGCGGCGTCGTATCGACGATCACGGTTTCCATTGACGCGCGAATCTCCGCGCCGGTGAAGGCTTCGGTGACTCCGTAGCCTTCGATGATCTGCCGCTGCCCTTCAGGTGTTCCGCCGCCGTGGCTTCCCATCGCAGGGACGATGATTGGCTTGGCTCCCAGCGAGCGAACGTGATCGCAGGCGGCCTTGATGATGATCGCGATGTTGGCGATCCCTCGGCTACCGGCGGTGATTGCGACCGTCTGTCCGGGGCGGACCGTTTTTCCAAGAGCGAGCGTCGCCAGTTGCCGCTCGACTTCGCCGGGAATATCGTTCACGCGCGTTGCGTCAAACGTCTGCCGCACTCGCACCATTCGTGGAAAGCTCATGGAAACCTCCAGGGGTCAGGGTTACGTTCGCAGTTTAGACCTCGATCACGTTTCAATCCACACGGCGAGATTCCATGACCGCTTCCAAAGAAAAGATTGAAGAAGCTGACTCGACGAAAGACGTGCTGGACGTCACTCCGCGAATTCAAATTCCGCACGACGAGTTCACCTTCCAATTCGCTCGCAGTTCCGGCCCCGGCGGGCAGAACGTCAACAAGGTCAACTCGAAAGCAACGCTCCGTTGGCGACCGCTGGAATCGCCGAGTCTGCCGGACGACGTGCGCCAGCGTTTCGCCGTCCGGTTCGCCTCGAAATTGCTGACCGACGGCAGCATCCTGATCTCGTGCGAGAAGTCCCGCAGCCAATTGCTCAACCGGATCGGCTGTCTCGAACAACTCACCGGCTGGCTGAAAGAGATCGCGGTCCCTCCGAAGAAGCGCCGGCCGACAAAGCCGACCAAAGGCTCAAAGACTCGTCGCTTGAACGACAAGCGCCTCCGGTCAGACACCAAACGGATGCGCGGTTCGCCGGGTGATGAGTGACCATGCGACCCCTTCCATTCGTCATTGCCTCGCGAGCGTCGCGATCAAGATACCCGTCGCGACGGAGACATTCAGCGAGGTCACGTCACCGATTGGCGTGATGCGACAAACGGAGTCACAGTGTTCGGTGGTCAGACGGCGCATCCCCTTTTCTTCATTGCCGACAATCAGCAGCCACGGGCGTCCGCGATCGACTTGCGAGACATCGTCGGCCGCGTGCTCGGAAGTGCCGAGCACCCACAGGCCCGACTCTTTCGCGACCGCAACGGCTCGCGCCAGATTCGGCACCAGCGTGAAGGGGACATGCTCAACGCCGCCGGTCGCGACGTCGTACACCGCGCCGTTGAGCGGTGCCGAACGGTCCTTCGTGACGACAATCCCTTGCACTCCGAAGAAGGCGGCCGATCGAAAGATCGCTCCGACGTTGTGCGGGTCTTGCAGGTTGTCGAGCGCCAGCCAGAGTCCATGCCCATTTGCTCGTGTCGCGGCATCGGCGAAGAGTTCTTCGAGCGACACGTCGGCCCGCTCGCGCACGTTCGCGAAGATGCCGGTCTCGCGCCCTTCCTTCTCGCCGCCACGTCGATCGCGCGACGGCGATCGGCCGCCGCGAATGATCCGAATCGCATTCGCCTTCGCGATGTCGAGCACTTCCGACCACGCGGGGCTCGGCGCGTCGGTCGCGACCTGAATGTCGATCACGTCGAGCGGCCGAGTTTCAATCGCGGCGAGGACGCTGTGTGGGTTTTTGAGTTCGATGGTCATGCTTTTGGACTAACGAAAAAGGATAACGGCTATCGGCCTTCGGCCATCGGCTTTCGGCCGGGCTCTGCCCGCTGTCGTTGAGCTTCGTAAAATAAAATTCCGGCCGAGACGGCGGCGTTCAAAGATTCGATCGCTCCGAACTGCGGGATCGTGACCAGTTCGTCGCAGACGGAGAGTAACTCATCTCGGATGCCAGTGCCTTCATTGCCGATCACAACGGCGATTGAGCCGGACAGATCGCACTCGTAGATCGGATGCACCGCGCGTTGGCTCGTGCCGATGACTCGCACGCCGCGCGATCGCAATTGTGCGGCGAGAGTGACCAAATCGTCGGCTTGCGCAATGCGGATGTGATTGACGGCTCCGGCCGAACTGCGAGCGACCTGAGCGGTGACCTCGACCTGACCGCGAATCGGCACGAACAGCGCATCGACGCCGAGCACGTGCGCCGAGCGAATCACGGCTCCGAAGTTGTGCGGGTCTTGCAGTCCGTCGAGGATCGCAAACAGCGGCGGAGCCTTTGCGGCGGCGAGCGCGTCCTCAACGCGGTCGTAAGGAAACTCGGCCATCTTGGCGAGGAAACCTTGATGCTCGCGCGAGTGACAGAGGTTCGTCAGCCGCTCGGTTGGTTCGATGCTCAACGTCGTGTCGGTGGATTGCGACCACTGTTCGACGAAGGCCAATTCCTCTTCCGGTAAATCGTCCGAGACATGCAGTTCCAGCACCGGCCAGCGTGCCGCGCGCAGTGTCTCTGTGACGACGTTTCGTCCCCATAGCCAGCACTTCTGATGATTGCCCAGCAGCTTGGATTGACCCGTGCGCCGCCGATAACGCTCGACCATGTTGATCTCACGACCGAAACAGGCGAGCGGGGCAGCGTCAGCCCCCCGGTTCCGTGGCGTATCCACCGGGGGGCTGACGCCACCCCGCTCGCCAGATGGTTTCACTTTTCGCCGCTGCGAGAATAGAGCCTGAACTCCAGCGCGTCACTTGATGCGGATCGAAAAGCCGGTGCCGACGAAGTAATCGTCCGAGGCATCTGTCAGGCCGATGCCGGCACGAATGTCGAATTGCATGTCGAGCGTCGGCCGATAAGTGAAGCCGCCGTCGATGTAATGCTGGACCTGCTCGGTGTCCGCGCCCGACGGGAAGAAGGCGAACCATTCGGTGTAGGCACCGACGTCTTCAGTCAACGCGTAGTTGATCGTGATGGCTTGCGCCCATTCCGTGTATTTGTGAGCCGTCGTGCCATCGACGGCACCATTGAATTGAGTGCTGCCTCCGACGCCGATGAAGTCGTTGACGTCCCAGCCGTACAACCAGTTGATGCCCGGCAGCCATTTGCCCGACGTCACCGAGTCATGTCCGGTTGGCACAGTCATCTGCGGGACCAACGACATTTCCGGCCACCAGCCTTCTTGCGGAGTGAGGCCGATTTTGGCTCCCAGGTACAAATCCTCCAGGCCGCTGTTGGTCACGGCCGGCGAGGGATTGCCCAAGACTTGGCTGAACGGAAACAGGCCCAACCGCAACTCCAGCCAGTCTTGCAGCACGCCGTAGCGAACCAAGACTTCTCCGGCGTTGTGTGTGATCGAGTTGTCGTCCGCGTCTTTGTTGCGGGTGTAGGTGTAGCCGCTTTCGATTTGCAGCACGCCTTTGCCGACCGTCGTGCTGGCTTCGACGAAATCGGGACGATCGGTTTGTATGGCGTCTTTCTCCAGGTCGATGCCCCCTTCGAATGATGTTCCGTAGCTCCACTGGAAGAGCGTCTTGCGCGGTTCGCCTTCTGGAGGGCCAAAGACCTGCTTCGGCGGCACGAGCTTGTACTCGCCGTGTTCCGGAGATTCGTCCGGCCAAAGCTCTTCGCCAAAGGCCAACGAACTCACCAAAGAGACGGGAGTATCCCGACCCTTGGTGCGAGTGGGTTGTGACTGTTTGGTGTTGGCCAGCGACCGCGCTTGCGAACGGGACAGTCGCCCCGGCTCAGCGGCGAGCAGTGTCACACCACTCAGCAAACACACGGTGATCGCGGCGAGGTTGGCTCGCATCGGGAGTCCCTTCCCATTCACAAAGGCCGAACAGATTCGGCAAGGTTGAGCGTGTCGTCCTGACAGGCTCTTCATGATTTATCGGCTGTGAAACGCGGTGATAAGGATACGCAGCGATAAGTTTGATGAATCAAAATCCAGACGATCGCAACGAACCGATATTGTCTCGCTGGCCTACCGAGTTTCTCTCGTCTGCCGAAACTCAATGGCTGCGTGGCGATTCACCTAACCGAGCCGGTTCGCTAGTCTCCTGCCGCTCAGGCGAATGGCAAGAAAGTAGACCGGTCACTCCGAGGCTGTGAAAGAATTGGTAGCTGAACTCGCCAGAGTTCAGTTTTCTCGGCGAATTCTGAAGTCTGGCGACTTCAGCTACTAAAAAGTTCACAGGCTCTCCGTAACCGGAATCTTCGAGTCAAGGAGTGACTCGCCGACTCGCTGCGAACCGCCCAGCATCGGGCGTCCCGCCAATTTCCGATTTCACCGATCACGAGGTTTCCATCATGAAGTTCAACCATGTCCTGCGACGAGCCACGCTCGTTGCCACGTTCTTGACCTGTGGCCTGCCGTTGTCCTCCACCGCCCAAGCCCAGTGGGGAGACCTCAAAGGTCAGTTCATTTTCGACGGCGACATCCC
Organism: Planctomyces sp. SH-PL62; assembly: GCA_945905295.1. Lineage (GTDB taxonomy): Bacteria > Planctomycetota > Planctomycetia > Planctomycetales > Planctomycetaceae > SXKJ01. The sequence goes on along the minus strand of CAMDPX010000153.1, from coordinate 9,410 downwards.
GCCGCTCGATGAAGCGGACAGCACCAAGGAAGCGATTTGCGCTCCGAAGGCTTTGACGGATGATCTGGTGGTCAACAAGGACAACAAAGGGATCGCCAACATCTTCGTTTTCATCCCGGCGAAGGAGAAACCGAAAGTCCATCCCGACTTGAAGACTCCCAAAGAGAACGCCGTCGTCCTCGACCAAAAGATGTGTCGGTTCATTCCGCACGCTCAAGTGATGCGGACGGGGCAAGTCCTCGACGTGAAGTCGATGGACAACTGCCTGCACAACACGCGACCGAACCCGCTCAAGAACGACCCTACCAACTTCGCGGTCCCCGCGAACGCTCGCGAAGGGCTGACGTGGAAGGTCTCCGTCGCCGAAACCAATCCCACGCAAGTGAAGTGCGACATCCATACGTGGATGTCGGCTTACGTTTTGATCCTCGACCATCCGTATGCCGTCGTCTCGGACAAGGACGGCAAGTTCGAGATCAAGAACCTGCCGGTTGGGGAACTCGAGTTCCGCTTCTGGCACGAACGACCGGGCTACGTCGAGAAAGCCATCAAGATCAAGATCGAAAACGGCAAGACCAAAGACCTCGGCACGATTAAGGTGAAGGGCGAAAAGTTCGCCAAGAGCTAACGCAGCTTTTCACCCCACCGGCCTTGTGCCGGTGGCTCGCGGGCCTTTGCACTACGCTGTCGTCATCCAATCTGTTTCGCGTAGTGCAAAGGCCCGCGAGCCACCGGGGCAAGCCCGGTGGGGTTTTCTCATAAAGGAATCCCGCATGACCGTCGCCCCGCAAGTCATCCTCAGCGCCTTCGCCGATGAAGCCGCCAACCATAAGACCGCGCTGGAACAGCTCTCCGCGCTCGCCGCCGTCGGCCTGAAGAACTACAGCCCGCGATTCATCGACGTGAACTCGACCGGCGAAGTGAAACACGTCGTCACACTCAGCAAAACCGAATACCAAACGCTCGCCAAGCTGCACGTCGAATACGGCGTCCGAGTCACCAGCATCGGCTCGCGCATCGGCAAGGTGAAGCTGAAGGACAAAGAGGACGGCTCACACAACAAGTTTGTGCCGTTCAAGGAGTACCTCAAGACCGAAGTCGCCGCGACGATTAACGCGGCGTTGGAACTCGAAACGAAATTGATTCGCGGCTTCTCGTTCTACCCGCCGCGCGGCGAAGATCCCAAACCGTACTTTCAGCAAGCGGTCGATCAGATCGGCCAGATCGCTGATCTGTGTGCGAAGGCGGGGCTGGTCTACGGGCTCGAAATCGAACCGAACCTGATCGGCGACACCGGCCCGATGATGGCCAAGCTGGCTCGCGCGGTGAAACGTAAAAACATGCTGCTGATCTTTGACGGCGGCAACGTCGCCTGTCAGAACAAGACGCCGATGCAATGCTACGAAGAGTATCTCGCGATGCGCGACCATCTCGGTTGGATGCACATCAAAGACTACAAGATCGACCCCACGTTGAAGTGGACCGGCACCGTCGATGAAGAGGGGCTGAAAAACTTCGTCCCTGCCGATCGCGGCGACGCGGGTCACGATCTGGTGCTCAAAGACCTGCGCGAGCATCTGCCGAAACTCGAAAAGCGGATCAAGTCGCTCGGCGCACCCGGCTTCTTCCTGGAAGTCGAACCGCACCTGAAAGGTGGCGGCCAGTTCGGCGGCTTCAGCGGTCCGGACGGTTTGGGCGTCGCGGTCCGTTGTCTCTGCCGGTTGCTGGACTACGTCCAGATCGACTATCAACTCCGCACGTTCGACGACATCCGCGCGTTGCGAGGGTTTTGAGCGCTCGTAGTGACCCCATTCATGGGGTCAAGCCAGCTTTAATGACCCAATGAATTGCGTCGCTCCATGCACCCGATAAATCGGGTCACTACAAGCATCCCTATGTCGATCGACCTGCAACCTTACGCCCAACTACTCGTCTGCCCCGCTTGTCGATCCAAGCTGCTGGTGGATGGGCGGAGCTTCTTGTGCCGCTCCGAATCGTGTCGCCTGCGATACGAGGTGAAGGACGACATCCCCGTCATGCTGTCCGATGAAGCCAAGCCCGTCGCTCCGGACGAATGGGCCGCAATCGTCCAGAGAACCATTTCCACCAACTCGTAATTCCTCATGCACGTCGAAACCACCGCGATCCCTGGCTTGCTGTTGATTCAGCCCAAGGTCTTTGGAGACCCGCGCGGCTACTTCACCGAGACGTTTCAGCGTCAGCGCTACCGCGACGCGGGGATCGCCGCCGAGTTCGTGCAGGACAATTTCTCACGCTCGTCAAAAGGGACATTGCGCGGCCTGCACTATCAGATTCAGCATCCGCAAGGAAAGTTGGTGCAAGTGCTCAGCGGCAGGATCTTTGACGTCGTGGTCGATCTGCGGAAAACGTCACCGACGTTCGGACGTTGGTTGGGATTTGAACTCAGCGACGAAACCTGCCAGCAAGTGTTCGTCCCCCCCGGATGTGCTCACGGTTTTTGCGTGCTGAGCGAGTCCGCCGACTTCACCTACAAATGCACTGATTACTACTTTCCAGAACACGAACGGACGTTGCTTTGGAACGACCCCGCCCTCGGCATTGAATGGCCGCTGACTCAAGAACCGCTGCTCTCCAACAAAGATCGCGCCGGCATCCCGTTCGATCGAGCCGAAGTCTACGATGTCGTCCCGTAGGTCAGGCTTTCCAGCCTGACCCGAATTGGCCAAATCGCGTCAACTGTTGATCGGGTCAGCCTGGAAAGGCCGACCTACTTTCATGACCACGCCGCATCCCACGATTGCTCTCACTCTCGGCGACGTCGCCGGCATCGGCCCCGAAGTCGCCGTGCGAGCGTGTGCCGATCCGCGGATCATCGCCGCGTGCCGCCCTGTCATCGTTGGACATCCTGAAGTCGTGCGACGAGCGATCACTCACTGCGGCCTCAAGATCGTCCTTGCGGAAGTGACGCAACCGGAGGAACTGCCGCCGCTCAACACGCTGGCCTGTTGGAATCCGCCGACCGCACCACAGAACGTCATCGAAGTCCCACCCGGCCACAACGACGCTCGTGCTGGCCGAGCGGCATACGAATACCTCGTCGCCGCCGCGAACGCCGCGCTGACCAAACGAGTCGCTGCGATCACAACCGCACCGCTCAGCAAAGCCGCGCTGCATCTCGCCGGGCTGAAGTATCCCGGCCACACGGAAATCCTCGCAGAGGTTTGCAGCGTGCGCGACTTCGGCATGATGCTGTTCCTGCCCAGCGGCGGCGCGGTGAAGTCGCCGCACGGTCTTGGCGTGGTTCACGTCACGCTACACACGTCGATCCGCAGCGTGCCGGACCTGCTCACGACAAGCGGCGTCGCCGAGAAGATCGAACTCATTGACGGCTTCACGCGCCGCATCGGTTGTCCTGCTCCGCGCATCGCGGTGTGCGCCCTCAATCCACACGCGGGCGAAGAGGGAATCTTCGGCGACGAAGAATTTCGGATCATCGCTCCAGCCGTGCAGACAGTTCGCGATCGTGGTCGCATCAACGTCGCCGGTCCGCTGCCCGCGGACACATTATTCCGCCGAGCCGCCGCTGGTGAGTTCGACGCGGTCGTCGCGATGTATCACGACCAAGGACACATCGCCTTTAAGTTGATCGGCTTTCAATCCGCCGTGAACGTGACGCTCGGCCTGCCGATCGTCCGCACCAGTCCCAGCCACGGCACCGCGTTCGACATCGCGTGGCAACGCCCGGCCGATCCCAGCGGGATGATCGAGGCGATTCTGATCGCCGCGAAGTTGGCGAGCTAATTCGCGCTCGTAGTGACCCCATTTATGGGGTCGAGCGTGCGACCCCGACCCGATCAATCGGGTCACTACGAGCGCTCGCTTACATCTGCATCATCCCGGTGCGGAACTCGCCGCACGTCGTCCCTTCCGGGATCAAACTCAGTGCGGTCGCCAGCCAATCGCGTGTCTCGGCCGGCGCGATGATCGCATCGACCCAGCCGCGAGCGGCTCCGTAACGGATGTCGGTCTGGTCCGTGTAGCGCTGCCGAATTTCGTCGCGCAGTCGCTTCTTGTCTTCCTCGGACAATACGCGACCGTCCCGTTCGGCGTCGCGCACTCGCAGAGTCAGCAGCGTATCGGCGGCTTGATCAGCTCCCATGACTGCGTACTTCGCATTCGGCCACGCCAGGATCAACCACGGATCGTACGCCTTGCCGCACAGCGCATAGTTGCCGGCTCCGAACGAACCGCCGATCACGACGGTCAGTTTCGGCACGACGCTGTTGCTGACGACGTTCACGAGTTTGGCTCCCGATCGAATGATGCCGGATTGCTCGGCCTGCCGGCCGACCATGAAGCCTTGCACGTTTTGGAAGAAGACAATTGGCACCTTTGTTTGATTGCACTCCATGACGAACCGCGCGGCCTTTTCGGCCGAGTCGGCATACAGCACGCCGCCGATCTGCAACTCGCCCGTGGCCGTGTGACACCGCTGACATTGATTGGCCACGATCCCAACGGCTCGGCCAGCGATCTTCGCGAATGCCGTCACGATCGTGTGCCCGTAGTCCGCCCGGAACTCTTGCAGCGAACCGGCATCGACCACGCAGGCGAGCACGTCGTGAATGTCGAACTCGGCACGCTCAGTGCCGGGCACGATTGTGTCGAGTGTGTCGGGCTCGATTTCAACGTGCCATTTCTTTGCGGGCACGTTGGAAACGTGCCCCACGTTCGGCAGCAACGCAATCAACGACCGCAGGCGTTGCAGGCACGCACGGTCGTCCGGCTCGCGGTAATCGACCGTGCCGCTGATCTCCGCGTGCATCTTCGCGCCGCCGAGTTCTTCCGGATCGGCCTTCTGTCCAATCGCCGCTTTCACCAGCGCCGGGCCGGCGAGATAAAGCTGACTTCCCTCGGTCATCAGCAACGTGTCCGAGAGCACGGGCAGATAAGCTCCGCCCGCCACGCAGTTTCCCATCACTGCCGAATACTGCGGAATGCCCATCGCCGAGATCACCGCGTTGTTCCGAAAGATACGGCCGAAGTCATCCTCATCGGGAAAGATCTCGTCTTGCAGAGGCAGGAACACGCCCGACGAATCCACGAGATAGACCAGCGGCATCCGGAACGTCATCGCGATCCGCTGAGCCCGCAGGAGTTTTTTCACCGACTGCGGAAACATCGCCCCCGCTTTGACCGTCGCATCATTCGCAACCAGCATCACCGAGCGGCCATGCACTTGTCCGATGCCGGTGACAACTCCGGCCGCCGGCACGTCGCCCCATTCGGGATACATCTGCCACGCCGCCCACAAGCCAAGTTCTCGAAACGGCGTGCCCGAATCAAACAGTTCATTCAGTCGTTCGCGAACAGTCATTCGTCCAAGCCGCCGCTGCCGATCCTGTCCCGACGCGCCGCCACCCTGCCGCAAAGTCGCCTCGTGCTGCTGAATCTGTCGCGTAAGTTTGGCCAGTGTCGGCATCGTCTTCCTCCACTCTTTTTTCTGCCCCCCTTTTTTCTGTCAGCCTGTCCGAGTCATTACTGACAGAAAGAAAGGGGCAGAAAAATTGGTTAGCGCTTCGGCAGTGTCATCTTCACGAATTCGGGAACGGTCAGCGAGTCGAGATTCGCGGACGCATCAAACAGTGTCGCGAGCGTCTGCACTTGATCAGTCAACAATCGAGTCGTTGCATTGCTCACAAATTTCTCCAGCAACGCTGGCCGAGAGTCGTCTCGCCGACGTCGATGTCCGAGCGGATACTCCATCTCAACACGCTCCGACTGCGTGCCATCGTTGAAGAAGACTTGCACCGCGTTCGCAATCGAGCGTTTCTCTGGATCGAGGTACTCGCGTGAGTAACGCGGTTCTTCGACGACTTCAGTGCGCTCGCGCAGCCGGTCAATGAGCGGATCGGCGGCGGCTTCGGCTTCGTAATGCTCGGCAGTCAGCGATCCATGCCGCAGCGCGACGGCGACCATGTATTGCAGACAATGATCGCGATCGGCCGGGTTCTTCAGCGGACCGCTCTTCGCGATGATTCGCACCGCCGACTCTTGCGTCTCGATGCGGATGCGTTCGATCTGATCCCAGCGGCCACTCACTTGCGGATGCAGTCGCAGCGCGGCCTCGACCGCCGTTTGGCCGTGAAACTCGGCCGGGAACGAGACTTTGAAGAGGATGTTCTCCATCACATAACAGCCCAGCGGCCGAGCCAGCGTGATTGGCTTCCCTCGAAACAGACTGTCTTGAAACCCCCAAGTCAGCGTCGTCAATGCAGTCGCGTAACCCTTCTCGCCAGCCATTGTCCACAGCGCCAACTGGACCGCTCGGCGAGTCGCATCTCCCGCCGCCCAACTCTTGCGCGAGCCGGTGTTCGGGGCATGTCGATACGTTCGCAACGCGCCCCCATCGACCCACGCCTGGCTGACCGCGTTGAAGATCTGCTCGCGCGAACCGCCGAGCATCCGCGTCGTCACCGCTGTCGAAGCAATGCGGACCAGCAGCACATGATCGAGGCCCACGCGATTGAATCCGTTCGCCAGCGCGAGGACGCCTTGGATCTCATACGCTTGAATCATCGCCACGGCCACATCGCGAATCGTCAGCGACTGACTGCGCCGGCAGAGCCAATCGGCGGTCATCAGGATCGCACCGAGATTATCCGACGGATGTCCCCACTCGGCCGCCAGCCAGGTGTCGTTGTAGTCCAGCCAGCGAATCATCGCGCCGAAATTGAACGCCGCTTGAACCGGGTCCAATTCAAAGTTCGTTCCCGGCACTCGCGCGCCACCGGCCAAGACCGCACCCGGAACGACGGGGCCCAGCAGCTTCGTGCATTCGGGAAAGTTCAACGCGAGCAACCCGCAGCCAACGCTGTCGAGCAAGCAGAGTCGTGCGGTTTCAAACGCTTCGTCGCTGGCTGCGAGCGGCGACGATGCGTAATCGGCAATTTGTTCGATGACTTCATCGGGCATTGATCCATCCTTAAAAACGGTACCACGGTGATCGGTTGACGGCGATCGGCTTTCGGCCGGAAGCCGACCGCCGATGGCCGTTATACCGTTTTTCTGGCTGCCAACGGCACGAACGCACGCGCCTCTGGTCCGATGTAATCGGCGGTTGGACGAATCAAACGATTCTCCGAGCGTTGTTCCAAAACATGCGCCGCCCAGCCGGCCGTCCGCGAGAACACGAACAGCGGCGTGAAGAACAACGTCGGGATGCCGAGGAAATGAAACGCGCTCGCGCTGTAAAAATCGAGATTCGGAAACAGTTTCTTCTCGCGACGCAGGACCACTTCGATCCTTTCCGAAACCGGGTACAGCCGCGTGTCGCCCACTTCATCCGCCAGCCGTTTCGCCCACTGCTGAATGATCGGCGAACGGGGATCGCAGTCCCGATAGACCCGATGCCCGAACCCCATGATCTTTTCCTTGCGAGCCAGCATCTCCATCAGGCCCCGCTCGGCATCATCGGGCGACGCGAATTTGTTGATGAGATCGAACGCCGCCTCGTTGGCTCCGCCATGCAGCGGGCCACGCAGCGTGCCGATGGCTCCGGTGATCGCTGAATAGATGTCGGACAACGTCGACGTCACGACCCGCGCGGTGAAAGTCGAGGCGTTGAATTCGTGCTCGGCATACAAGATCAGAGACGAGTCGAATGCTTGCCGATGCAGCTCGCTCGGACGCTGGCCGTGCAGCAGATGCAGGAAGTGACCGGCGATGGAATCTTCTTCCGAATGCGTGTCGATCCGCATGGTCTGCGTTTGAAACCAATGCCAATAGGCCAGCATCGACGGGAACGTGGCCAGCAGCCGATCGACCACATCGAACGTGCCTGACGTCGCCGATTCCGGTTCCAAACAGCCGAGCGCCGAGCAGCCGGTCCGCAGCACGTCCATCGGATGCGCCGTGTCGGGAAGCTGTTCGAGGACCGCCTTCAACGCCGCCGGCAGTTCGCGCAGACCCTGCAAGCGCCCGCGATAGTCCGCCAATTGCTGAGAGGTCGGCAACTCGCCGCGCAGCAACAGCCACGCGACTTCCTCAAAGGTGGCCTGCGCGGCGAGGTCTTCGATCGAATAGCCGCGATACGTCAGTCCGCAGCCTTCTTTGCCGACCGTGCTGAGCGCCGTGCGGCCCGCCACTACGCCGGCGAGGCCCATCGTTGGATTCGATGTCATTGTTTGCCTTTCTGTAGACCGGTCGCTCCGAGGCCGTGAACTTTTTGGTAGCTGAAGTCGCCAGACTTCAGAATTCGCCGAGAAAACTGAACTCTGGCGAGTTCAGCTACCAATTCTTTCACAGCCTCTCCGTGACCGGACATTCGGGTCACGGAGTGACCCGTCTACTTTGATTCGCGATCCAATCGCGACTCGAACGAGTGATAATCGAGCACGTCATACAGATCCGCTCGTGTCTGCAACGACGGCAACAAATCCTTCTGGGTTCCCTCGGATCGCAGCGTCGCATACGCACTCACGGCCGCGAAGTTCATGGCGCGGAACGCGGTCAGCGGATACAGCACCAACCGAATGCCAAGCTCGCGCAACTCCTCGGCGGTCAGCAGCGGGCTGCGGCCAAATTCGGTCATGTTGGCCAGCACCGGCACATTGACCCCCTGAGCGAACCGTTGAAAGTGAGCCGCCTCGGTCAATGCTTCCGCGAAGATCATGTCCGCTCCGGCCTCGACGTAACGAGCCGCACGTTCGATCGCCGCATCCAGTCCCTCGCCAGCCGCCGCATCCGTGCGAGCCATCAGCACGAAGCTGGCATCCGTCCGCGCATCGGCTGCGGCTTTCAGACGATCACACATGGCTTCCACAGAGACCAGTTGCTTACCAGGACGATGTCCGCAGCGTTTGGCTTCCACCTGATCTTCCAGATGAATCGCCGCGACCCCCGCGCGAGTCATCTCCTGCACAGTCCGAGCAATCGTCAGCGGGCTGCCCCAGCCGGTATCACAATCGACGAGCAGCGGCAGGTCGGTCGTTCCCGTGATGCGCTGCGCCTCTTCGACGACATCGTTGAGCGAAGTCATGCCCAGGTCCGGCAAACCGAACGCCGCGTTGGCGACGCCTGCTCCCGACAAGTAAATCGCTCGAAACCCGGCCCGCTCCGCTAAACGAGCGCAATAGGCATTGATCGCGCCGACCACCTGCAATGGCCGTTCGATTTCCATCGCTTGCCGAAATCGCAGTCCCGGAGATTCGTGCATAGTCGGCGTTCCTCGTCGTAGCCACGTTCTTGCGGGGCTAGCGACTAATTACGCCACCCTGCTTGGGGCCTGTCGGTTTAATCGAAGCGTGTTCGCGTATAAGCGTCCAAATTGCAGGTCACTTCAAAAAAATGTCATTCGGACGCTTAAAGTGCCAAATTCAAATTAGTGTAAATGTACTGAACAGGGCTTCTTTCCGATTAAACCGACA
>CAMDPX010000152.1 GCA_945905295.1 Planctomyces sp. SH-PL62 | reverse complement strand
GCGAGCGGGGCGGCGTCAGCCCCCCGGTGAATTCGATGGTCGCTAAAAATCAACCGGGGGGCTGACGCCGCCCCGCTCGCCAAGATGGTTATTGGCGGCTACTTCGCATTCGCGACTTCGGCTTGAGCGGATTGAGGCATTTCTGTTGTTGCATGACCTTGATCGTTCGCAGAGGCAGGTTGCGGCGGACGGAGGAAATAGACTCCGGCCGCGATCAACATCGCGGTCGCGAGGACGCTGACGACCACCGTCGTGGCGGGATGTCGGCGGGCGATCTCGACCAATGCGGGCGATTCGGCCGGCTTGGATTTGAGAACGATTTTCTTGGGGGCTGGCTCCGTCGTGGGGACGGGTTTGCCAGTTCTGGAAGCCTGCGCTTTCGGCGCATCGGCCGCACTCGGTCTCGACGTGGTCGCCGGTCTGGGAGTGACCCCCGATTTCGCTTTGGTGACAGCCCCAGAAGCCGCGACAGCGTCGTTGTTGGGGAGCTGACTGGTCGTGGCCTGCGACGGAGTCTTGAGGCTCGTGACTTCTTCCATGTCGGTAGGCAATTCGGTCTCAGTGGTTGTGCGCGAATTGTCCAGCAGATCTTTCAACCGCAGCGCGGCATACATCGGCAGATGCTGCTCTTTCCATTCGTGCGAAGCGTTCTCGAACAACCAGGCGGTCAGATCATCGGCGAGTTCACGGCCGGTCTGGTAGCGGTCCTCCCGTTTCTTCGCGAGCGTCCGATCGAGGATCTTCACCAGCGATTCGGGCACGTCGGGCCGTTCGTTCGTGACCAGCGGCGCGGGTTGCGATTGGTGAGCCATCAGGCGTTGGACCAGCGTCCCTTCGGTGAATGGCGGATGGCCGGTGAGCGCGCAATAGAAGGTGCAGCCGAGACCGTAGATGTCGGCTCGCGAATCGACGCTGTGGCTGTCGATCGCCTGTTCGGGGGCGAGATAGTCGGCGGTGCCGATGACCCGTTCGTCGTGTTTGAGCGTCAGCGATTCTTCGTCGATCGTTTTGAAGAAGCGGGCCAGGCCGAGGTCGAGGATTTTGATCTGGCCCTCCGTCGTGAGCAGCAGATTGTCTGGCTTGATGTCGCGGTGAACCATGCCCTTGGCGTGCGCGTGAGCCAGACCTTCGGCCGCTTGCCGGATGACGTCGGCAACCGTCACCAAGTCGAGTCGATGGTCTTCTTTCTCGTTGATGAGGTTCGTCAGCAGCTTGCCCTCGACGTACTCCATCACGAGGAAATGAATGTCGGTGCCCGCCTCGACCTGCTTATCGACATCGAATGCACGGATGATGTTCGGGTGACTGAGTGCTGCGACCGCTTTCGCCTCGCGGTAGAAGCGGCCGAGGTAGGACGTGTCGCCGACTTTGTCCGCCGGCAGCACTTTGATCGCGACCAGATGGTCCATGTAGATGTGCCGGCCGAGATAGACCGCACTCATCTGGCCGGTGCCGAGCAGTCGCATCAGGCGATAGCGGCCGAGAAAGAAACCTTTGTGCCGGCCCTGCAGCAGTTTGTCTGCCTGCCAACTGGTGACGAACTCGCGTTTGATGAGTTCTTCGGCGATCACCCGCGAGTCGTTGAAGTCTCCGCCGGCCGCGCGGATCTCGCGAACGACGTTCTCCAGCGGTTCGGCCGCGACCAGTCCGCTGTTGCGAACGCCGTTGACGAACGAGGCGGCAGTGAGTTTGAGGGTCATGGTTCGGTCTCACACAAACAGGGCATGCGAGTGTCGGTCTCGAATGTTCGAGGCGCGGGTGAAGTATTCGTCGGCCAGATGCTCGCGTCCGGCTTCGTGGAACAGATTGGCAAATCGTTCGAGAGCGGCGGTCAGTTCGTCCGAGTCCGCTCCGAACTTTCGTTCGCGGAGCTTCATGGCTCGCTCGACGGCCTCCGCGGCTTCGTCATCACCGTGTGCGATCCGCACTTCGGCGAATTGCTCGACGGTCGGGATCATGTTCGGGTGATTGGCTCCGTGCAGTCGTTCGGCCAGCGTGACGAGTTGCTGAGATGATTCCAGAGCCTGATCGAATTGCATCTGCCGCAGATACAGCTTCGTAAGCCGACTGAGTGCCGGCAAAGACTCGCCGGGGCGAGCCTGTTGATGCGGTGCGCGCAGATCCAACTCTTCACGCGAAAGTGATTCCACATCGTCGAGCCGGTTGAGCGCCAACTGCGCATCAGCGAGCGTTCCGAGCACATCGGCGTGCATCAGCGGCAACAGGCCGAGCGTGCGGACATGCTTCTTGCGAATCGCGGCGCACAGTTCGATGGCTCGTTCCGGTGCCTTGTCGGCGACCATCAGTTTGGCCAGCCGGTGCATCCCTTCGGCAACCGACTTGTGTCCTTCGCCCAATTGCTTGCGGCGGATTTCGAGTGCTTTGCGATACGACTTCTCGGCGGTCGCATGATCGCCGCGAGCGACCGTCGCGTCGCCGACCAGCACGAGCGTTGTGGCGACGTCCGGATGATCGCCCCCCAGCACGTCACGCTGCACGTCCAATGCGCGGCGATAGAAGATTTCGGCTTGCTCGAAGTTGTTGCGAGCCGCGTGCAAGTTGCCATAGGTGCTGTAAGTCAACGCGATCGCCGCGTCACGCGCGTTGCGGCGGCTGTCCTGAATCTCGACCGCTCGCGACAAGACCTGTTGCGCACTGCCGTGCTGGCCGCATTCGATGTGCAGTTTTCCGAGCGACGTCAGCGTCAACGCGAGATGCGGATCGTTGGGGCCGAACGCCTTCTCATAGATGTCGGCCGCCTGGCGATAAATCGTCTCGGCCTCGTAAGAGCGACCGGCTGCCAGCACGACCTCGGCCAGCCGCCGCAACATCTCGGCGTGCAAAGCCGGATGCGTTTGCGACCGAATTGCCCGAATCGCGAGCGCTCGCTTGAAGAGCGACTCTGCCGCTTTGTAGCGGCCGTCATCAAAACGAATCGTGGCAAGGTTCGCCCAGCTTTGAGCAACCAGCGGATGCTTGCGGCCAACGGCTCGGCGGCGTGCCCACAAGGCCTTGACCGCTTGATTCCAGGCTTCGCGATGCTGCCCCTGCAAGCGGAAGACTTCGGCCAGGTTGTTGAGCGTCGTCGAAACTGCGAGATCGTTGACGGTGCCGTCGAGCTTCATGATCTGCACGTTGAGCTTCAACAGCCGTGCCGCGAGATAATACTCGCCGCGAGCGACATGCAGCGCGGCGAGATTGTTCCGCGTGCGCATCATCTCCGGCGTCGTGGTGTGGATCTTGCCGCCGAGCAGTTCGAGCGCCCGTTTGCAGTGGTCCATCGCCTCGGTGTAGCGCGCGTCGGCATACAACGCTTCCGCCAATTGGTTCAGCAGGATCGCCAAATGCACGCGGCGTTCGTTGCCGTAGGTCTCGACGATCCGTTGTGCTCGCCGAAGCAGCACGATCGCGGCCGTGGGACGTTGCAACTCCATCTCCAGGGTGGCGAGTTGCGCAATGATGTCGGCGACCTGGTGATGTCCCTCGCCCAACGCGGCGATGCGAATTTCCAGAGACTCTTCCAACAGCGGCCGGACTTCCGCGTAGCGATGCTGATCGAAATACAGTTTCGCCAGCCACTGCAGCGTCGGAAACAACTGCGGATCACGAGCCGGAACCTGGCCGCGAAGCTGCGCCAGTTTCTGAAGCATCTCGCTTTCGTGGACGTCGTGTACCGGCATAACCAACTTTCACAACCGAAAGTAGGTCAGGCTTTCCTGCCTGACCTGTTTGCTTCAATCAACGCTGAATGCCTCTGGGGCAGCCTGGAAAGGCTGACCTACGGTTAGTTCTTTCCCATCATGGCATGGATGCTTTCGCCATCGACGATGTCGTAGGCCAGTTCGCTGTCGTGTCCACTGTTCATGGACTCGCGATCGGTCGCCAGCTTCCCTCGTGGCGACGACCGTGACTTCGTGGCGGCGTGAGCCTCTTCGGCTTCGGTCTTCTCATCCAACGCCTGCATCAGCGATTGGTACACCGCGAGTTGTACCTCCGGCGATTGAAATGAATTCACGACCGAAGCGATGCCCGGCAGATACGCGGTCAGGACTCTCCAACGTGAAGCACTCATCGGCGGGACTCCGTAAAAGGAAGTCAAACTTGGAGAGCGACGATGGATCGTCGCTCTCCAATTCGGTTGTCGCCACGTTCGCCAGAACGTGGGGGTGGCACTGGTTGGCCCGCGTTCTGGCGAACGCGGCTACGGTTTGGAAACCGATGCTATTGCAGCAAAGCGCTCTTCGAGAGATTCGTCGCGAGTTGGTCAGCCGTCTTTTCGGCGTCGCTCTTCGCGAGCGAGACCGTGGGAACGCTCGGTTTCTTAGCGGGTGAATCGAAGACGGATTCCGTGAACACCGAAGCGGCCGGCGTGAGCGGTGCGACCGTGACTTTGGGAATTTCAATCGGCAATGAGGTGACGTTGCCGCCGACTTGCAGTCGGCCGTTGAATGTCGAACCCGATTCGACGTTGAGATCTTTGGTGATCACGTCTCCGAGGATCGTGCCGCTGGAGTTGATGACCAGCAGGCCCAACGCTTTGACGGTGCCGTGTACTCGGCCGGCGATCTCAGCATGTTGAGCGAGAATGTTTCCTTCGATGAGGGCGGAAGGGCCGCAGACCAGTTTGGTCTTGGTCGTGACATCCCCTTTGACGATCCCTTCGACCATCAAGTCACCCTCGGCATGGACGTTGCCTTCGATGACCGTCCCTTTGCCGATCAAGTTTTGGAGTGCGCCGTGCGATTCGGCGGGAGTGGCGTCATTCGCGTTTTGCTCTGCTTCGAGCGTTGTCTGCAAGTCGTCGATGTTCTGGCTGACCGTTGCCATCGTCGTCGAGCCATCGCCGTTGCTGCCGTAAGCTGTCTTCTTGGTCGTCTTCGTTCCGAACATGCTGACTCCCCTGTTTCCTGGTGAATGAATGGAATGGGCTGGAGGACACCGCGGGCGCACTTTCCGTGCGTTGCTCGACGGGCCACTAACTGTCCGTCAGGTTTTTGCAAAACGCATTCGTAGCCACGGCATTCCGTGGGCTGGTTCAAAACGACCAGAGAAATACACGCGGTCGCGGCGGTCGTAGTGATTGTTCGGCCGGAGAGTCTGCGGGACCGGCACAGCGTGTCGGCTCTGATCGCCATGCTCCGGAGGCCAAACGGTCCGCCGTCTCACTCGACTCGTTGTCGAATCTCCCCATGTGATTACGAAAAGCCACGCACCGGAATCATCAGAGAGATCGCTGACGCTCACGAATTCCTGGTGCGGCCACCGTCGGGCCTGTCCCGGCGGGGCCATGACTGGACTGCTACCAGAAATGATCTGCGGACCTCAGGCTCTCCGTGGGGCTTGTCCCCACGGGAGCAACGACCGCGAGCTCGACAGTCATTCGCTCCGTGGGGACAAGCCCCACGGGGGCGAAAATGCCGCAAGCGGCTCATGTAGCTGGTCAGTCAGCGCTCCGCCGGGGCAGGCCCGACGGTGGCGAACTCGCACCTGGAATCCGTGAGTGACAGAAAAACGGAAGACAGTTCGCTGACCCCTGATCGGTTCAAGCGGCGCGACGATTCGGCATTGAGGTCGAATCGTTGAACGGCAGCGACAACAGGAGCTCAACCGTTCGTGCGGCAGCCCCTTGTTGAGAGGCGACGAAAGACTTCGCTCGTGCGCCGAGTTCCTGCGCGGTCGTAGGTGACTTCAGCAATTCACGCACGACGCTCGTCAGTTCTTTGTCAGACCGCACGACACGCGCGGCGTCTCGTGCGAGAAGTTGTTCCACGATGTCGCGAAAGTTGCAGGTGTTCGGGCCAAACAGCACCGCCGCCCCGTAGGCCGCTGGTTCGAGCATGTTCTGCCCGCCGCGCTGAGTCAGGCTGCCACCGACAAACGCGATGTCCGCCAACCCCCAGCACGCTCCGAGTTCGCCCAGCGTGTCGAGCAACAGAACTTGTTCGGGGTCAGGCACCCTGCCTGTGGAACGTCGCAGCAATGGCAAACCGCGCGATGCGACCAGTGCCGCGACTTCTTCAAACCGTTCCTTGTGACGCGGGACGAGAATCAAGCGGAGGTTGGGAAACTCACTGCGCAACGTCTGCCAGGTGTCGAGAGCGAATGCTTCCTCCGGCGCTTGCGTGCTGCCGGCGATGAAGACTTTCTCTTCGGGACGTATTCCAAAGAACTCACGCAGTTCGCTTGTCTTTGGATTCGAGCGGTCGGGACGAACGCCGTCGAACTTGATCGAACCAGTGATGTGCAGCCGATCGCGCGGCGCTCCGAGCGCCAACAGACGATCGGAGTATTCATTGTTTTGCGCGGCTAGCAGGTCGAAGCCGCTCAGCAGCCGGGCGATCAGCGGGCGAATGCGGCGATAGCCGCGGAAGCTGTTTTCGCTGACTCGGCCGTTGATGAGTGCCAGTGGAATGCCGAGTCGCTTCGCGGTCAGGACGAAGTTCGGCCACAGCTCCAGTTCGACCAGCACGATCGCCGACGGCTTGATTCGTGCGATCGCGCGGCGCGTGGCCCAACTGAAGTCGAGCGGAAAATAACAGACGGTGTGCTGCGGGTATTCTTTCTTAGCGACATCGAGTCCCGTGCGAGTCGTTGTCGTGATCACGAAGTCCCAATCCGGACGCTGAGTGGCCAGCAGCTTCATCATCGGCCGTAGTTGCAGCACCTCGCCGACGCTGACGGCGTGCAGCCAGAGACAGGGGTTGGGATCGCTTCGTTCCGGCAGTTGGCCCCAGAGCTTCTCCGCCCAGCCATCGCGATATTTGCCGAGCATCCAGCGCCGGTACAACAACACGGGCGAGACGGCCAGCAGGAGTGCGGCATAAGCGAAGTTGAGAATCCAGGGCATCCATGCCTCACTCAGTCGTCTCAAGGGTTCTTGCGAAACAGTGACAGCTCATTCATTCGTCGTCTCCTTCGATTCGTCGGGAACCCTGCTTCTAACCGGTTTGAAAAAGATCCCGACGAATTGAAGGAGACGACGAATGCGAAAATCTGCCGCGACGGCAATTCGTTCCTTAACCAATCGCTCCGTGACACTTCTTGAACTTCTTCCCGCTGCCACACGGACAAGGATCATTGCGGCCGACTTGCGGGGCGAGATTGCGAATCGGCTGCACGGCGGGCTGAGCTGGTTCGGACGAATTGGTGCGGACTTCGCCAGCGTCCATGCCTTGTGGTGGACCGGATTCCGTGGCGGCCTCTTCGCGAAACTCGGCGTGTGAAGCGGCGCTTTCGTGGAAGACCGATTGGGCGACTTCCGAGCTTTCACGTTCGAGGCGGAAGATCGCGGAGGTAACTTGCAGGCCGATGGTCTTCCACATCGTGTGGAACGCGGCCATCCCTTCGCGGCGGTATTCGGTCTTCGGGTCTTTCTGAGCGTAACTCGACAGCCCGATGCCCGACCGCACGTAGTCCATGTAATAAAGGTGCTCTTTCCACGCGCTGTCGAGCACTTCGAGGATCAGCGTCCGTTCGGTGTGGCTCATCTCCGGGCGGAAGCGGTTGTCGTAGGCCCCGAGCACCAATTGCTCGACATCTTCGCGGCTGCGGTGGCGGAGTTCCTCGACCGTGCAACCGAGTTGCAGAACTTCATTCGACCAATTGACCAAGGATGCGAGTCCGTCCGCGTTCGGCAGGACCGGGCCGCTGACTTTGTCCTCGGAATTGGGTTCGGGATACGTTTGAGTGAGCAATTCCTTCAGTCGCTGCGACAGCGAGCCGTCACCGAAGTAGTCGGAGCTGAGTTGGTACAGCCGCTGCGCAAGATCATCGAGCGTCTTGCCGCTGAACTCTGCCGGTTGCAGGTCCGTGCGGAAGCGGGCATTCGCCCAGCCGAGAATCCGTTCGAGTAACGCTCCCGGATCGTTCTGCGTGCCGGGCGAGTTGAGGAACGTGTTGATGGCGATCTCAACCGGAAACGCGATCTCTTTGGCTTGCAGATGCTTTTCGAGTTTCTCCTGCACGATGGCGATGACCTTTTCGGTATCGCGCGAGTCGATGTCGGCCGGATCGCAGCGCAGGCCGAACTGCTGGCTGAGCCAGGAGGAGAGCGAGAACTGACAGAACTGAGCGTGCATCAGCGTGTCGAGCGGCGACAAGTCGAACTTGTCGATCGCGGTCATCGCGAGCGGGCGGATGAAGTCGAACAAGTCGTCGCGACCGACTTTCCGAAGCGCGACATCGGTCAGTTGGCAGCCAAACTGGGCGTTGGCCCAAAGCGCCATCGCCTTCCAGTTCCAGTTGTTCTCTTCGTCGGCCAGCGACAGGTTCTCGTTGATCGCTTCCAGAATCTGATCTTCGTACTGCCGGCCGGCTTGGTCGCGGAGATAGTTGGTGAACGGCTCGCGATCCATGTCGCGGATGTCGTTCGGCTCGAACTTGAGGTGCAGCGTGTCTTTCGCCCACGAGCAGATGGATTCCCAACGATAGTCCTTCGCCCAGAAGTGCCGCACCCACTGATCGACCTGCTGAGCGATCATGTCGAGCACGAGTTGCCGACAGTTGCGGCCGTCGAGAATCCGCTGGCGGTACGAGTAGACGTGCTTGCGTTGCGCGTCCATGACCTCGTCGTACTCCAGCAAGTTCTTGCGCACGTCGAAGTGATGCTCTTCGACTTTCTTCTGAGCGGCTTCGATCCGCTTGGTGACCATTTTGCTTTCGATGGCCTCGCCGTCCTGCATGCCCATGCGAGTCAGGATGTTCTTGACCCACTCGCCGGCGAACTTCCGCATCAGGTCGTCTTCAAGCGACAGGAAGAAGCGGCTTGATCCTGGATCGCCTTGCCGTCCGGCGCGGCCGCGCAACTGCAAGTCGATGCGGCGCGCGTCGTGCCGTTCGGAGCCGATGACATGCAGGCCGCCCACTTCCGTGACTTTGTGGCCTTCTTCGGCCATCCCTTCGCGATCGGAGATTTCTTTCGTGACGGCATCCCATTCCGCTTTGGGAACGTCGAGCCGCGTCGCGTACTTCTTGCCGAGTTCTTTCCAAGCGGGATATTCCGGATTGCCACCGAGGATGATGTCGGTGCCGCGGCCGGCCATGTTCGTAGCGATCGTCACCGCGTTGAGGCGTCCCGCTTGAGCGATGATTTCCGCTTCGCGTTCGTGGTTCTTGGCGTTCAAAACTTCGTGCTTGATGCCGTACTTCTTGAGGTACTGCGAGAGGTGCTCGGACTTCTCGATGCTGACCGTGCCGACAAGCAGCGGGCGGCCGGTGGCGTGCTCGCGTTTGATTTCGTCGGTGATCGCCGTCCACTTCTCGTGCTCGCTGCGGAAGATCACGTCCGGGAAATTGACGCGGTGCATCGGCCGGTTGGTCGGGATCGAAACCACATCCAGTTTGTAGATGCGCCAGAATTCTTCCGATTCGGTCATAGCCGTGCCGGTCATGCCGCCGAGCTTTTTGTAGAGCTTGAAGTAGTTCTGCAACGTGATCGTGGCGAGCGTCTGCGTCTCTTCTTTGATCTGCACGCCCTCTTTGGCCTCGACCGACTGATGCAGTCCGTCGGACCACTGGCGGCCGGGCATCTTGCGGCCGGTGAACTCATCGACGATGACGACCTCGCCCCCTTCGACGACGTAATTCACATCGAGCTTGTAGAGGTAGTGCGCCTTCAGCGAGTTGTCGATCAGATGCGGCCACTCCATGTTGCCGGCGGTATAAAAACTTTCGACGCCCGCGAGTTGTTCGGCTTGGCGGACCCCTTCGTCGGTGAGATGGCAGGTGTGCTCTTTCTCTTTGACCTCGAAGTGGACGTCCCGTTTGAGTTGCCGAGCGATCCAATCGGCCTTCGGGTATTTGGTGATATCGTCCGCCGCCGAGCCGGAGATGATCAGCGGCGTGCGGGCTTCGTCGATCAGGATGTTGTCGATCTCATCGACGATCGCGAAATCGAGCCGTCCCTGCGCTTGTTGTTCGCGAGTCGGCTTCATGTTGTCGCGGAGGTAATCGAAGCCGAACTCGTTGTTCGTGCCGTAGGTGATGTCACAGGCATACGCCGGATGCCGTTCGTGCGGCGACATGAAAGACTGAATCGCCCCGACCGTCAGGCCGAGTCCCAGGTGAGCCGGCCCCATCCATTCCATGTCTCGTTTGGCGAGGTAATCGTTGACCGTGATGACATGCACCTTACCGGCCAACCCGTTGAGAAACGCTGGCAGCGTCGAGACCAGCGTTTTCCCTTCGCCGGTGACCATCTCGGCGATCATCCCCTTGTGCAGGATGTAGCCGCCGAGCATCTGCACGTCGTAATGCCGCATTTTGAGATAGCGTTTGCTCGACTCACGCATCGCCGCGAAGGCATCGGGCAGCAGATCGTCCAGCGTCTTTCCGTCGGCAAGCTGTGCTCGAAACTTGCTGGCCGATTCACGCAGTTCCGCGTCGGAAAGTTTCACGTAGTCCGACTCAAGCTGATTGATCCGGTCGAGCGTCGAGCCGGGGATGATTTTCGTCGAGCCGTCTTTCTCTCGCGCAAAGCCGATGTTCCGCACACGGCGTTCGTTCGACGAGCCGAACAGTTTCGTGACGAAGCGTTCGACCTTGCCGGTCGCCATGCCAAAGACTTCGCCGACGGTATCAAGTATGTCCATTGTGGGGTCTCAAAGTTTCGCTGATTTGGTCCATCGAATTTGGCGAGCGGGGCGGCGTCAGCCCCCCGGTGACCACGAGGACGGCTGAAAACCGGGGGGCTGACGCCACCTCGCTCGCCAGAGAGTCCGTTTATTGACGCTCGCGAAGCGAGAGGGCGAGGTGAAAGCACTCGGCACGGCAGACATCCTGTGTCATGGTTTGGGCGACGCGCCGAGGCATCGGTGATTCGTCTCTCGCGGCGTTGTCTTGATCGGAAATCTCACCGAGCCGCAGTTGCCTCATGCGACCGCTAACTCGTGACGCCCACGCCGGTTGTTCAAACGGGGGCGGAGTCTAGGTCGCTGAAATCAGAGGGTCAATGGCGTTGTCGCGGCCCGCTCGGCCCTCGATCCGTCGCGGTCAGCGACGGCTTTCGGGATCTGTTGCCGTGCGGGCATTCAATCGTTCGAGAACGGTGCGTCTTGCCAGAACACCAACCGCGGCCCGTCGAGCTGATCCGGTCCCGGAGCACATGCGCCGCTACGACTTCTGCACGGCTTGCAGGAACGGTAGCTCAATAAGTTCGGGCGTTTCGTCGTTGAGAGGCGCGAGGCCGGTGGCGAAGTGCAGGTCGTTCATCGTCTTTTCGGTGTCGAGCAAGCTGCGGGCGACCGTGTCCACTTGGCTGGAGATGTAGTCCGGCTCCTGGCGGTTCACGCCGAGTTCGGCCAGCGATTTGATTTTGTTTTCGAGACGGTTGATTTCATGGCCGACGAATTCGAAGTTGGCGTTGGCCTTCTCGAAATTCGTCAGACGCTCCTGGCAAGTTTGCATGTTGTCTTGCAAGGTCCGTCGCATTTTTTGCGCGTGTGGCGATTCGTCCGTCGGTGAGATCTCGCTGAGGCGTGCCTGGGCTTGTTCGATGTCGGACACGATGCGGTCACGCTTGGTTCGTTCCAAGAATTTGCCGAGCGAGAATTGCGTGAACATCAACCGCAGATAAATCCACATCAGACGATCCAGACCCGCGAGCTGAAAGGATTCCAGCGGCTGGCCGGACACCAGCGTTCCGGATTGCTGCAAGTCGTCGGCGATCTGCCGCATGTCATGGCAACTGGCTCGGAGCCGTTCATAGCGGGCCAGAAACGGTGCGGGAAGCTGTTTGAGAATCTGGCGGAGCACCACGTTGGCCGATTGCGAATTCTTTTCACGCTCCACCGCCGCGCCTTGAGCATCCACGGCTCGCTGGAACTTCGGATGAGTGCCGAGCATCGTCAGGAATCCAAGCTCGGCGGCGGCCACCAGCGGCAAGGCGATGTCCGGACGACCGCTCAACAGCGAGACGCCGACACCGCCAAACAGCGCCAGCAAGTTCCAGCGAATCTGGAATGCCGATCGGACATACTTCAGCAGGTTCACGGATTCGATTCCAACGTCGTGATCTTGTCGCGGATGTAGTACACGGCTTCCAGGAATTTCGGCTGACGCTGCATCTCGTGCGCGGGGCAGGTGGCCGGTTCGATCTTCAACTCCTCCAGGATCGTACCCGGCGAGTTGCTCATCAAGTACACGCGGTCTCCCAGAAACACCGCTTCTTCGATCGAGTGCGTAATGAAAAAGACGGTGGCTTGGACTTCCTTCCACAGCTTGACCAACAAGTCCTGCATGTTCAACCGCGTCAGCGGATCGAGTGCCCCGAACGGTTCGTCCATCAGGATGATCCGCGGCTTTAGGATCAGCGTGCGCGCGATGGCGACCCGCTGCCGCATGCCGCCGGAAAGCTCGTGCGGGTATTTGTGAGCGTCGGTGTCGACATTCAGCCCCATCTTCTGAATCCACTCGCGGCCGAGTTCGTCCCGCTGCTTTCGCGGCAGGTGCTGACATTCCAAACCGAACGTCACGTTCTCCAAAACCGTGCGATGATCGAAGCTGGTGTAATCCTGAAAGACCATCCCGCGATCCGAACCGGGGCCAACGACCGGTTGGCCCAGCACCAGCACATCGCCAGCGGTGGCGGGATGCTGTGGCTCCAATCCGGCGATCGACCGCAGGATCGTGCTCTTGCCGCAGCCGCTGGGGCCGAGCACGCAGACGAATTCCCCTTTGTCGGCGACGTCTTCGACCACGAAGCTCACATCGCGGATCGCGGTGAACTCTTCCGCTTTGCCGGCGTTGTACGTCTTCGTCACGTTGCGAAACTCAACGACGTGCGGCCGCAGCAAATTTGGCGAGCGGGGCGGCGTCAGCTCCCCGGTGATCACGGTTGCCATTGATGACCGGGGGGCTGACGCCGCCCCGCTCGCCAGAGCGGCGGTTGTTTCATGGGCGCTGGATGCGACTGCCGGCTGACTCATTTCGGTCTCTCTTCCGTTGCTGCCGCGGGGGCCGCGAGTCGTCGATAGAACAGCAGCGACTTCAGATGTTCCCACGGAATGAGCGTGATTCGCACCAGCGCGCGAAGCATTCCGTCGCCGCCATAAACGTGCGGAAACAACTGCCGCTGAATCCAGGCCAGCATTTGATCGATGACGAGCGCGACCACCGGGATCACGAGAATGATCAGATAGATGTGTTCGCGAAAACCACGTCGCTGGAAAATCTGAATCTGATAGCCCAGTCCCCCGACCTCATCGGCGATCTTAATCGACTCGGCCAGCATGATGTATCCGAACGCCAAGCCAAACATCTGGCGGCAGGCACTGAAGATGGTCGGGGCCGCCAGCGGCACGAGCACTTTCGAGATCGTCTGCCAGCGGCTGGCACCGAGCGTGTAGGCGGTGTCGATGTAGCGGGCCGACACATCCATGATCGCTCGCGCGGCGTCGGAGATCACGAACGCGACCGCCGCCACGAAGATGAACATCACCTTGTTCTTCTCCCCCGCTCCGAAAATGAAAATCATCAGCGGCAGCACGGCCGCCAGTGGAACGTTGCGGCCCAGCATGATCAGCGGCGACAAAAAAGCATGCAGACGAGGGAAGCAGCCTGCCGCCACTCCGATCGGAACGCCCACCGCCAACGCCAATGCGAAACCGATGCTGACGCGACGTAGCGTCACCAGGATGTTGCGAGTCAGCGCGAAGTCATTCCACAGCTCCGAGAACTTACCGAACGTCTCGGCCGGACTGGGCAAAGTCAGCGGCCCCACGATCCGCGATTCATAGGCCCCTAGCGTGACGAACCACCAACCGGCCAGGCAGAGCAGAACGCAGGACATCCCCAAGCCGAGAGCCTGCCATCGAGAGAGCGGCTTGCGCAACGTCAGCCAGTTGCGAAGCAGCCGGTCCAGAAAGGAAGAGTTCATGCGAGTTCGCTCCAGGAACAGAAATCCCAATGTCCAAAGAGAGTCCCAGTTCCATTTTCCAGCGGACCAAATTGGAAGTTGGCGGCGGCCTACTGCGCCGGTGGCTGCCTCTTTTTCTGCGACCGCTTTTTCCGGGCCGGAGTCAGTACGTTTCGCGACATTGAGGCTTGTTCGACATCCAACCGCTCGCGCAGTGCTTCAAGTTCTTCACGTCGTTCTGGCAACTCCATGATTTCGAGCAAGGGGTCCAGCCATCGCTCGATGTAGGCCCAATCGAGTTGGGCTCCCTGGCGCACAATGATCCCTTCAATGTCACGCCAGTCATGGGCACGAGCGGCAATCGCCTTCATAACGATAATGTCTTCCGGTGAAGCCGTCCGAAACTTGTGTTTGCCCGCGATCGCAACCAATTTGGCCCGGTTGAGCATCTCCGCTTCAAAGCCCGTGGCTCCGAGAGCCACGTCGATCGGCACTCCCGCCTTCGTTTGCAGCAGCAGCACGCGATTTTGCAGCGCGAAGGATTTGCCCTTGGCTTTGCTGCCGAATCGCCCGGCTCTCACTGGGAACACTTTCAACATTTCGTCGATCACGGTGCTTTCATCACCAATTTCTGCGAGAACCACGAGGTCGACGTCCTGAGTGTGTCGGACCTCGCCCCAGCGATTCGCCGCCAGTCCACCGATCAAACAATACGACCAACTCCGTGCCTCAAAGAAGATCCGCAGTTCATCGAGTGCCGCAACCAACTCCTCGAAACCGCTCATTGCTGTAACATCCTTTGCCATTCCACCAGTCCGCTTTCGCGCCGCAACGATCGCTGCACATCAACGCTCCAAACCCGCTCGACAACCTTCAAATACTCCGTGTCTGTCATTCGCCGGAGTTCATCATGCCGAATCGAATCGAGCACCGGTCCCAGTGACTTCCAACGTTGATAATACAGCTTCTCAAAATCTGCGGAGACAACCGCGAGCGGATTCTTGTGAGCGTGAGATTTCCGTGTGTTTGACATGCCTACTCCGCCTCCGCCGTGTAAATCTTGACCTCGACGCGGCGGTTCTTGGCGTGGTTCTGCGGGTCGGTGGAGTCGGCGGGGTGCTCCCAGCCGAAGCCTTGGACGTTGAACTTGTTTTGATCCAGCTTGAACTGCTGGACCAATGATTGCTTCACCGCGTTGGCTCGGCTCTCCGACAGCTCTTTCACCATGTGGTCGGGGATCTTTCCGCGCATGGAGCCGTCGGTGTGCCCTTCGATGATGATGCGGGCGTTGCCGAATTGGCCGGCCAGCTTGGCGATTTCCTCAACGACGAATTTGGCCTTCGGGTCGTAATCGACTTCCAGTGTCTTGCCGTCTTGATCCTTCGTCACCTTTTTGAAGATTTCAAAGCTGTTGGGATAAAAGTGGATCACGACCGTGTTGGTGAGAATCTCTTCGGCCCCGCGAACCTCGGTGGTCGTCTTGGGAACGAACTGCACGACCGACTCATCCGTTTGCGAGCGGTATTTGTCGTCCGCACCCAGCTTGTCGATGACCGTGAAATCCATGACCTGATCGAACGGCACCGGCTGATTCTTGACCTGTCGAATCGAGCGATACAGGTAATAGGCTTGGTTCCAAACTCGCGCGAAGTTGGTCGGGTTGTTTTGGTTCTTGAAGAACTGATGGTTCTCGGCCCAGTTGGTACTGTGAGCGTCGCCGAGCATCCCCAACGCGTCGGCGGGGGGCAGGCCGTATCCGGCGGCCATCAGTTCGGACACCTTCTGCTTTTCGGCGTCCTGTTTGAGAGCCGCCATCGAATCAAAGATGCCGCGCACCAAGCCCTCGATGATCGGCGGATGGTCGTGAGCGAAGTCGGCACGAGCGAACCAGACGTCGGCGATCAGCTTGTTCGCCGTGCCGGTCGAAACCAGCAAGCGATTCCCCTTCACCTCCGACAATTTGTAGATGTCGGGAGCCCACGAGACCGCAGCCGCGATGTTCTTGTCCGCATTGAATGCCGCCGCCGCTTCAAAGGCGGTTCCGGTGAAATTCAACTTCACTTCGCCGGGTTGGATGCCACCGGCCACGAGCATGTTCAGCAGGAAGTAGTGCGATGGTGAATTCTCCGCGAGTGCAATCGACTTGCCGCGCAGATCGGTCACGGTCTTGATGGTGTCGCGAACCACGATGCCGTCGCCGCCGTTCGACCAGTCGATCTGCTGGAAGACGCGCGGCATCACCCGGCTGTCTTTCGGAGTGCCGGACGAATCGACGAACCCGTCCACAAACAACGGCATCATGTCGAGCGTGGCCCAGCCGATCTGCACGTCGCCAGCCGCGTAGGCATCTCGCATTTCGATCGGGTTGTCGATCAGCACCAGTTCGACTTTGAAGTCTTTTCCGTCCGAGCCTTTCCAAATTTTTGCCGGCTTGAATCCGTTGTTCGCATGGATGATCGGAGCCCAACCGGCCCACACATTGAGCGCGAATCGAACCGTGTTATCGGCGAGCGGCTTGTACGCCGCGATCCCTTTCACGGGAGGCAGCTTCTCGGACGGCTTGAAGGTGTATTCCTTCAGAGTCGTGACGCTCGAATCGTCATGAGCCTCGACCGCACCGGGCTTCAATTCATCCCCGCCGCCGCCGAGTTGTTTCGGATCAATGATGTCGTTGGGCTGGTCCTGTTTCCCTTTTGGCGCGAAGACATCCGCGCGAAACATTGCGAACCCGATCAAGCCGAGGACGACGCATCCCACAGCCAGATAGAACGGAACCTTGGGTTGACCCGCCATGATGTGCTTTCTGTTTTTGAAAGGTTGATTTTATGTAGCCGTCACCGCTCCGCGTGCTCCGAAATACATCGGTTGTGCGTTTCGTCGCCGTAGGGAACGTTCGGCTCGTCACGCGGAGCGGTGACGGCGACGTACCTGCGGCTTCGCCGCCTATCCTTGGAACTGTGTCTTTGGCCGGCCGGATTGTAATGAGTGCAGGGTCTGCATGACGTTGAAGGCGGTCAGCTCGCACAACAGCCGCGTGACTTTGCCATGTAATGCGTCGTTGAGCGACGGTTCCACCTCCTTCATCAGTGTGACGAGCCGTTGTTCCTGAGTCGTCAACTCGGAATCGTCCACATGACCGTCGGCGATCGCTTGCATGAACGTACCGAGCTTCTGCGTGTATTCGTCGATCAAGGTCGTTTGTGCTTTGTCATCAAGCCAGCTTTGCCGCACCGGGGAGTCAGCCATCGCGAAGTCCTTTCAGAAATGAATTTGAGATTTGAGATTTCAAATCTGAAATCTGAAATCTGAAATCTGAGATTTGAAATGCCGTCATCCTTCCACCAATTGCCGAAGGGCGACCATGCGTTCTTGCAGCTTGGCTCGCGCTTCGGGCGAGCCGACCTGTTCTCGCCATTTGGCCGGAAGGAAGTTTCGCTCGGTGCATTCGAGCACGGCGGCAATTTCTTGCATCTCTTTTTCCAAACCTTCCGACGACGGGATGAACTCGGCGATCGCTTGTTCGAGGTCCGCCTTTTCGACCAGATCGCGTCCGTGAGCCAAGGCCCCGCGTCGTGCCGCCAGGAGGATGCTCTCCAAATCCGCACCGCTCAGTTGACGATCCGGCGAGACATCGGGGATCGCATCGGCGGCCAGCGGCACTTTGTTTTTCTTCGACATCGACCGAAACATCGCGGCGATGTCTGCGGTGGTCGTCGGCGCGAACAGCGGGATGTGAACCTCGCAACGCCCTTGCCGCTTGAGGTCGATCGGCAACAGATCGGGACGGCACGTCAGCAGCATCCAGATGATTTTTCCGCGATATTTCGTATCGCCCATTTGCTGGGCGATCATCGAAAAGACGCGGCCCGACGTCCCGGAGTCGCCGTCTTGGTTCCGATTCCCCAGCGTCGCGTCTGCCTCATCGACGATGACCACGACCGGGCCGAGCGACTTCAAGACCGTCAGCACTTGCTCCAAATTCCCCTCGGTCTCGCCGACGAACTTCGAGCGAAAGTTACGCAGCTTCAAACACGGAATCCCCATCGAGCCGGCATAGCACTCGGCCAGAAATGTCTTGCCCGTGCCGACAGAACCGCAGAACAAATACCCCATCGGAGCCGTATCGAGCTTTCCTTCGGCGATCCACTTCGCGTCTTGCTCCAAACGATGCTTCGCTTCGGGCGAGCCGACGATCAGATCGAGCGTGTGCGGCGGTTCGACAAACTCGACCAGCCCCTGGCACTGCCGCTCGATCATGTTCTTCTTGAGCTTGCGAAACTGCTTGGGATCAAGCCCGCGCGTGCTGGCGTTCGACAGCAGCACGTTCAGATTGACGAGACTCAGGCCGGCCGAGTTTTGGACTAAACCTTCCGTCGTCAGGCCGCCGCCGGAGACGTTCGGTGCTGTCGCCGCCACGAACTGGCGTCGGTCCTCAATGCTCGGAAGTGGAATCTCCAACGACGCCACATACGGATTGTTGACCAGCCGCTCACTGACCTCGGACAGCTTGTCCGTGATCAGACAGAACGCCATGTTGAGCCGTTTGAGATACGGGTTCGATGCCCAACTCATGAACCGCACCAGTCGCGACGCCTGCCCGCGGGCCACCGAGGCCAAGTCGCCGGTCGGCACCAAAAACTGAGCATGCTCGAAGACCAATCCAATTCGCTTGCGGTTGGCGATGTTGTCTTCCAGCAGATTCCGTTGCAGCAACGACTCCAGTTGATCGAGCACTTTGTCAGGGTCGCGAGTCCAGGTGCTCGGCGCACCGAGCAACCCGGTGACATGCTGCATCATCTGCTGCAATCGTTTCGAGTCCGCTCCCGCCAGAGGCCGCAAACCTCGACCAAGATCGTAGCCCAACACGATTTCCCACGAGCCGAAAATCTGCGAGGCCACAAAGTCACTCAGCGACGTGAAGCAGTCTTTGCCATCCGCCGCCGGTTGCCGCACCAAGTCATGCACGTTGCCGTGCAGCACAAACGTGTTGATCGTGCCGGAAAAATACAGCTCGGCGAGTTCTTTCGCCCACGCAGGATACCACGCCGGGAACGAAGGCGACTGGTCCGTTCCGGATTGCTTGGTGTCAGGTTCGCTCATGGATGGAATCTCAGATTTCAGATTTCAAATTTCAAATCTGACGATTCAGATTTCACTTGCTCGTTTGCGAAACAGTCGCCGGGCCGAGTTCCTTCTGGTCTTCTTTCACGCCGACGGTTTCGGGCGTCACGAGTCCCATTTCCACCTCGAACTGCCGCAGGGCTTGATCGGCCATCACCTTCTCGACCGCTTGCTCGCGCTTGACGTCGACCAGACCTTCTTGCGACAGATCGGCCGCCACGCGGACTTTGGCTTTGTTCAATCCGATCTTTTCCTGAATGACTTGCTCGATCTGGCCGAAGTCGGTGCTGACATCGAAATTGAAGGTTTGAGCGAGTTGGGCGATCTCGGCTTCCGCCTTGCTCATTTTGAGTTCGGCATCGTACTTCTGAATCTTCTCGCGAATCTTGGAGAGCTTTCCGCTGGCGTGTTTGATCTTCTCCAGACTGTTGCCGTACGACTCTTCGTGCATCTTGAGCTGGGCTTGGTTCTCTTCGAGTTCGCCCTTCGCTTTCTGCATTTCGAGCGCGAACTTGGCAGCGGTCTCGCGATCGCCCGCTTGCAGATAGGCTTTGACCTTGGCTTCTAAATTCGTGGCGTGTTTCTGGGCGTTGGTCACTTGCAGCGAAACCCGCTCCACCAGCGCCCGATACTGCTCCAACCCCTTGCGTCCGTCTTGCAGTTGAGCCACGGCCGAGTCGTATTCGTACTGCATCTGAGCAATCGGGTCGGCGGTCCAAAAGAAGTTGGCCAATTTGTTGACCTGAGCTCCCAGGACGGCCCACAGTTTTCCGAGAATCATGCGAAGACCTTTCATCAAGACGAAGGCGAGAGAGGATGCGACGATCTGGGTGCCAGAATCTAGCGACCGTGAACGTGAGCGAATGATTCGGCTGAGTTGCGGGAATCTTGATATCCCCCACACTCTCGACTGTCAATCAGCATCGACGCCTCGAAATGGCTCGTGCCGCAGATCGCAATTGGCCTGTCATGGAAGGCAAAGATTCCCACGGATGGCACCGCAAGCCCACGGATCAAATCCAGGAGCCTGCTTTCATCCGTGGGCTTGCCGTGCCATCCGTGGGGATCATTTCGCGACAAGGCCAACACATCGTTCGAACCCAAGGTGGGTCCGTGGAGCACTGGTGAGAGGTCAATTCCGATTTGTGGCACTAGTGCCGCGTCAAAGCTTAATCTTCGGGTAGACGGAGGTGAGCTTACAGCGGGCGTCGTCGATTTTCATTTGCCAGTCGACGCCGCGTTGGGTCGAGTTCACGTCGGTTGACCAGGCGGCGGTTTCGTCACGCAGG
>CAMDPX010000151.1 GCA_945905295.1 Planctomyces sp. SH-PL62 | reverse complement strand
GCCACACCGTTACGAGCGTCGTGTAAACCGCCGCTGGCCCCAGCGGCTGCAATCGCTCAATCGCCACGGGATCGAGCAACCCCCGAAACCGGTTGATCGCCTCCGCGAACTCACGCTCAGAATCACCCGAAACCCCCGCGTTACCGTGCTTGACCATGCCAGAATGACCTCCGTGAGGAAATCTGACAGCTACGCGCAAACCCCATGCCGTGGTCCGGACAATTCCAACGCAAAATCAAAGTCAGCACCATTGGGCTGATGCCACCCCGCTCGCCTGATTCGAACACGGTCTTTGGAGCCTTGTGAGCCGTTGGTTTCTGAAACGCCCAGAACTTCCGCCCTGCCTCGATCGTCACCGGCGGAGTGGCCGCGTTCGCCGTGTCCTCTTCACGCGGGTCGGTGGCTCCCGAGTTGATCCACCTTTTGAAATCATTGATCACCGACTCAGGCAGACGCTCCTTCTTCGGCGGCATCTTGAGATCGGGATCGGTGTGCGAGATCGCCGTCAGCAGCACGCTCTTCTTCAAGTCTTCTGGCACGATCGCCGGCCCGCGATCGCCGCCCGCTCGAATCCCGCGTCGCGAATCGAGCCGCAAGCCACCTTCCGACTTCCCGGCCTTCGCGGAATGGCACTGATAGCAATGCTGCATCAGCACGGGCCGAATCTTGGACTCAAAGAATGCGGCCGCTTCCGAAGACTCGGCCGCCATCACCAGCGAGCCACTCGTCACGAGAAGCTTTCCGACGATCAACCAGAGAACGCAGCTTCGAGCGACTCGCGGCATAGCAAACATTCCTTGCGAACGGGCTGCTTGAAGTACCGATCGGCGAACAGTAAGAACCTCGGCCAGTTGGAATCGGCTGTGTCACCGCCGCAATGTTGACGGTCGTCGATCGTGCCGTCGATTGAAGAAAGATTCCAAGACCACGGGATCAACAGTCACGAAACCACCCGCAGAACCGCCGAGTCGATCAACGCTCGACAAGCCACCCGGCACGGCTTGGCAGGCATTTGTTTTGTTGCCGCCGCAGATACGAATGCGTCTCCTGTCCGTCACGAGTCTCCGAAGAACGACGCTGAAGGTTCACTTGAGTTGAAGAAGCTCCGATGAGTCTGCATGAGGCCCGATCGAGAAGCCGCCGCCACGATCTTTTGGTGGCGAGTTCGGACCGATGACTTTTTTTCTGACATCACCAACACCCCGAATGTCTCACATCAAAGAGGAGGATCTCATGCGACGACTGGCATTGTTGCTCGTGGCGTTATTCATCGCGTCGGTTCCGCAGCTTGAAGCGGCATCTCCCAACGTCGTGCTGATTTTCGTGGATGACATGGGCTACGGAGACATCGGTCCGTTCGGGAACACGAAAGTTCGCACGCCGAACTTGGACCAGTTCGCCAAGGAAGGGATGAAGTTCACGAGCTTCTACGCGACTCCGGTTTGCTCGATGTCGCGGGCCTGCTTGATGACGGGGTGCTACAACGCTCGCGTTTCGATTCCGGGCGTGCTGTTTCCGGGAAGTAAGATCGGCATCAATGCGGAAGAGACGACCGTCGCGGAAGTGCTCAGGAGCCGTGGGTACTCGACGATCTGCATCGGCAAGTGGCACCTGGGGCATCGCGAGCCGTTCCTGCCGACGCGACATGGGTTCGATACGTACTTCGGCATCCCGTACAGCAACGACATGACGATTGATACGCAGCACGCTCGGTTCGCCAAGGACTGCGTGTTCCGCGAAGGGATGACGGAAGACAAGGCACGAGCCGAAGCGATCAAGCACACGGTGCCGCTGATGCGAGGCGACGAGGTTGTCGAGTACCCAGCCGATCAAGACACGCTGACACAGCGTTACACCGCAGAGACGGTGAAGTTCATCCGCGAGCACTCGGCCGGTCCGTTCTTCGTGTACTTGCCGCACACGATGGTGCATGTGCCGCTGGCGGCCTCGGCGGAGTTTCGCGGGAAGAGCAATGCCGGATTGCTCGGCGACGCGATCGAAGAACTCGACTGGTCGGTCGGCCGAATCATGCAGACGCTGAAGGAACTCCAGCTCGACGAGAACACGCTGGTGATCTTCACGTCAGACAACGGAGCGGCGAGCGGTTCGGCGGCTCCGTGGCGAGGCAAGAAGGGAACGAACTACGAAGGGGGTGTCCGCGAGCCGTGCCTGATGCGCTGGCCCGGCAAGATTCCGGCCGGCACAACGTGTCATCGGATCGCCGGCAACATTGATGTGCTGCCAACGCTCGCCAAGATCGCCGGAGCCCCCCTGCCCGACCGCACGGTCGACGGTCGCGACATCTCGTCGCTGATGTTCGATCCGCAAGCCGCTCCTGTTCGCGATGTGCATCTCTACTTCACGGCCGCCGAAAAGGTCCAAGCCATTCGCATGGGTGATTGGAAATTGCTGCTCACGCCGCCGGCCAATGCGGGGAACAAGAAAGCTCAGGCGAAACAAGCGAAGGCTCGAGCCAACAAGGCCAACAACCCCACCGGCCCGGAACTCTACAACCTCGCCGACGACCCCGCCGAAACCAAAAACGTCGCAGCGGAACACGCCGACGTCGTCGCCAAGCTCCGCCAGGAGGCGGAACAACGCGAAGCGGAAATCCTCAAAAACAAACGCCCGCCAGGCCGAGTCGAATGACTTGCTGAGAGTCTCTGAATTCGGCGGTCATTGGGGAGGCTTCGTGACTGAAGACTCTGTCTAGCCACGCTCGCCACAGCCTGTTGAAAAACGTGGGGCACGTTTCCAACGTGCCCATCTTTCTTCGAGTTTCGAGCACGATGAAATCGTGCTCCACATATTTCAACACGCTCTGGCCAGCGTGGCCACCAACATCGGAGAACTTGAAAATGCCGAATGCCCTGTCTCGCGCGGTCGCCACGTTGCTGCTCGGCTTGCCCGTATTGCTCTGGTCGATGGCGAGTCTTGCCGCAGACAAAACGGACACCCCAGCGAAGGACGACTCTGAGAGCGTGTTTGGGCTGACTCGCGTTTGGAAGATTCATCTGCATGTCTCGGCCGAGAACTGGAAGACGATGCAGCCAGCGGCCGGGGGCTTTCCTGGCTTTGGTCCGCCTCCACCAGGTGGCGGATTTCCAGGTGGTCCGCAGGCCGCCGGAGGAAGACCGAACCCCGGAGCCGAGCGCAAGCCGGGCGACTCGCCGCCGCCGCCGCGAACACCTCCGGGGCCTGGAGGTCCAGGCGGTGCGTTTCGTCCGGGGAGCTTCGGGTTCGATTTCGACTATGTGAAAGCAGACGTCGAGCTTGATGGCGAAAAGCTGCGTGAGGTTGGTCTACGGTTCAAAGGGAACGGCAGCTACATGCTGTCGGCGGCGACTCGCAAGCGGCCGTTCAAGATCGACTTCAATCGCTACGTCGATGGCCAGAAGTTTCACGGAATGCAGCAGCTCAATCTGCACAACAACGTGATGGACCCGACTCATGTGCGACAGGCGTTGTCGTATCCCGTCTTTCAAGCAGCCGGAATCGCCTCGCCGCGGACTGCGTTTGCCCAAGTCTCGCTGACGATCGACGGCGAATGCGATCGCGAACCGCTCGGTCTCTACACGCTGGTCGAAGAGATCGACAAGGCGTTCTTGCGGCGGCATTTTCAAACCGACAAAGGGATGCTGCTCAAGCCGGAAGGCACACAGGGACTCGAATACAAAGGAGAGGATTGGGCGGCGTACTCTTGGTTCGAGCCGAAGTCGAAACCGAAGAAAGGTGAAGCTCAAAAACTAATCGACCTGACGCGGTTGATCCACAAAGCGGACGATGCCCAGTTCCGACGGGAGATCGGCACGCTGCTGGACACCGATCAGTTCGCAAGTTTTCTCGCGGCCAACACGCTGCTCGCCAACATGGACAGCTTTCTGACGCAGGTCCACAACTACTACGTCTATCTGCCACCGCCGTCAGGTCAATCGCAGTCGAACAAGTTCGTGTTCCTGCCGTGGGACATGGACCTGTCGATGGGGGCCTTCTTCATGGCTGGCTCGGCCGAGCAGTTGCAAGACCTCAGCATCAGTCATCCACACGTCGGGGAGAACAAACTGATCGAACGGCTGCTCGCGTGGGACGATTTCAATAAGACGTACCGCGAACACCTGCGAAAGTTGACCGATGACTGCTTAAGCGAAAAAGGGCAGACCACCAAGAGCTTGCCGATTGTTCAAACGGCGCTCAAAGAGTTGATCGCTCAAGAAACCAAACGAGCGGCCGAAGCTCAGGCGGCACGCGGACCGGGCGGCTTCGGACCAGGCCCCGGCCCCGGCCCCGGAGGCACCGGCATGTTCGGTGGGCAACCGTCGCTCGAAACATTTCTCGTCAAGCGGCGCGAATCTATCACCGCGCAGTTGGCCGGCAAATCCAAAGGCAAAACGCCCGGCATGAATTTCG
This sequence comes from Planctomyces sp. SH-PL62, assembly GCA_945905295.1. Classification (GTDB taxonomy): domain Bacteria; phylum Planctomycetota; class Planctomycetia; order Planctomycetales; family Planctomycetaceae; genus SXKJ01. The sequence continues at coordinate 16,308 of CAMDPX010000151.1, read as the reverse complement.
GTCCTCCCGGCGGTGGCGGACCCAGAGGTGGCGGCTTCGGCCCCGGCAACTTCCACGCGCCGCAGATTCTCGCGGCGGCTGATGCAGACAAAGATGAAAAACTCTCGCGAAAGGAGTTCCTCGATCTCAGCGCCAAATGGTTGCGCGAATGGGACAAAGACAAGAACGGCTTGCTCAACGAAGAGGAATTGAAGAGCGGACTGAACGACGCGCTCAGTCCACCGCCGAACGCGGCACCCGGCGGATTCAAACCACCGGCCGGCTTCGGCCCCGGCATGTTTCTCGGCCCACCGCTGCTCAAGGTGGCCGACGCGGACAAGGACCAAAAGGTCTCAAAGGACGAATGGGCTGCGCAGTTCGGCGCATGGTTCAAGCAATGGGACAAGAACAACGACGACCGTCTCGAAAACGCGGAACTGATCGCTGGCCTCAACGCCGCATTTGGTCCGCCACCCGGTTTCGGCCCACCTCGCGCGCCGGACGACAAACCCAAAGAGACCGGCCGATCGGATCGCGCTGCGCCGACCCCGCCCGGCGAGTTGACGACTCAAGAAGATCACAAGTGATTGCTGAAGTTGTTGGGGATCAAAAGTGCCGAGCCAAGGACGCGACGATCGCCAAGAGCCTCGTGCTCGCCGGCGCGACGTGGCCGGGAGTCGTGAACTACGACGACCGTCGTGTCGTTGAATATCTCGCGACTCGGCCCGAGGTGGATGTCCGGCGGATCGGCTGCGTCGGCATCTCGATGGGGGGGGTATCGGTCGGCGAATCTGAGCGTTGTTGCCGTGACCTGGGATCTGCCGTTTCGGATCGTCGCCGCCTCCATCGTGCTGATGCTGCCGACGTCGGTCCTGACGCTCTGCTTTTCGTCACTGACACAAGAAAGCCGATACGCAGGCTTCGCCTGGTTTGCCGTGTGGATTCTGGGCTGGTTCACCTACGGAGCCGTCACGTCTGCCGAGATCTACAACGGTCAACAAGAAGCGATGCGAACCGGCCGGCCGTTCGTCCTTGAAGATTCCTCGTGGACGCACTTGTCGCTGTATCACACGCTGGGCCGAGTGCAGTCGTGGGTGTTTGGCTTTTCTGAAATTCGCGACGTCCAAGTCTCGATGATGATTTTGATCGGCATCACGGTGATTGCTCTGGGGATCCTGATTCACCGCATCTCGGCCCCGATGCGTGTCTGAGAAATCAGCCGGAACGCGCTAGCGTCCGGTTTTCGGCGAATTCGCGAACCGGACGCTAGCGCTCCTGCTGATCGCCGTCGCCATCCTGCGCTGGAGCGAATTCTCGGCATCCGCGGAGTCAGACGTCTGAGTTCAGAGTAGCCGCACTCGCCACAGCCTGTTGAAAAACGTGGGGCACGTTTCCAACGTGCCAAATTTCTTCGGTGAATGAGCACGATGAAATCGTGCTCCACGGCTTTTTCAACGGCCTGGCCAGAGTGCGGGCCTCCGTTCCACGTCTGATTTCGCACCACATCACGACTTCGCCAGATCGCGCAGCACCGTGTGGAGGATGCCGCCATTGCGGTAGTACTTGACCTCGACCGGTGTGTCGATGCGGCAAGTCGTCACGAAGTGAACTACGGTGCCGTCGGTTTTCTTGGCGGTGACTTCGACGGCTTGACGCGGTTTCAGATTATCGTCGAGAGCGATCTCGAACGTTTCGGTGCCGTCGAGTTCGAGGAACTCACGCGACTCACCTTCGCGGAATTGCAGCGGCAGCACGCCCATGCCGACGAGATTCGAGCGGTGGATTCGCTCGAAGCTGGTCGCGATGACCGCGCGGATGCCGAGCAGATACGTCCCCTTCGCGGCCCAATCGCGCGAGCTGCCGGTGCCGTATTCGGCTCCGGTGAGGACGACGAGCGGCGTGTTGGTCTGCTTGTATTTCAGCGAGGCGTCATAGATCGGCATGACTTCGCCGGTCGGCAGATATTTCGTGACGCCCCCTTCAGTGCCGGGAGCCAGCAGGTTCTTCAAGCGGATGTTGGCGAACGTGCCGCGAGTCATCACGCGGTCGTTACCGCGGCGTGCTCCGTATTGGTTGAAGTCGCCCACGCCAACGCCGCTGTCCAACAAGAACTTGCCGGCCGGGGAATCCTTCTTGATCGAGCCGGCCGGGCTGATGTGGTCGGTCGTGACTGAATCGGAAACGCTCACGAGGCAGCGTGCTCCGGTGATCGACTTGATCGGCGTGGGAGTCGCCGGCATATCGACAAAGAACGGCGGCTCTTGGATGTAGGTGCTCTTGAGATCCCATTCGTAGAGGTCTCCGGTGCTGGTCGGGATCGACTGCCACTCGATCGGGCCTTTGGTCGCGTTGCCGTATTCGTTGATAAACGTCTCCGGCGACATCGACGAATTGATCGTCTTCGCCACCTCAGCCTGCGAGGGCCAGATGTCTTTCAAGTAGACATCGCTGCCGTCTTTGCCTTTGCCGAGCGGCTGCGTCGTGAGATCAATGTCAGTCGTCCCGGCAATCGCGTACGCGACGACGAGCGGCGGGCTGGCGAGATAGTTGGCCTTCACCTGCGCATTGACTCGGCCTTCAAAGTTACGGTTGCCGGAGAGCACGGCCGAGACAACGAGATCGCCGTCGGTGACCGCCTTCGAGATCGCGTCGGGAAGTGCGCCGCTGTTGCCGATGCAAGTCGTGCAGCCGTAGCCGACCGTGTTGAAGCCGAGCGCATTCAGCGACACATCCAAGCCAGACTTCTGCAAGTAATCGGTGACAACGCGCGAACCTGGTGCGAGCGACGTCTTCACCCACGGCTGACTGGTCAATCCCTTCGCGACCGCGTTGCGAGCGAGCAGACCGGCACCGATCATCACGCTGGGATTGCTCGTATTCGTGCAACTGGTGATGGCCGCGATGACGACGGCACCGTCACGCAGTTCGTGGGGCACGTTTTCAACGTGCCCGGCCGAATTCTTCACGGGCACGTTGAAAACGTGCCCCACGGGTTGAGCATGCCCAAAACTCTTACCGAGTTGATCGCGCCAAGTGCTCTGCATGTCCTTGAGCAGCACACGATCCTGCGGCCGCTTCGGCCCAGCCATCGACGGCTCGACCGTTGTCAGGTCCAAGCCCAGCGTGCTGCTGAATCGCGGCGTCGGCGACGCGGCGGTTCGGAACAGACCCTGCTCCTTGTAGTACCGCTCGACGAGATCGACTTCGTTCTCAGTACGGCCGGTGCGTCGCAGATAGTTGAGCGTCTCGTCATCGACCGGGAAGAAACCCATCGTCGCGCCGTATTCGGGAGCCATGTTGGCAATCGTCGCCCGATCGGCCAACGACATGTGATCGAGACCAGGGCCGAAGAACTCCACGAATTTTCCAACCACGCCGTGCTTGCGCAGCATCTGAGTCACGGTCAAAACCAAGTCGGTCGCCGTCACTCCTTCACGCAGCGAGCCCTTCAACTCAAAGCCAACGACTTCCGGCGTGAGCATGTAGATCGGCTGGCCGAGCATGACCGCTTCGGCCTCGATACCGCCCACGCCCCAGCCGACGACGCCCAGACCATTGATCATCGTCGTGTGCGAATCCGTGCCAACCAGTGAGTCGGGAAACGCGACGCCGTTCTTGGTCAGCACGCCTTTCGCCAAGTACTCCAAGTTGACCTGATGCACGATGCCGGTCGCGGGGGGAACGACGCGGAAGTTGTTGAAGGCTTGAGCTCCCCAGCGGAGGAAGCGATATCGCTCGCCATTGCGTTGGAATTCCAGGTCGATGTTCTGTTGCAGCGCGTCCGCCGAGCCGAACGAATCCACCTGCACCGAGTGGTCGATCACCAGATCGCAGGGCACGAGTGGATTGATCTTCTTCGGATCCCCCCCCATGCGGACCATCGCCGCGCGAAGAGCGGCAAGATCGACAACGGCTGGCACGCCGGTGAAGTCTTGCAGCACGACTCGGCCGGGCATGAACGGGACTTCGACTTCTTTCGGCTTGGCCGCATTCCAGTTCGCGAGCGTTTTCACGTCGTCCGACGTCACGACGAACTCATCGACGTTCCGCAGCAGCGCTTCCAGCAACACGCGGATCGAAAACGGCAGCGTGTCGATGTCACCGAGGCCGGCCAGTTTTTGAAGTTGATAGATCTTCCAATCACCGCTCTTGGTCTTGAGGTTCGCTTCCGCACCAAACGGGTTCATCGCAGGCATTGATCTGAGTCCTTAGGTAGCAACAGGCGGCTCGCCTGTCGTCGAGTAAAGGGCAGGCGAGCCGCCTGCCACTACGTCACGGGGGGCGGATTGTAGTCCCGGCCAACCGACCCGCAAGAAACGCCATCCAGCACACTAACCGCCGGCGCTAGCCCCGACGGTTGGAGGAGTCCGGTCGCTTGACCGGATCGGCGGAGTTGTTGCAATGCTCCGAACCTCTCCCGTCTTTTCCACTCTGGAGGCATCTCATGTTTCGTTCTTGGTTTCGAGGTTTCGTGCTGGCTCTGGCATCGCTGTCCGCGATCACGAGCGCTGCGCCGGTGCAGGCTCAGTCATCCGACAAGCTCAAGCTGTCTTACGTCGCACCGGACGAGTGCATTCTCTTCTTCACTTGGAACGGCTGGACGGAATCCGATCCGACGAGCACCAACCGCACCGAGAAGTTGTTCGCCGAGGAGTCCGTGAAGGACTTCGGCAAGCAACTGCTGGACGAAGTCACGAAGATCATCAATAGCGCGGCGGCGGCTCATGGCAATGAAGAGGCAACCGTCGCGGCACAGACCGGGCCAATGCTCGCCAAGCTGATCCTGTCGCATCCCGGTGCGATCTACGTGAAGAGCTTCAAAGCGGCCGAAGACCCGGAGATCGAAATGGCTGTGATCGTCGATGCGGAAAAGGATGGGCCGGAAGCGATCGCCGCGCTTAAGAAGTTGTTGGCACTGACTCCCAAGGATGGGCCGCAAGCCGCGATCGAGGAAAAGATCGGAGACGCGACATTCCTGCGTCCGAAAGAGTATCGTCCGAACGAACCCGAATTCCGCATCGGCTATCGCGCCACACAATTGCTGTTCACGCTGGGCAAGGCGACTCCGAAAGAATTGCTCGCCAAGTTGCAGAAGCCCGGCAAGCCCGCCGCGTGGGTCACGAAAGTTTCGCAAGATCTCGCGGTCGAGCGGCCGTCGATGCTGATGTTCCTGGACGCACACAAAATCATCAGCACGTTGAGCACCTTGCAGGAGTTCGCCGTCAATCCGAATGCTTCCAAAGTCATGGAGGCTCTGGGCATCACCAAGCTGAAGTCATTCGCGGCCGTCTCCGGGTTGGACAAGACCGGGATGCACAGCGTCTCGATGATCACGACCGAGGGAACGCCGACCGGATTGTTCGATCTCATTCCGGACAAGCCGATCAGCCTGAATGAATTCAAGAACATTCCCGCCAGCGCGGTCAACGCGACGGTGACACGCTTTGACTTGGCGTACCTTTACGCCAAGGCGATGAAGGGCATCGAGCAGATCGAACCCAACGCCCACGCTCAGATCGAACAGACGATCGCGGGCATCGAACCGCAACTGGGTTTTTCGGTGAAGGGGGACGTGCTGGAAGGGCTGGGCGACACTTGGTCGTTTTATACGTCGGCCACGGAACCGGGAGTCTCCTTCGTTCCCGGCTTTGTCATCACGGCCAGCATTCGCAAACCAGAGGGAGTTTCGAAAGCACTCAATGTCGTCGTCATGGCGGCGAAGGGAGCGCTCGCCGGTGCCGGCCCGCAAGCTCCGTTCTCCATTCAGGACTTCGCGGCTCGCGGCGAGAAGGGCTATCGCATCGTCTTCAACAACATACCGATCCCGGTGCAGCCGACGTGGGTGCTGACGAACGACCAGCTCATCATCGGCCTGTCGCCGCAGTTGGTCAGCGCCCATCTCGCGGGAACGGCGAAAGGCTCGATGGCGGATAACGAACACCTCAAGGCGGCCTTCAAGTGGAATCCGAAGCCGCTCATGGTCAGCTACTCGGACCCCAAGCCGGGACTGCAAACGGTCTACACGCTGGTCAACTCGTTCGGTCCGTTGATGATTCAGCAGTTGGCGGCGCAAGGCATCAACTTCAACCTGCCGCCGCTGCCGCCGATGGCGGACATTGAACAGCATCTGCTGCCGACCGTCACCACGATTGGCCGCACGTCGAACGGTTGGAAGACCGAGAGTCACGGCGTGATTCCCAGCGGTCTCGAGATCGGCCCGGCCGCAGTCGCCGTCGGCGTGGCGCTGCTGCTGCCGGCCGTGCAACAAGCTCGCGAAGCCGCGAGACGCTCGCAGGCCAAGAACAACCTGAAGCAGATTGGCCTGGCGATGCACAACTACCACGACCTCAACAAAGCCTTTCCACCGGCTGCCAACGTGGACAAGAAAGACAAAAAACTTTTGAGTTGGCGAGTTCACATCCTGCCTTACATCGATCAGGCCGCGCTCTACAACCAGTTCCATCTCGACGAACCGTGGGACAGCGAACACAACAAGCAGTTCATCAAACAGATTCCGCAGGTCTATGTGCAGCCGACTCACGCCGATGTCGCGAAGGACGGCAAGACGGTGTATCTCGTGCCGACCGGCAAAGGAATGGCGTTCGAGGGGAACGAGGGCCTGAAGATTCAGAACTTCACGGACGGGACCAGCAATACGATTTTGGCGGTCGAAGCTCGTCGGGACGCCGCCGTCATCTGGACCAAGCCGGATGATCTGGCCGTGGACCTCAAGAACCCGCTGAAGAATTTGAATTCTGCGCTCGTCGGTGGCTTTCACGTCCTGATGTGTGACGGTTCCGTCCGCTTTATCAGCGACAACATCGACGTCAACACGCTCAAGGCGTTGTTCACACGCGGCGATGGCGAGGCGGTCAACTTCGGAGCGATTGACGCTCCGGCGCGTCCGCGAGCGGTCGCTCGGCCAGGCGATCCGAAGAACAATCTCAAGCAGTTGGGCTTGGCCTTTCACAATTATCACGACGTTTACAAGCGATTCCCGCCGCGGACCGTCACCGACAAAAACGGCAAAGCACTGCTGAGCTGGCGCGTCCATTTGCTGCCGTTCTTGGAAGAAAGCGATCTGTACCAGCAGTTCCATCTCGACGAACCGTGGGACAGCGACCACAACAAAACGCTGATCGAAAAGATGCCGGCCGCATTCGCCGCCGTCGGCGACGAGCAATTGCTCAAGCAGTTCAAGACCCGTTACGTCTCTCCGGCCAACGCCGAAGCTTGCCTCGGTTCGAAAGAGGGAACGCGGCTCGCCGACATCACCGATGGCACCAGCCAAACCATTTTGGCCGTCGAGGCTCGCGCGGATGCCGCCGTCATTTGGACCAAACCCGATGACATCGTCATCGACGTCAAAGACCCGTTCAAATTCCTCAAGGATGCCCGCCAGGGGACGTTCCTCGCTTTGATGTGCGACGGCAGAGTCGTCGCCATCTCCGACAAGACCGCGGCAAAGATTCTCAATGCGTTAATCACTCGCGGCGGCGGTGAGACCATCGGCGATTTCTAAGCCACAATTCGTGGGGCACGTTCGGAGGCTCACATGGCGAAACCCTGGTACTTCCAAGTGATGGGAGTGGAGATCGGTCCGCTCACACCCGCCGAGTTGAAGGAGAAGGTCCAGATCGGGCAGATTCAGCCCGACACGCTGGTCCGATCGGGGACTGACGGCAAATGGATTCCCGCCGACCGCTGGAAGGGACTGTTGCCAGCCAAAGAGGACACGCCCGATCCGCCGCCAGCTCCCGTGAAGGAGGCTCCAGAACCGGCTGCTCCCAAGACGAAGTCCATCGCACTCGCGGGCGTGCCAGCCGCGATCCAGATCAATGAGGAAGACGACCCGCTGTATCACATGAAGGGGGAAGCCGCCGCCGCCAGTGGACCGGTCCCGTTCTCACATCCCGACGAATACGACTTCTTTCAGTTCGTGGGATTCCGCCACGCGATCTCCCATCCGCTGTACGACGCGCTGGTGATTTACTCGCACCAGCATCAACTGACGGTGACGGACATCACACGCCGCTCGATCGCGCAGTTCATCGGCAAACCAGAACTCGGCCAAGACAAGCCGCCGCCAAGCCCGGAAGCCGCGAAGACCGAAGCGGCGGAAGTGAGTATCGAATCCGATACGGTTGCGGAGTGACGATCCTGAAGTAGGTCAGCCTTTCCAGGCTGACCCGATCCTGAAGTAGGTCAGCCTTTCCAGGCTGACCCGATGGGGATTCGACGTCCATTCAGCGTTCGGGTCAGGCTAGTGCCACAGGTCAGAAATAATCTTCCACCGGAACGATCGCGGGCGGCTTTCTGATCAAATCTTGTGTTTATCGACTGATGATCCCCACGGATGGCATGGCGATACCACGGATAAAACAGAGCTTCTCGTTTTTCATCCGTGGTATCGCCATGCCATCCGTGGGGAGTTTCAGGCTCCATGACAGTTCAATTGCGATCTGTGGCACTAGAAAGCCTGACCTACGGTTTCAGCGGCTTGTCGCGCAGCAGCCGCTCCGGCAAGTCGGCAAGGTACGGCGCGAGCGGTGGAGAGAGTCCCACTTGCACGCCGCCGAACGATCGGCCTTCGTGAGCCTCCAGCGTCAGCGACCAGACACCCGGCGTACCGTTGGCCTTCAATGAAGCCGATCCCGACACGACTTCATCTAACACGACTGCGCCGCTCGAATCGCGCACGCGCAAACGGACCGCTGCGTCCGCGTTCTCGTTCAGCACGTTGATCGGCGCGCCTCGTCCGTCAGGCACGACAAAGAACAGTGGCCGAGCCTGACCGTGTACCTTCAGCCGCTGATGCAAACCGGCGAAGAACACCACTCGCGGATTCGACACGCGCAGTTCGCAGGCGTTCAACCCGAAGCTGGTCGTGACCCAATACGTGCCGGCGGTCTTCGCGAGCCACTCGATCTGTGCGGTCTGACCGAGCGGCAATTTGCGGCTCAACACTTCACGACCATCAGGATCGAGCACTTTGACTTCACCGTCCGCCGTCTGTGGCTTGCTGATCGGCACCCCCTGCACGCTCAGACGCAGCGTCTCGCCTCTTTCCAGCAACACGAAGGCGATGTTGAATCGCCGCAAGCGCATCTCGTCACCCGCGAGCGGCAGCTTCGGCAACTGTTCGCTGACCGGTTCGAGCACTCGCTTCGATAACGTCGCACGCGGCTCCGGCGGCTTGAGGCGCGCGACCAGCGGGCTGACGTGTTGGCCGCGCGACGTCACGAACCGATCCAACTCGTCGCTCGCCGCACGGAACGCCGACCAATAGTCCGCTTGCGGATCGGCGACACGATAGCCTTCCGCGACTTGCTCGGTCGGCGCGGCCAGCGAGGCGAGCGTGTACAGCCAGAAGCCGTCGCCGTGACTCCCCAGCGCGTACAACTGCGGCGCGATTTGCTCGGCGGAATGATGCGTCAGCGACAGCCCGCCGAGGTATCGCACGTGAGCACCGATTCGCCGCAATCGTTCGCGAGTCGTGTCCACATCGAGCGTGTATCCCGCCGCGTAGGTCCGTTCCGCCGCGACGATCACCGGGACGTCCGGCGTGCCGAGTCCCAAGGCGAGTCCCTCGTGAAACGTGAACGGCTCTTCGAGGTGCATCGCCGCGAACTGAAACTTCTCGTTGACGAGATGCACGGCTCGCTGCAATTCCCGCGCGATCCGTTCCACTTCGCGACGTTGCCATTCGAGCAACTCGGCCGGCTTCGACGAACCGGCCCCACGCCGGCACGACTCGCACACGCACGCGGCGGAATAGCCGGCGTGATCCGCGCCGTACATTTCCAGATCGAGCACGACACCCCGCAAACTCGGCCGCGTGCGCGACAGTTCCGCCAGCTTCACGCAACGAGAAAAGATCACCTTTCGCCAGTACGCTTCATCGACCGGACAGGGCGTGTGCGGCTGAGTGATGCCGGCCAGCGTGACCTCGCGGCGGAACTCCGGCACGAATTCGAGTTCATTCGCTCCACCCGCGAAGTTGATGACCGGCCAGAGTTCCAATTCATGCGTCGCGCACGTCTCGCACCACGTTTCCAGCCGAGGCATCACGCGGTCATCGTCGCCGGATGGAGAAAAGCTGGTGATCTTCGGCCAGACGGCGTTGAGCCCCGCTTCGCGCATCTTCGCTGCGACGCCGATCTTCGCAGAGAACGGCAGGTAACCGGCCTTGAGCAACGGCCGCTCCGCCGCGTGAGAAACGCTCAATGCGAATATGACTCCGATGACCGTCAACGGCATGTATCGCATGAAAGTTGTTCCGAAAGTATCGGGATCGCGTTCATGGGGCGGGGCGAGTTTGATGGTCCGTCGAGGGAAAGGTGCCCGACGAATGAAAGGAGACGACGAATTTCAATAGCCGCCGAGACATTCGTCGTCTCCTTTCATTCGTCGGGCACTTCTTACAGCGGCAAATAACCAGCCTACCCAAAATGAATCACTCATCGCGACGAGACGTCACCCATTCCAGCGCCGCGGCGCGATCGGTCAATTCGCAGTTGAGTTGCGCGTCACGCACCTCGTCCAACATTTGTTTGAAGCGCGGTCCGGGTCGCAGGCCAAGTTCGATCAGATCGTCGCCCGTCACGAGCGGCGGCGGATTGAGAATTTCGGGCGGGGTCGTTTCGACGAATCGTTCGCAGAACAGAACCTGGTGCAAGTCGCCTTGCTCGGCAAGCAACGTCGCTCGCGTCAGCGCCAACAGGTCGTCGCGAAACGGATGCGCCAGTAACCGCTTGAGCTTGGCGAGGCTGAGCTTGTCCGCCTCCCGCAAAGCCTCTTGCTGCCGCACGAGCCACGCGGTCTTTTCGAGTTCATCGTTCGACAACTTCAAGCGACGGCAGATGACCTCGACATTCGACACGCCGAGCAACAGCACCGCGAAGGCCAGTTCAAACGACGGCTCTTGAAGCAGACGCAGGGCGGCGAGGCGCGGACTGCGCGACGAAGCACGGACCAGTTCGACTCGAGGCGTTGGACGTTCGGTTTCTGACCGAACCTGGCCCGGCTCCAGATCCTCAACTCCGGTTCGCAGTCCCACCACTTCCGGCAGAATCTCTCGCAAGAGGCCGACCTCATCGGCCAACTCGATGGCGACATGCCGATGTTGGTCAGTCAGCATTCGTCGCAGTTCCGCCGCGATCCGCTCGGCGCTGACAACGTGAATTTCCGAAGCCATCTCCGTGACAGCGGCCTTCGTCGCGCGAGCGAGTCCGAACTCCAAGTGAGCCGTGAAGCGAACCGCTCGCAACATGCGGAGCTTGTCTTCTCGCATCCGGTCATGCGGATCGCCAATCGCGCGGATGTAACCTTGGCTCAGATCCCGTTCGCCACCGACGAAGTCCAGGACTTTGTGTTCGAGCGGATCGAGGAACATCCCGTTGATCGTGAAGTCCCGCCGCTGAGCATCTTCCTCCGGCGTACTGAACGTGACCGAATCGGGCCGCCGGCCGTCGGTGTATGAGCCGTCGCTGCGAAACGTGGCGACCTCGACTTCGCCCGCCCCGCGCGGTCCGACGACGATGATGACCCCGAAGCTGGCCCCCACGTCGAGCGTCTTGAGCTTCGCGAAGATCTTTCGCACTTGCTTGGGCGTCGCATTGGTCGCGACGTCGTAGTCTTTCGGCGTCTTGTCGAGCAGATGATCGCGCACGCACCCGCCAGCCCAAAGTGCGGTGAAGCCAGAGTGCTTTAAGCGGCGTACGATCTCCACCGCGAACTCGCGCTGGAGAACGGGATCAAGAATTCGTCGGTCGGGTTTGTCGGAAGGTGTGGTCATCATCGAGCGAGTTTAGTCCTCGCTCATGAAACTGACACGCCCACGTCACTCGCCGCAGCACGGACAAATCTCCGGGACAAAGACGGTCAGCGTGGCCGAGTACGATGTCGCCTCGTATCCGTCGCCGCTTTCGTCGGTTTTCAGATGAGCCACGACCAAATAGTAGTCACCGGACTTGGGAGCAAAGCTGGCCAAGCCGTTCGCGTCGGTCTTGCGTTCAAAGCGGTCGTCGAAAACCTCAGTCAGCGTCTCGCTGCGAGGAATGAACGACACCTGCGAGTTTGCCAGCGGCTGACCTTTCAGCAGCAGCTTGACGGTCAGCTTTTGTCCCGGTCCCATCGGCGTGACCGGATTCGTGACGGGGACAATCTCCAATGCGTGCCCGAAGGCGCGATCGAATCCCGGATTGTCTTGCGGCACCCTATCGAGCGACTTGCTAACCACGAACAAAGTCTTCGCGCTCTTGAGCGAACGCGCCGGCGTGCCGTGATTGACCAGTTTGTCAACCGCGTGTTCGACCACATACAGCCCCGGCACAGAGGTGACAAAACGCGAGGTCCAGAAGCCTTCCTTCGGCGTGTAGCCGGTATCGGTCAAGCGGTCTTTCAAGTCGTAGCGTTTGCCGCCGGGAGCGATCACTCGCAACGAGCAACCCTCCAGTGAAACCTTACTGGCGAGCTTGAAATCGCGATGCTCGTTGCCGTGATTGCCGAGCATCAAGTCAATGTGGACGGCGTCGCCAGAACGAATCAAATTCGTGTTGGTCTGCACCCAGGTGTCGTGAGCCAGCAAGTTCGAAGACAACAGGCCCAGAACGGCGATAATTCCGCAAATCAATATGTGGTAGATCGCTTTCATGTGTTGAACTCCTCTGAAGATTTTGGGCGACTTCGGGACGGTCATCGTCACTCGGCAGCGATGGTCTCTTTGCCCGCGCGAGTGCTGAGAGCTTGGTACACGGCCAGGTTCATATTCACGCTGAGAGCTCGGACGTGACCGTCTCCTATCAAGAAATGCGAGATGGAATCGTGAGCCGAGGAGACATCACGGTCATCGCTTTGAGCGTCATTGGGCGGGTGACTGGACTGGAAGAGCACCATGTGGCCGTGGTCGTCAGTGGGATCGGTCGTTTCACGCACGGCACAGCACCAGGTGGTTTCGTAGGCGAAGTGGTTGCCGTGCGAGGCTCCGATGCGAAAGGGACCATTGACTCGCTCTCCGACAAACAGCGTTTGCGAAAGCCCGTCCGAAATATGGGCCATCTTCGTCGCGCTGTTTCGGCTGAAGACGCCGTCTCGCTGTTCCTGATTGGCGTCCAAATCGGGCGGTCCGAAATTGGCGACGTAACAGCCCATCGCATATTGCTCTGCCGGCGGACCGCCCATGCTGACGAACGACTGCGCGGAAATCGGATCGGTGGGACAAAGGAATGCTCGCAATTGCCGCATTCGTGGAGCAGTATTGGCGTTGTCCCAGACGGCTTTGCCAAAGTCGAACTGGCGATACAGGGAACCTTGCTCCAGCGTCGGCAGAATCAAGGCTCCCCAGCCGAAGCCCATCGCGTTGCCGTTCGGATCGGACTTGTAGAGATATCCCGGCGGCAAGACTTGATGTGTGCCGGCATAGTTGTGCAACGCGAGGCCAAACTGCTTGAGATTGTTGCGACACTCTGCCCGGCGCGCCGCCTCGCGGGCGGCCTGAACCGCGGGCAACAACAGCGCGATCAAGATCGCGATGATGGCGATGACGACCAGAAGCTCGATCAGAGTGAAAGCGGCGCGGCGTGAGGTTGAAACCATGATGGGCTTTCCGTTTTTTAGAAACGACTCACGGGTTCTCGACCGTCTCGGCTATGAATCGCGCGGTGCATGGCGGTGTCGATACTGTTGCTCAAGTAACGCACCGATCCGTCACACACCAGCGCATGAGCGCCGCCATCGTGAAAACTGCGTGGACCAAAGAAGCCGGTGAAGTGCGTCACGACGTCCGGGATGCGGCTGTTCGGCGGGCTGTAGCCGTTCGTCAGCGTGCTGATCGCTCCGGAATGCGCCCAGCTAGTTCCACGACCACGCAGTGCCGCGCTGGCGGCTCCGCGCCAACTGGTCATCGTTGGCCAAACCGTGATGAGGTTGGGATTCTGAATGACTCCGCCGACGTTGAACGCCGACCAAGGGCCTCCGGTTGGAGCAAGTCCCTGTGCGGCCTGCAGCGCAGCACTGACCCCCGACGACCCATTGAGCGTCGATTGATACGGGAACGGCGGCAGCGTCCCGGCCGGCAACGTGAGGTCCGCGCCCACGCTGCGAACTGATTCGCTCATGGCGATCGTGTTCGAGGTGCCGTCCTTGATGTCACTGAACGTGGAGTTCGAGTTCTCATAGACAATGCCGTCCGTTCGCCAACGAAGATCGTATTTCGCGCCGGTCCCGCTGCCGTAGCTGACCATGTAGTTGATGCCGCAGTAGATCGCACCGCCGGTCCCGGCATTCTGTGCCGGCGCAGGATCGCTCGGACACAGCGCCACGGGAAGCATCTGAGCGAAGACCGCCGCGAACTGCGGATTTGGAACCAGCGCGTTGAACGGCCCCGTGAACGCTGGCTGAGCGAAGTCGAGCTTCTTTTGCAGATTAGCCTGCTCCAGATAGGGCAGCAGCCGAGCCTGCGGCGAAAAGCCCTGCGTATTCGGCAAGTAATTTTGAGCGTTCGTCAGCGGAAACGCTCGGAACGTCCCTTCGTAGTTTTGCAGAGCCAATCCCCACTGCTTGAGGTTGTTCTTGCACTGACTACGCCGCGCCGCCTCACGAGCGTTCTGTACGGCAGGCAACAGCAGCGCGATCAAGATCGCGATGATGGCAATGACAACGAGCAGTTCGATGAGCGTAAAACCGCGCACTCGGCGCGGAAAAAGAGTCTGCATGGAAAGAGTCCTCTGATGTCTTGGGGAGGAAAACGAACAAGCACGACATCAGACGCCACAATTACCGCGCGCGGTCATGACACTCGACGAGTGCAAACCTCAACCGGCCCGACAACAGAGACGTCTTAGAGGACGACTTTCGGCGGCGGCACGGGGGGCGGAAGCAGCGCACTCTCAACCCATTCCGCGGGGAGCGTGACAAACGCGACGGTTGTTTCCGGCACGGAAACCGCCGACACCGTCGCCGGCAAACGAGGCTCTGGGATCAGCGACAAACCTGCGGGGGAATCCGCACCGCAATCACAACGAGAAATACTGAGTTCGACTTTCACTGTTGCCTGCGAGACTTTCACTGTTGCCTGCGAACAGCCAGCCGACGGGGCCGAACCAGACAACCTCGGCACCGGCTTTTTGACGCTACAACAGGTCTTCGCGAGTTGTGGCTGGGCCTCGCGACTGCAACAGCAGGTTCCGGCCATCCGCTTGGTCAAAGAGCACCGGCATTGTGAACCGGCCTTCCGAGCACAGCTTTTCTCGCTCATCTGCGACAGGCTGACCGGCAATCCGATCGACGTCAGCGTGAACCACGCGGCGCAGAACAGCCGTGCCGTCCGCCAACTCATGGAGTGGCGGCAAAGCTGCCGAGCCGAGTGTGTGAATCGCAGACACCACCGCATGACGTTGCTCGCCGGATTCTAGGGATTGGGCCGGATAATAGAGCAGGTCGCGGTGAAGGCAACGCAGTCAGCGGTGATACAACTCGGCCGAGCCGCATCCAAAGTGGCCGAACCGCAACCCAACGAAGGACGGACAATCCTGTCCGTCATCAGAGCGGACAGGATTGTCCGCCCTACGAGATGAGTGTGGCGGCAGTTCTTGCCGCTCGTTGTGATCGCTCAAGGTCACCTAGATTGCGTGATCGGCAGAATGACGTGAACCGGGACAGCTTGCCGAACCGATAAACCCGATACCTCCGCCTTTGCGCGGACGCCGCGCGGCGAGGCTGCGCGAGTTTTGGCCACGATTCGGTGAGTGCGTGTCATGCGGCATCCGTTTTGGAGATGGACTCAGTGGGCCAGTTGGCTGTGCCTCGGCCTGTCGGGCTGCCTGCACAGTCAAGACTGGCGCGCCGCCGTGTCCAAGCCGCTCACACGCCCAGTTGCGGATCGGCGCGAATTGACTGTGCAGCCCAAGGTGATCGGACCACTGCGAAAAGGCCAGACGACATTCGTTCCACCCGCCAGCAGACCCGCGCCGACCGCCGTTGTTTCGCCCCCCGCTCGCGCTTCCGTGCCGATTGTGAGTGGTCCGCGCGCCTTGTCGTCGAAAGCCGGCGCGCCTCCGGTGAGTCACATGACACCGCCAGCGATCGCCGCGCGTCCTCCGGTATTGACGGCGTCTGGCATGGACAGCGCGTCTCGCATTGCGGCCGAGGCCATACGGCCACCGACCACTCAAGACGAAGCTCAACCGCGCGGAGCAAAGGTATTCGAGGCAGGTTTCATTCCGCCGCCGGCTCCTCCCGCCGCGCCGCAGACGCCCCTCCTTACTCGTACGTCCATGCGTGAGACAGGCGAGCGGGGTGGCGTCAGCCCCCCGGTCTTGAGCGAATCCA